>CAZSGH010000007.1:0-55118 GCA_964606405.1 uncultured Francisella sp.
ACGAATCCTTTTCGACCTACGGTACCTTGCGCGGACTGCACTATCAGCTACCGCCTTATGCACAGAGTAAGCTCGTGCGAGTGGTGCAAGGCAAGGTACTCGATGTTGCTGTCGATATCCGCCAAAGTAGTGCTACCTTTGGGCAGTATGTAGCAGTCGAATTGTCGGCAGAGAATAAGCGTCAGCTGTTTATCCCGCGCGGCTTTGCGCATGGTTTTGTTGTGCTATCAGAAACCGCTGTTTTTCAGTATAAGGTCGATAATCATTACAGCAAAGATTGCGACCGTGGGTTAGCCTTTAACGATCCCAGTATTGCTATCGACTGGCAAATCGACTTAACGCAAGCCTTACTGTCGGATAAGGACAGCAAACAACCTTTGTTGCAAAATGCAGAAGTCTTTAATTAACCCTAAGGAGTCAATATGGCATCGATAACCTTCGATACACACCAGTTTGTAAAAAGCTTATCTGCTGTGGGCATGCCTGTAGAACAGGCTGAGGTGCTTGCTGAGGCGCAGAAAAAGTTGATTGATGAGCAGTTAACCACTAAGCAAGATTTGAAAATGCTCAAAGATGAGCTTTTGCTCGCCATTGGTGGCATGGTTGCAGGTGCGACGGGTCTTATTATCGCCGTTATGCAGTTAAAATAATGAAAATTTTATTGCTGGGTAAAAATGGACAGCTTGGTTATGCTTTGCAGCAAACCCTAGCTCCGTTAGGCGATTTAATCGCTTTAGGTCGAACCGAGTGCGATATGACCGACCTGAATGCCGTTGTTCAAGCCGTACAAATCCATCGACCCAATATCATTGTTAATGCCGCTGCTTACACAGCGGTAGATAAGGCCGAGACAGACCAAGTTAACTGTTATTTAGCGAATGCTGCCGCTCCCAGTCTTTTGGCGAGCGAAGCGAAGAAGCTTGGTGCTTTGCTCGTGCATTATTCGACAGATTATGTGTTTGATGGCAGTAAAACAACTCCCTACGAACCAACTGATAAGCCTAACCCGATTAACTATTACGGCTACAGTAAGCTGATGGGCGAAGAGGGTATTAAATATAGCGGCTGCGATTATCTAATTTTCAGAACCAGCTGGGTATACCATCCCGACTATGGCAATAATTTTTATCGAACCATGCAGCGTCTTGCTAAAGAGCGTGAAGTACTGAGTATTGTTGCTGATCAGCGCGGAATCCCCAACGATGCACGCGATTTAGCGGCTGATACAGCGCGTATTTTGGCACAGCCATTAGCGCAGCTTAAACAACACAGTGGCATTTATCATCTGACCGCAGGGCTAGAAAATCAAACCACGTGGTACGGTTTTGCGAAACAGATTATCGATGCTATGCCAGAAAAGGCATGTAAAACGGTTAATCCTATTCCTACAAGCAACTACCCCACACCAGCTACGCGCCCCATGTGGAGTGTGATGCAGCGGGTGTTGCCGGCTTAAGTGCCTTTGTTTGGATGAATACTACTTATCAAATGCAATTGCAGCCGAAAAAACGACCGCATTTTTTATTTCGTGCTATAGTGTTATCAATCGTACGATTTGGAGTGCTGTCATGATTGTTACCGCTAATGATGTAAAAACAAAAGGCGTGTCCTTGTTCGCAAATATGCTGCAAAAAGCAGACGAACTCATTATTAATGTGCGCGGAAAAAGCCAGTTTGTCGTGTTAGATATTGCGCGTTATAACGAATTTAGGCAAAAAGAGCTTGATCTTGCTCATTATCAAACCATGCAAGATATTCAGGCGGGACGTTATCAGGAACAAACCGCAGCAGAACACGCGCAAGAACTATTGAATGCCCTATAAAATTATTCGTACCGATAGTTATTTCAAAAAGCTCACGAAATTTCTAAAAAAACATCCAGACGCGATAGAAAGATATATTAAGACGATTGAATTGTTAGAGATTAATCCTTTTCATCCGTCGCTACGCCTGCACAAGTTGCAAGGCAAGCTCAATGAATATCACAGCGTTTCAATCAATTTAAGCTACCGTATCGTTATTGATTTGGTCATTACAGAAGCACAGATTATCCCCATCGACATTGGCGCACATGATGAAGTTTACTCGTGAATTCTGTCCCAGCCATACGAGATTATTAAACCATTACACACAGTAAAATTGTGCTTGCTCGAGCATTTAATGACGCTTATTCAAAGTAATCCAAACAACAGTGATTAATCGTTTTTTCAGCCTATTGCGAACAGTTCGTTTCACTTTTGATCGATATCGAATCGTTTAATGGTTTAAAATAAAGGGCAACTCTAAAAATCCGTCATTCCCGCGAAAGCGGGAATCTATCTTCTTGACGTTATGGATCTCCGTATGCGCGAGGATGACGAAAGATCGAGTTATTAGAGATGCCCTAAACTAAAAATAAAAAATGAGTGCTGAAGATGGATCAGAATATAGCTGTACGATTATCTCCTCAAGTGCTTGCAGAGATAAAATCGGTTTTTGAGCAGGTGTTCGATAAAGGCGATTTATATTTGTTTGGTAGCCGTACCGATAAACAGCAAAAGGGTGGAGATATTGACCTTTTTCTGGCTCCTGAAAATTTGCAGGATATTGCGGTAAAGAAAATAGACTTTTTGGTTAGGCTTAAACGCCTGATTGGAGATCAAAAAATCGATCTGGTTGTTGATCGTGGTCAAAACCGTCTGATCGACAGAGTGGCGAAGCAGAGTGGAGTGTTGTTGTGTCAGAAGCATTAAGTGCCATATTCGAATCAATCGACCGGCTGTTTATGAGTTGCACGATTGATTTTGACCTATTAAGCGAAGCCGATATCTGCCAAGAATGGTTTGATGATTATAACAACCAGCGCGTTGTGAATAGCTTTTTGTTTAATTACACCAAGATTCAGGACAAGATTGGCGCAAAGCTGTTTCGTCAGGTGCTACTGGCACTTAGAGAAGTCTCCGATGCAAGTGTGCCGATGATTGACCTGTTAAATCTGCTCGAAAAGTTGGGCTTGATTGAATCGACCGAGCAGTGGGATAGGTTGCGTGAAATCCGTAATGCGATTGCGCATGAATATCCTGCCGATGTTCAAGAACGTATCGATAATATCCTGTTGGCGTTATCTGGTTTCGAAAGTTTACGGCATATCTATGTCAATATTAAAAGCTATATGCAGAGTAAGATGCGCTAAAAACCCGCTTACTCGCTGCGATCTCAACCAGTCGTGATTAATTGCTTTTTCAGCCTATTGCGAACAGTTCGTTGCTTGGTTTTTTGTTAGAATAAGCATAATAAAACGAATAGGATCATTTTATGGCTTCTTTTGCGGTATTGGTGCGCGGTTCATTTCGTCGTCAACCAGCGTTGAGTGCTCATTGCTCATGCAAGTGATATTGAATAACGGCAAAAGTTTTAACCTTAACCAAGGCGAAAACTTATTACATGCTGCGCTACAGCAAGGGCTGGTATTAGAGCATAGCTGCAAGACAGGACGTTGTGGTGTTTGTAAAACGAAAGTGATAATTGGTGAAACCACTGTCTTGCAAAACGAAGAAAGTCTATCCGAGCAAGAGCAACAGGACGGACTTATCCTCACTTGTTGCCGTACAGCAATAACAGACGTGTCTTTAGATATCGAGGATTTAGGCTTTTTAGCTGGTATTGAAACCAAAACTCTGCCTTGTCGCATTGACGCTTTAGACAAACTTAGTGGTGATGTTGTCCAAGTTACCTTGCGTTTGCCGCCTAATCAACCTCTTCGTTTTTTAGCAGGACAATATATCGACTTGATTGCCAACGGCATTCGTCGTAGCTATTCCATTGCCAATGCACCACGCGATGACAATAAGCTGGTACTCGAAGTTCGGCAAGTCGAAAAGGGTCAAATGAGCGATTATTTGTTTCATACTGCCAAAGTGAACGACCTACTCCGCATCGAAGGACCTTTAGGGACTTTTTGTTTACGTGAAACAACGAAAACGCCCTTATTTATTGCAACAGGGACGGGTATTGCGCCGATTAAAGCGATGATTGCCACTTTACCCAATACTCAACCAATAAGTGTTTATTGGGGTGGTCGCACCGAAGCAGATATTTACTGGCAAAGCATTCCTGACCATGTGAATCTTGTCTCTGTTTTGTCACGGGCAGATGATGTTTGGCAGGGTGCTCGTGGTTATGTACAAAATGCAGTATTAGCAGATTATTCAGACTTGTCTGATTTTGTCGTTTATGCCTGTGGCTCCGAAGCGATGATTCGAGATGCGAAAGCAGCGTTTATTCAGTCTGGTTTATCGGAAAAGACTTTTTATTCCGATGCCTTTGTCAGTTCTTCTTAATTTAGATTAGGTGATTAATAAATGAAAGCGGTTATTTTAGCAGGTGGGTTGGGTACGCGATTAAGCGAAGAAACCAGTATCCGTCCCAAACCGATGGTAGAAATTGGCGGTAAGCCCATTTTATGGCATATCATGAAAATGTATTCCCAGCATGGCGTGAATGATTTTGTGATTTGCTGTGGTTATAAAGGCTACGTCATTAAAGAATACTTTGCCAACTACTTTTTGCATACGTCTGATGTCACTTTTGATATGAAAAACAACGAAATGAAAGTACACGAACGTCGTGCAGAGCCTTGGACGGTAACCTTGGTCGATACAGGTGACGACACCATGACAGGTGGGCGCTTAAAACGCGTTGCCGACTATGTTAAAGATGAAGAGGCCTTTTGTTTTACCTATGGCGATGGTGTATCCGATGTGGATATTGGTCAACTGATAGCCTTTCATAAAGCGCATGGTAAAGATGCTACCTTAACTGCGACCTTTCCACCAGGGCGTTTTGGCGCTTTAGAGTTTCAAGGTAATCAGATTATGCAGTTCAAAGAAAAACCTAAAGGCGATGGTGCCATGATTAATGGCGGCTTCTTTGTCTTGTCTCCAAAAGTGATTGATCGTATTAGTGATGATGCTTGTACGTGGGAGCAAGAACCTTTAATGGGCTTGGCTACCGATGGTCAGTTAATGGCGTTCAAACACGAAGGCTTCTGGCAGCCAATGGATACCTTGCGCGATAAAAATCACTTGGAAGAGCTATGGCAAGCAGGCAAAGCACCTTGGAAAACATGGGAGTAAGTTGTGGTTAATCCAGCTTTTTGGCAAGGCAAACGCGTTTTTTTAACAGGTCATACAGGCTTTAAGGGAAGTTGGCTGGCGTTGTGGTTGCAGCAAATGGGCGCGGTGGTTAAAGGTTATGCCTTAACGCCACCTTCTAAGCCAAGTTTGTTCGATGTTGCGCGTGTTGGCGATGGCATGCAGTCAGAAGTTGGTGATATTCGTGATTTAGCACAAGTTAAAGCAAGCATGATTGGGTTTGATCCCGACATTCTCATTCACATGGCAGCACAGCCCTTGGTGCGTTTGTCTTATCGTGAACCGCTGGAAACGTATGACATTAACGTCATGGGAACAGCCAAGGTATTAGAAGCAGCCAGAAGTTGCCCTAACTTAAAAGCCATTGTGTCTGTTACGACCGACAAATGTTATGAAAACAAAGAATGGGTATGGGGCTATCGTGAAGATGAGCCAATGGGGGGGCACGATCCGTACAGTAGTTCTAAAGGCTGTGCGGAGTTAGTCACTTCCGCTTATCGCCGTTCGTTTTTAGCAGAACAAGGTGTTGGTTTAGCTTCTGCTCGTGCTGGAAATGTTATTGGTGGTGGTGATTGGGCAGAAGATCGCCTGATTCCCGATATTTTACGTGCCTTCGAAAAAGGTCAGCCTGTTATTATTCGTAACCCAGCATCAACACGCCCTTGGCAACATGTGCTAGAACCCTTGTCGGGTTATTTAGTGTTGGCGCAAGCTTTGTACGAACAGCCAACAGTCTTTGCAGAAGGTTGGAACTTTGGGCCTTTCGACGAAGATGCACAGCCAGTCAGTTGGATTTTGGATAAAATGGTTGCCAAGTGGCAGGGTGCAAGTTGGCAGCTCGACGAAGACGCACATCCGCACGAAGCGGGCTACTTAAAGCTAGATATTTCCAAAGCTAAAGCGCAACTACACTGGCAACCGACATGGCGCTTAGAGCAGACGCTCAATCGTATTGTCGATTGGCATCAGGCTTGGTTAGCCAATAAAGACATGCACGCAGCGTGCTTACAAGAAATTACCGATTATATGCAGGACAAGAGTTAACCATGAAAACAACCCAATCATTACGTCAAGAAATCGCAGCCTTAGTGAAAGAATACGCAGCCCTGCAATATGCCGACAAACCTTTCGAAGCGGGTAAAACGCTGGTACCACCATCGGGTAAAGTGATTGGCGAAACCGAATTACAATACATGGTTGAAGCATCCTTAGATGGTTGGCTAACCACTGGACGATTTAACGATCAGTTTGAAAAAGAACTCGCAGAGTTTATCGGTATTAAACACCTGATTACCGTTAATTCAGGTTCGTCTGCAAACTTGGTGGCTTTTAGCACGCTCACATCGCCAAAGTTGGGTAACAGAGCCATTAAAAAAGGCGACGAAGTGATTGGTGTTGCGGCGGGCTTCCCCACTACGGTCAACCCCATTGTGCAATTTGGTGCTGTGCCTGTGTTTGTCGATGTCGATTTAAGCACACACAACGTCAATGCAGACTTAATCGAAGCGGCGATTACGCCTAAAACCAAAGCCATTATGTTAGCGCATACGCTGGGTAATCCGTTCAACTTATCGAAAGTTAAGGCGTTGTGCGACAAATACAACCTATGGTTGGTCGAAGATTGCTGCGACGCCTTGGGTGCTAAGTTTGATGGCAAAATGGTCGGTACGTGGGGCGATATCGCTACCCTTAGTTTTTACCCAGCGCACCATATGACAATGGGTGAGGGTGGCGCGGTCTTCACCAATAATGGTCAGCTCATCAAGATCGCTGAATCCTTCCGTGATTGGGGGCGTGATTGCTACTGCAAGCCAGGTTGCGATAATACCTGCGGTACGCGCTTTAACATGCAGTTAGGCAGTTTGCCTGTTGGTTACGATCATAAATATACCTACTCACACCTTGGCTACAACCTCAAAATTACCGATATGCAAGCCGCTTGTGGGTTAGCGCAGCTCAAGCGCTTGCCAGAGTTTATCGAAAAGCGTAATGCCAACTTCGATTACCTTAAAAATCGTTTAAGTACCGTCACCGACTTTATTGAGTTGACAGAGCCAACCGAAAACGCAACCCCTTCGTGGTTTGGTTTCCCGATTACACTCAAAGAAACCGCAGGTGTGAGCCGTGTCGATTTAACGAAATACTTAGATCAGCAGAAAATTGGCACGCGCCTATTGTTTGCAGGTAACCTCATTCGTCAGCCCTATTTCGAAGGGCTAGAATATCGTGTGGTAGGCGACTTAACGAACACAGACATCACCATGAATCAAACACTGTGGTTGGGTATTTATCCGGGACTAGGTCAAGAACACCTAGACTATATCGCCGAAAAGCTAGAAGAGTTCTTTGGTGTTGGGTTTTAAGTAGATGCTAGAGCAGTTGTTATCCTTTCTGCTCAGTATGACAATGAGTATGGATTGAAATGTGAAATGATTGAATCACAAACCAACGAATTCAAACGAATTTGGCAGGATGATTATCTCAAAACGATCTGTGCTTTTGCCAATACGCAGGGTGGTTCTTTGTACTTGGGTGTTGATGACCAAGGTGAAGTTGTCGGTGTTGATAACCTAAACGAACTTTTGGAAACATTGCCCAATAAAGTCAACAATCGACTGGGCGTTCTCATCGACATTAAAGCGCATCAACAACAAGGACGTAGTTATCTAGAAATGACGGTGCCAGCTACCTACGCGCCAGTTTCCTTATCTGGTAAGTTTTATCAGCGAAGCGGAAGTAATACACTAGAACTTAATGGCGGCAACCTCACCAATTTTTTACTCAAAAAGTACGGCAAAACTTGGGATGATGTTGCGGTCGATAACTTTACTTTGGAAGACATCAATCTCGACACCGTCGAAGCGTTTAAAAACTGGGCCAGAAAGCGTGTGCCCGCCATTGCCAATGAGCGAGACCTTAAAAGCTTACTTGAACGCTTAAACCTTTACGATGGCGAAAAACTCAAACGTGCCGCTGTGTTGTTGTTTGCCAAAAATCCACAAAAATACTTTATTCAAGCTCACTCAAAAATTGGGCGTTTTTTAAGCCCAACCGAGTTAATTACCAGCGATATTATCGAAGGAAATTTATTTCAGCAACTTGAGCAAGTGATCGATATTTTGCGTGCTAAATATCTGAAAAGTTATATTAGCTACGAAGGGCTGAACCGTATTGAAACACTCGAATACCCTTATGAAGCTATCCGTGAAGCTGTGATTAACGCGCTTATTCATCGCGACTACATGGATACGACTGTGTTGCAAATTCGCGTGTACGACGAACGTTTAGTAATGAGTAATGGCGCAACCTTGTCGCCAGAAGTACCCATCGAAAAGTTTAATCAAGAACATACATCCAAGCCTTTCAATCCAGTTATTGCCAATGTGTTTTACAAAGCGGGATTTGTAGAAAGTTGGGGAAAAGGTACCAATAATATTGTGCAAGAATGCTTAAAGATGGGCTTGCCCGAACCCAGCTATGAGTACAGCTTTCACTCTGTCACGCTGACATTTTATAAATCACCTGTGAAAGGTAGTCATACCACCCAAGAAACCACCCAAGAAACCACCCAAGAAACCACCCAAGAAACCACCCAAGAAACCACCCAAGAAACCACCGTTGCTAAAGTTATTGCTCTTATTAAGGCTAATCCGCGTATTACGCGTCATGAACTAGCCCAAAAGCTTCATAAGTCAGATGCAACGGTTAAGGAACACTTAGATAAACTTAAGCGTTCTGGTAAGCTAATTCGTGTTGGTAGTACAAAAAGTGGTGAGTGGAAAATAGTGCGGGAGGACGCTGGCAATGAGTAGTATCATTATCCTTACAGAAGCAATGATGAACTGTCCGAAAAAATCGGACACATGATGAAGGCATTGCTATGAAAAGAATCAATAATCCAAGTTTTAAAGGGGGTGAATTCGACACCTTTAGGAAAGAGACAAGGCTAGCATGATTAACGAACTCAGTATTCAAGAAGTAGCGACTCGGTTTATTCACTTAAACAATCAGCAAATGTTGCTTGATAGTGATGTTGCACAGCTTTACCAAGTTGAAACCAAACGCATCAACGAAGCGGTTAAAAATAATCCTGAAAAATTCCCTCTTGGTTACATCGTTGAGTTGACAGAGGAAGATTGGGCAAGTTTAAGGTCGAAAATTTCGACCTTAAAGTCGGAAGGGCAGGGACAATACACTAAATATAAGCCCAAAGCTTTCAGCAAAAAAGGGCTTTATAGGATAATGACCAGTTTATGAGTAAATTCCCCAATCTGGTCGTACAAGATCAGAATATTCAAGTCAAACAGGTTAGCGATGCGACCTATTTAAGTTTGAGCGATATTGCGCGTTATAAAGATGCAGAGCGGAGCGACTATATCATTCAAAACTGGATGCGAACTCGTTCAACTGTTGAATTTCTTGGATTATGGGAGAGGATCAATAATCCTGCTTTTAATTCCATCGAATTCGATGGAATTAAAAATGAAGCAGGTAGTAATGCATTTGTACTAACGCCAAAACGTTGGCATGAAAAAACACAAGCGATTGGTATTGTAAGCAAAGCAGGGCGTTATGGCGGAACCTACGCACATCCCGATATTGCTTTCGAGTTTGCTAGCTGGATATCGGCAGAATTTAAACTGTTTCTGATTAAAGAATTTCAACGTCTTAAACAAGAAGAAATCGATACCAGAAAACTAGAATGGAATTTAACCAGAAATTTAGCCAAAATCAATTATCGTATCCATACGGATGCGATTGCAGAGCATATCATTCCACAAATTGACTTACAGTCAGCGAGTTTTGCCTATGCTAATGAAGCCGATTTGCTCAACATTGCGTTGTTTGGTAAAACAGCAAAAATGTGGCGAGATGAAAACTCAGAAAAGGATGGTAATATCAGAGACTACGCCAGTGTTGAACAATTGGTCGTGCTATCGAATCTGGAAAGTTATAATGCAGAACTGATTAAACAATCGCTAAGCCCACAAGCGCGTTTAGCGCGTTTGAACGAGATGGCAATCAGTCAGCTTCAAGTGCTCGTTAAGACTAAATCGTTTGAGCGGTTGGAAAAGCAATGAGTGTTCAAGCGAAACAGTCCACTAACCCCACCATCCTCCTCACAGGCGCAACGGGCTTTTTAGGCAGTCACTTGCTAGAAGCTTTGCTTAACTGTCAGCAAAAGAGGTTGTTAGTTGAATGTCGTGGTAGAAGTAAAATAGGCTAAATATGTCGAGTAAAAAATTTAGGGTCGCCATTCTTGGTTCAGGTAATATAGGTACGGACTTGCTGCTTAAGATACAGCGGTCACCAGTACTAGAGTGCGTTGCCTTTGTTGGTCGTAGTTTGCATTCTAAAGGTATGGCTAGAGCCATGGCCTTAAATGTAAAGTGTTCAGATAAAAGCATACAATACATTGTAGGAAATGCCAAAGAGGTAGATGTTGTTTTTGATGCCACATCAGCGAAAGATCACTTAATACATGCAAAAATATTGAAAGAACTCGGAATAAAAGTTATTGATTTAACGCCAGCTCGTGTAGGGCCAATGTGCGTTCCATCAGTTAATAGCGATCAATGCAAAAATGAATTAAACATAAATATGATTACGTGTGGTGGGCAAGCATCGATTCCAATTGCGCATGTGATTGGTTCTTACTTTGAGCACGTTGAATATATAGAGGTTGTTTCTAGCATTGCATCTAAAAGTGCAGGTCCAGCAACAAGACTCAATCTCGATGAGTATATAGAAACAACTGAGAAGGGTGTCCAGCTGTTTTCGGGAGCGAAAAAGACCAAAGCCATTCTCAATTTGAATCCCGCTGTGCCACCAATTGATATGCAAACGACGGTATACGCAAAAGTTACATCACCAGATATGGTGGACTTCAACGTCAAGTTGCAAGAAATGATCAATAGAATTAAATCATATGTGCCAGGCTATGGGCTTGTTAATGTACCTGTTTATGAGAATGGTTTGTTGATGGTGATGGTAAGAGTAAGAGGTTTAGGTGACTATTTGCCTGAATACGCTGGTAACCTTGATATTATTAATTGTGCAGCTATTGCAATGGCAGAAGAGTATGCTACCTTGGTGACCGTATGAATAAAGAACACAACATTATTATTAGTGACTCCACACTAAGAGATGGTAATCATGCTGTTGCACATCAGTTGGATGTTCAGCAAATAGTCGACTATTGCAATGCAGCGGATTTGGCTGGCATTCCTATTGTAGAGGTTGGGCATGGTAATGGTTTAGGCGGTTCATCTCTTTTGGTAGGAGAGTCTAAGGTAGATGACCTGACAATGTTAAGAGCGGCACGAGAACATCTTAAGCGTTCGAGGCTAGGTATTCATGTGATACCTGGATTCGCAACAATTTCTCGAGATATAAGACAAGCACTTGATGTCGGTGTTGATGTTGTGAGGGTTGCCTCACATTGTACAGAAGCAGACATTACTGAGCGTCATATCCGTTTCTGTCGAAATGAAGGTAAGAATGTGTTTGGTGTTCTGATGATGTCGCACATGGTCGATAAAGAAACGCTAGCAGAAGAAGCCAAAAAAATGGAAGCCTATGGTGCCGAAGCGATTGTGATTATGGACTCTGCTGGAAATTATTTACCTAATGATGTAACTGATAGGGTTAGTCATTTGGTTAATGCGCTTTCTATTCCTGTTGGTTTTCATGCACATAATAATTTGGGAATGGCGATAGCTAATTCGGTTGCTGCGGTTGATGCTGGTGCTTTAATGCTTGATGGATGTGCTCGTGGTTTTGGTGCAGGTGCTGGTAATGCACAACTAGAAGTATTGGTTGCTGTTTTAGAGCGGATTGGTTATAAAACGGGATTGGATTTTTATAAATTGCTGGATGCAGGCGATTTAGCAGAAAGTAGATTAATGGATAGACCGCCCACCATTAGCTCCAATAGCATTGTGAGTGGGTTGGCAGGTGTTTTTTCGGGTTTCCTTAAGCCAGTCGCTAGAGTTGCTCAGGAGTTTTCTGTAGACCCTCGTGATATTTTCATGGAGCTCGGTAAAAGAAGGGTTGTTGCCGGACAAGAAGACTTGATTATTGATGTTGCATTAGAGTTGAAAAACAAAGGAGCTACGCAATGATAGAGCAACAAGTGTCGATTGCAGAAGATTGCGCCCGTGTTTATAGCCACATTTCGAGCAAAATTGAATTATTAAAAAATGCTAACATTGTAATTACAGGTGCTTCTGGTTTTATTGGTTGTTGGTTGAGCGAGTTGTTGTATTTTGCTAATCAACATCATGATTTGAATGTAAAAGCTTATCTCGTTGATCGAGATTTTACAAGAATGGAAAAGTTGACACACTTAACTAAAAATGATCGATTTGTCCGAATTGAAACGGATATAAAAAATTTGGCCGAGTTACCAATGGATGTGAATTACATCATCAATGCTGCAGGTACGCCAGATAACCGATTCCATTTTTCGAATCCAATAGATACCATGACAACGATTGGTCAAGGTCTGCAAAATATTGTTAACTTAAGCTCCCTTCTTTCTAACTTGAAAAACATTGTACAAATTAGCTCTAGTTCGGTGTATGAGCACAATGATCAGCAAGTAGATATCAGTGAAGATTATCCACTCAAACGGTTAACGAGCCAATCAAAAGATGCTTATAGCGCCGCGAAGGTTTATTCCGAAGTTTTTTGCTCTGCTGTCAGAAGTGAGGCTAAACTTCCAATTGTTGTTGTTCGTCCATTTACCTTTTGTGGTCCTTATCAAGAATTAGATTCGCCTTGGGCACTTAATAATTTTATTAATGATGCAATTCATAATCGTTCTATTCGCATTTTGGGTGATGGTAAAAGTGTTAGAAGTTATCTTTATGGTTCAGATGTGGCAGCTTGGTTACTTGTAATTGCTGCTAACGGAGTAAGCGGACAAGTAATCAATTTGGGAAGTTCTATCGGTTTATCTTTGGAAGCTTTAGCATCAAAAGTTAGTTCAGAGTTTCAAAATATGCCTAAAGTTGTTTTAAATGCTTCCATTTTCGGCAATATGAAAAATAGTTATTTAGTTCCAGATACGGGCTTAGCTACGACTCTATTTGGTTTACATCAATATACCTCTGTAGATTCGGCGATCTACAAGACAGTTCAGTATTATAAAGGCATAGTGGATTGATAATATGTTAAAAGTTAGTGACCTCATCGCGCAGTTTTTGAAAGACCAAGAAATAAAACATGTTTTTGGAATTATTGGCTCTGCAAACTCGCACATATTTGATTCAATTATGCAGTTGGGTTACACCGAAATTGTTTGCGTGCATCACGAACAAGCTGCAACGATGGCAATGCAAACTTACTTCCGTGTTACGGGTAAAGTAACTGCAGCCTTGGTTACGGCTGGCGGTGGTAGTTCGAATGCAATTACTGGTGTTATGAGTGCATGGGCTGATTCTATACCGGGAATTGTGATTTCAGGCCAAGAAAATAAACGATTTATTGATTCAATGCAGGGAATGCGTATGTGGGGCATTCAAGGCTATGACAGTAGCGGTATGGTTAGTAGCATCACAAAGTATGCAAAGCAAGTGATGAACCCTGCTGAAGCTTTATATGAGTTAGAAAAGTCTTACAATATTGCTCAAATTGGAAGACCTGGTCCAGTTTGGCTAGATTTTCCGATGGATATACAAGCATCAAAAGTAGCCGTTAAAGAAATTACACATTATGAAAGTTTAGAACCTGTCAATAGTGATTCTAAGTTTTTGCTTGATGTTGCGTTAGAAGAGATATCGAAGCTAATATCTGTCGCTGAGCGCCCTGTTTTTTGGTTGGGGCATGGAGTACGTCTTGCCAATGCCGTTGATGAGATATATCAATTGTTAGAGGCTTTTCCTTTTCCTACCATTGTTTCATGGGCAGGATTAGATATGTTAGATGATGATCATCCACTAAATTACGGACGAGCAGGTGTTTACGGTAATCGTAGTGCTAATTTGGTGATTCAAAACGCTGACCTAGTCATTGCTATTGGAAACCGTATGGCAATCCCAATGATTGGTTATGTGCATGATGAGTTTGCGCGTGAAGCCAAAATCGTTCAGGTTGATATCGATCAACTAGAGTTAGAAAAGACGAAAGACATTGCAGATGTTAGCGTGCTTGCGGATGCTAAGATTTTTATTGAAAAACTAATAAAGGCATCAGAGTCGATTTCATGTACTGACAGTACTAAGACGATGTGGAAGAGTGTTTGTGATGGTTACAAGGTAAGATATCCATACATTGGACCAGAGCATGAAGATAAAAATGGTTATATCAACTCATATAAATTTATTGATAAGCTGATAGCATATTTCAAAGAAGACCAGCTGATCACAACTGATATGGGAACCGCTCTTTTGTCTGGGCATCAAGTTATGCGATTAAAGCGTCCCCAGAGGATCATGACCTCAACAGGGTTAGGGGAAATGGGCTTCGGGCTTCCCGCAGCGATAGGTGCTTCATTTGCGAGCAATAAAGGCGAAGTAATGGCGCTAAACTGTGATGGCGGTATTATGATGAATTTGCAAGAATTGCAAACAATTGTTCATCATGACCTGCCGATCAAAATCTTTGTGTTCAATAATGATGGTTATCTCATGATTAAGCATACACAGAAAAATTTGTTTGAAGGAAGATACTGCGCAACAGATAATCAAAGTGGTGTTTCATGTCCAGATTTTAGTAAGATTGCATACGGATTTGGTATTGAATACTATGCGATACACACATGGGAAGACTTTGATCGCGTTATTCCTTTGGTTCAAGCGAGTCGACATGCTGTTATTTGTGACGTATTTATGGATCCAGAGCAACTGTTTATGCCGAAGCTTTCGCTCGCCATCAATCCAGATGGTAGTATTGTTTCGCCACCATTGGAGGATATTTCACCTCTATTGCCACGAGATATTCTACAGTCAGAGATGATTATTGATATGCATCCAAAGAGTGTAGAGATTAAAGCTTGAAAATCGCTATTTTGGGTGCCACTAGCCAAATTGCTAAAGACTTAATTCTTTCTTTTCGTGCTTATACCGAATACGAGCTCGTACTCTTTTCACGCGCCCCTCAGAAAGTATTAGCGCAATTTGAAGCATTGGGTATAAAAATTGACTGTGAAAACTTATCTTACGATGGCTTTTCATCGATAGACAACTACGATGTCATCATTAATTTTGTGGGGGTAGGCGATCCAGCCGTTGCCAAACAAATGGGGTGTGCTATTTTTGATGTTACTTACCAATACGATAAGTTGGCATTAGATTACTTGCAACAACACCCGCAAACGAAATACATATTTTTAAGCAGTGGTGCGGTTTTTGGTGGTGATTTTGAGCAACCTATAACAGAAGACTCTGTCGCACAAGTTGATCTTAATCACTTGAAGGAAAGTGATTGGTATGGCATTGCTAAACTTTATGCAGAGGCACGGCATCGTGCATTGAAAGACTGTGCGATTGTAGATGTACGTGTGTTCAACTATTTTAGTCACACCCAAGATATGAATGCTCGATTTCTCATTACTGATATTGTCAGAGCCATTCAAAATAACGAAGTGCTAAAAACAGCAGAAACGAATATTGTTCGAGATTTTATTACCCCTTTCGATTTTGCTCACATCATTAAAACAATGATTGAATCAGCAGCAATAAATACTGCTGTTGATTGTTATACTCAGGCGCCGATTGACAAACTAAGCTTGCTGAAGTCTTTACAAGAAAAGTTTGGTTTGTGCTATGAGCTAGTTACGAGTGCAGGGCTTAACGCAACAGGTGCAAAAATTAACTACTATTCGATGAATAAGAAGGCTGCAGAGTTTGGGTATGTTCCTTCCATGAAGTCAGATACAGGCGTTGTTTTAGAAATTGCTCGCTATTTAACCGCGAGTGACCATGCTTAAAACCCTTCTAAGTCACGACTTTCGTCATACAGCGATTAATCAGCTATGGAGATTATTTTCAGGACCATTGCTGCTTATCCTTGTACCTCTGTACTTAACTGCCGAAGCACAGGGCTATTGGTTTACTTTTATTAGCCTTGCTGCTTTGGCTGTATTTGCCGATATGGGGTTTTCAAACATATTGCTACAGTTTTCCGCTCATGAGTTTGCACATTTACAGTTTACAGAGCAAAAAACCTTAACAGGTAAACAACAACATTTAGAACGCCATGCCAGTTTGTTAAGATTTGCGCTTAAATGGTCATTGTCTATGGCGCTGTTGGTCTTTCCATTGGTGCTGCTAGTGGGCTATGTGATTCTGAGTGAAAAAAACGCAGCAGTCGATTGGCAGCTACCCTGGATAATTTATGGGGTTGCTTCTGTTCTGGTTTTTATAAACAGCATGTTACTGTCCTTTATAGAAGGGTGCGATAGTGTTGGCGACGTACAAAAAATCCGTTTTCATATATCTATTATCACGGTTGGCTTAACCTTAGCTTTATTAGTTGGTGACTTTGCGCTTTATGCCTTAGCAATAGGGTTATTGATCGGAGCTATTGCTGGGTTGAGTATGATTGTTTATCGCTATCGTACGATGCTGTTTCAGCTTTACGACCTATCACGACAAACAACACATGCTTGGAAAGCAGAAATTATGCCGCTGATGTGGCGTTATGCGATCAGTTGGGTAAGTGGTTATTTTATTTTCTCGATTTTTACCCCCATCGCCTTTCATTATTATGGCGCGGTAGAGGCGGGACAGGTTGGATTAAGTATTGCTATTTGTGCAGCAATGTTTGGTATTGCCAACATTTGGATGACCATTATTGTGCCCAAAATGAATATGTTTGTTTCTCAGAGCGATTATGATACGCTTAATCCGATGTTTAAACGCCATCTGCTGCTAACCGTTTTGACCTACTTGCTTGGCGTATTGGTGCTGTTTCTAGGGGTGACCGTCTTTAAGTCTTATATCCCTTTTGTTGATAGACTGGTATCGGTTCCGTCTTTAGCGCTCATTTCCTTGGCTTGGTTGGTACAGGTTGTTATCAATGCACTAGCACTTTATATGCGCGCACACAAAGAAGAGCCTCTTGTTACGGTGTCTTTTGTGAGTGGTGTTTATATTGGTATGGTCACTTGGTTGATTGCGCTTTATTTACCTGTTGAGTATTTTTTTGCAGGCTTCTTAAGTGCATATATTTGGGGTCTGCCGTGGGCTGTATTTGTTTTTGCGAAGTATCGAAATAAGGAAAAAAATTGTGTCAGTTAATCAACGTCTTGCCATTGCCATTCCGACTTATAATCGAGCAGACTTTTTGGATTACTCACTAGAAGTCCATATTCCGATTATGCAAGCGCATAGTGTCCCGATTTATATTTCCGACAATGCTTCTACGGATCATACAAAAGACGTTGTTGAAAAGTGGCAACAGGTTTATCCCTATATCTATTACCATCGTAATGATGAAAACTTAGGTCCAGATAAAAACTTTGAGATTGCCCTTAAAATGCCAGCTACTGATTATGTATGGTTGTTGGGGGATACTTATAAAATACCTGATAGTGGTGTAAGTTGTTTTTTTTCTACTATAGATAAAAGTGAACAAAATTTTGATGTGGTAGTTTTTAATTTGGCGGATAAGATTGTAAGCCCTACTAACAACTATACAGATAAAAATAAACTATTAAGTGATTTAGGTGCAGTTATGACATGTGCTGCTGTCAATGTTTACAATAAAAAACTCATTGATAGCGCTGAATTCACAAGATATTTCCAGAGTTATTTTGTTCAGACAGGAATTATTTTTGAATATATTTCAGATATAGATTTTAATATTATATGGATTAAAGAATATTCTATAGATTCTCTTAATCCACCAACTTTATCAAAGAAAAACTGGAGTCACTCTCCAAAAGTTTTTGAGATAGGTTGTGAAAGTTGGATGAATTTTGTGATGTCACTTCCTTCCGCATACAGGATTGTAAGTAAAATGAAATGTATCATGGATTTTGGGAAAGTATCTGGAGTTTTTTTGCTTAAGAATTTAATTATTCTTAGAGCAATGGGATTACTAAATTTCAAAGTTTTTAATCGATACAAGATGCTTTTTCCGTTCACGGTTAACTATCCGTTATTTTTAATTTTTTTTATTGCGATTACACCAAAAATAGTCTTTAAAAATTTAATAACCGTTTTTATTTTTATGTTTAGAAGAAGTAAAATAGAAAAAATTGATGAGATTTTTGGTAAGAATTATAAATGATTTCGTTTCTATTTTTTATCATAAGCTAAAAACGGTTTTCGGGATAAAAAATAAGATGCTGTCGAGTGGTTTTTTTAGTTGCATTTAAGATTTAGTTTCAGGAAAAAAATGAAATTTTTATTACTCTACAAAGGTAGTTATGGCGCTTCGCTTCGTGGTCCAGAAATGCGTTACCTTGCTGTAGCAGAGTCCCTTAGCTCTTTAGGACATAGTGTTGTATTGGTTGGTAGGTCGATTGACTTAACCTTTGCTAATAGTTTAATTAGTTTTATACGATTGAATCAGTTTTATGCCTTAGTTAAGGGGTTTTTGAGTGCAAATGTGATTGTTTTGCATGGTGGTGGACCAATAGTATTAATGTTGTCGCTTTTGTGCGGGTTTCTCGGTAAGGTTGTTGTTTTGGACGCTTATGTTCCGCATTGGATAGAGTTAGATGAGCAGTTAAGTCAATCCGAGCAAGTATCATTTCGAATAGTCGTTAAATCGATGTTTAACGTGTTCAGGTCGTTTTTTTCTGGTTTAGTATTTGATCAAACAATTGTCGCTAATCGTCGTCAGCAAGATATTGTTAGGGGTGTTTCTGCGGCACTTTTTAGAACGACTCAGTTTGACCGAGTGCACATTGTTCCATTTGGTTGTTTTGCTTATGTACAACGAGACAAAGCGCATGGGTTGCTCTTGTTAAATGAACTTCTTTATGATGTCAGCCCTTTGAAAGAAAGTGATTTTTTAGTTGGCTGGTTGGGTGGTGTTTATGGTTGGTTTGATGTGAATAAGTTGCTTTTCATGATCGCACCAGCACTGGAGCAAAACCGACACATTAAGCTGGTTTTCTTTGGTGTTGATGCGCTTAAACGTCTTGATATGCTTTCATGTTTAGAAGAACATTTGCATGGTAATATTGTATTTCTGTCTTGGGTTCCGTTTGAAAAACGATTAGATTACTGGGCGGCTTTTGATTTGTCTTTAGTTTGGGGAGGAGATGGGTACGAAAATGATTATGCTTCGCGAACACGTAATTTTGATTGTTTGTCTTTAGCGTTACCTATTTTGCAGAATGAAGATGACGAATGGGGTGATCGCTTAAGGGTTAATCATGCTGGTATTATTAGTTCTGCAGAGCAACTATCCGATAACTTATTAATGTTGAGTCGTTCACCAGAAGTACTCCAGCAGTTAAAAATCGGTATGATGAATTTGTCATATGATTTTGAGTGGATTCAGTTTGCACGTCGTTTAGAACAGATATCGCAACTGCCGCGTTTAGGAGCACTCAGACGACTCGTAGGCGTATTTGCATTGGTCATGATCACTCCAGCTATTTTACTGCTACTGAGTTATCAGTTATGGTCATCGTTTGTGCAAGGTAAAAAGTAATGAAGCACTTAATTATTACAGGTATTCGCGGGATACCTGCCTCGCATGGTGGCTTTGAAACCTTTGCTGAGAATTTAGCGCTTTATTTGGTAGATAAAGGTTGGCAAGTCACCGTTTATTGTCAAGAGAGTAAGGCAGAACGTGACGGCGTGAGTGAAAGCAATTGGCGTGGTATTCGACGGATTCATATACCTGTAGCGAGTGAAGGCGCTAAAGCAACGGTCTTATTTGATTTTCTATCGGTTAAACATGCAATGACGCAGCAGGGACTTATTCTAACGCTAGGTTATAACACCGCGCTGTTTAATCTTGGCTTCCGTATAAAAGGTAGATATAACCTAATTAATATGGACGGTATTGAGTGGAAACGCGATAAGTGGACTTGGTATGAAAAAGCTTGGTTGTACTTCAATGAGCGCGCGGGCTGTTTAATCGGAAACCATTTAATTGCAGATCATCCAGAAATAAAGAATCATTTAGTTACTCGTGTTGATGATGATAACGTTACGATGATCCCTTATGGTGCAAGGCGGGTATCGGATGCTGACGTTTCATTACTAACGCGATATGACATTCAGCCGAAGAATTATGCAATAGTAATAGCGCGACCTGAACCAGAAAACTCTATTTTAGAAATTGTACAAGCTTTCTCACAAAAAAAGAGATATCACCAACTTGTCGTTTTAGGAAAATA
Organism: uncultured Francisella sp.; assembly: GCA_964606405.1. Lineage (GTDB taxonomy): Bacteria > Pseudomonadota > Gammaproteobacteria > Thiomicrospirales > Thiomicrospiraceae. Next base: position 20,443 of record CAZSGH010000007.1, read on the forward strand.
CGATCCTTCCAATCTGTATCATGCTTTAGTAATGTCGGTCGCCAGCGATGAAGTTAAATTTATTGGCGCTATTTACGATCATGATGTCTTAGATGCGTTACGGTTTTATGCATCCTGTTACGTGCATGGACACACCGTTGGTGGAACCAATCCATCATTAATTGAAGCACTTGGAGCTGCTCAAGCGGTAATTGCGAACGATAATCGTTTTAATCGTTGGGTCGCTGGTGAAGAAGCAGAGTATTTTGATAATGAACAAGATTTATCTGAGCTTTTAGATCGCTTATTGATAGATACTAACAAGTTAGAATATATGTCTCAAGCTTCATTGCATAGATATGAAGCCTTATTCACTTGGCAACTTATTTTGGAACAGTATGAACAGCTGCTGCTGAAGTGGATAAAGCCCGAAAGATATTAAAAGAGAAAATCCATGAAATCTAGCAAAATTCTGTCAATTACCTTGGCTCGTTTCATTGATATTGTTTCGATCATGGTAGTGGGCTGGTTGTTGATGCCGAATAGTGTTTCCAGTAACTTACTAACCATTTATGGTTGGTCTATTTTTGCTGCGGTAATCGCTTCAACATTGGTTTTCCCAGTTTTTTCGGTGTATGGCTCGTGGCGTGGCATGAGGTTGTTGCGCTTATTAAGACAAGTATTATTTGCTTGGACGAGTGTGGTGCTGATTGTTGCAACGCTGTTTTTCTTGTTTAAAGTGGGTGAGCAGGTTTCACGCTTTTGGCTATTGGCTTGGTGGTTTTCGACACTCATGATGATGTGGTCAGCTCGGGCGGTTGTGTACAGCTTGCTGGGTTATATGCGTAAAACTGGCGCAAATCACAAGCATGTGATGCTATTAGGTGACACACAAGCGTGCGACAGAATAAAAAAACAGGTATTAGCGCGACCTTATGCAGGTTATGAAGTAAATAAAACCATGACGCTGTCTGAAATGGATCAGCTCAAACAAGGCTTGTCTGGCTTTGATGAGTTGTGGTTATTGTTGCCCTTGTCTCAGGCATCGCATATTGAGCAGATATTACAGCACCTTAACCAATGTATGGTGAATGTGCGCTGGTTGCCGGATGATTCTGCGTTGTTGTCTGTATGGCAATCACCTAAAGACTTATTGGGTATGACAGCACTTGATTTACGTGTATCTCCTATGTCCGAACCTGCTAATTTGATATTGAAATCCTTAGAAGATAAGTTGGTAGCGCTCATTATTTTGTTGCTGATTAGTCCATTAATGTTGGTATTAGCATTAGGGGTTAAATTGACCTCGCACGGACCCATTTTTTATCGTCAACAGCGGCATGGTTGGAATGGCGATTCGTTTGACGTGCTTAAGTTTCGTAGTATGGTCGTTCATCATGAACAAGATGGTCAGGTAACACAAGCAAAGCAAGGTGATGCGCGGATTACCTCGTTTGGTGCCTTTTTGCGTCGCACGAGCATGGATGAGCTACCGCAGTTTTTTAATGTGCTCAAGGGCGATATGTCGATTGTTGGGCCGCGACCACACGCGGTTGCCCACAATGATTATTACAGCGAACAAATCGATGGCTACATGCTTCGCCATAAAATGAAGCCTGGTATTACTGGCTGGGCGCAAGTGAATGGTTGGCGCGGTGAAACCGATACACTAGATAAAATGCAAAAACGCGTTGAATATGATCTCTGGTATATCGAACACTGGTCGTTATGGCTGGACATTAAAATCATCATCATGACTATCTTTAAGGGGTTTGTGCATAGTAATGCAAGGTAAGTGATTTTCATAAACTCAGTTAAGCGATATTTGATTCGGTGTGGGGTGGAGTGTCAACCCATATTCGTACAAGGGTTGGTTAATATACCCCAAGTTTATAGCCAGAAACGGCTATTTCGATTTCTAAGTCATCATGATCTGTTTTGCGCAGTACAGATCACATGACACGCTAAAAACCACCAAAAAATCATAATTTATTGATTTTTTTATGAATTGCAGGTAATAAAAAAGCCACTCTGAAGTGGCTTGATTTAAATGTCTGGTGGAGGCAGGGGGAGTAATTGACGTCTGATAGAAGTTGGTATCGAGTAAGTATTTACCATTCATCACGACTGCCCGTTGGTAGCTTACAGGGTCAATATTCTTAAAAGCTGTTACTTGGTATGCACCAAAGTCAATCAGGTTGTCGCCATCATTAGTTGCGATTTGTTTATCTTCTATGATGTCAATTTTGCCTAACGACTTGATTGCCTGCATTAGCTGACTGTAAATGTCATCTTGAACAGTGAGGGTCAAAGTGTGCATTTTTGTTTATCCCTCTTGGGTTAGTTGCTGAATTATACCATTCGATTGAGACATGTAGTCATATTTTCCAGAGCACATGCCACGCTTTGATCTACAAGGAATAGGGTGGAATGGTGATGCGCTCGCCCAGCAGAGAAGCTTGCGCGATGAATGGTAAGCGTTACCTGCTGGATACCAACGCAATTGTTGCGGCTTCTGCAAAAAACAGTAGTGCCACACTCGTTACAGCAGACCATAGGCTGGCTAATGATGCGAGTGGTTGGGTTGTTTTTCCGATTAACTCGCTAACTGTATCCGTAAGCCCATAGCCTGAACAACTTTAAATACCGTTGTGAATCTGGGTTGTTTGCCCGTACTCAATGCCTTGTACAAACTTTCTCGACCTAAGCCAGTGGTATTTGCTATTTTAGTCATGCCGACAGAACGTGCCGCAATCGCTAAAGCATCTATAAAGAAGTCAGGATCGTTTTCTTCTAACGCGGCTTCTAGGTAAGACTTTACTTGTTCGGGTGTCTGTAGGTAATCTGCTGTGTCGTAAGGCGCAGAGTCGTAGGTGCGTGATGTTGTCATTTTAGCCATTCCTTAACCAGTGCAATATCGTTAGTCTGAGTCTTTTTACTGCCCACAATCATCAGCAGCAGAATTTGTTCGTTTTCCTGAGTGTAGTAAACACGCCAACCTTCACCGACATCAATGCGTAGTTCCCATAGATTCTCTGCTAGCTGCTTATGGTCGCCAGCATTGCCTTTCGCTAAACGGTCGATGCGGACAGTAATTCTACTGACGGCATTAGTGTCCCGAATCTTAGCTAAACGCTCATCAAAAGGGATAGAGCCATCGTCTAATATGAGTTTACGTATATTCATGGTTTTAGTTTACAGTAGTATCCAGTTAGATACAATTTTTTAAGTCTGACAGACGGACAAACAGCTAGGTCAGAGGTTGTTTTTACGATTAACTCGCCAACTGTATCCGTAAGCCCATAGCCTGAACAACTTTAAATACCGTTGTGAATCTGGGTTGTTGACAATAAAACTAGGAGGCACCTCTAAAAACTTAATAGGTAGGAAGTTTGAAGGAAGGGGTTGCTTAAAATAGCATGTAAGGTATTGATAAAACCCCTTCCTTCAGCTAAAAAATAAAATTGGGCAATCTAAAAATGAGCGAAGCGAGGTTTTTAGAGATTCCCTAGGGTGGTCAAAATTGGACGCTGATTAACATCATGGGGTTTTCACACACTTCAGGATAAATACCATGTTGTGATAAAACCAAATCCGTGTTATTGAATCTAAAGAAATACGATGATGCGCTAAAAAACGATAACTCATTGATATTTATGTTTTACAGACAACAAAAAAGCCACTCTGAAGTGGCTTGATTTGAATGTCTGGTGGAGGCGGGGGGAGTTGAAGTATATTGATTTATTTGGATTTTATTGGGTTTGTTTGGTTTTACACCCCCAAATATACCCCCAAAAATCTATGCTAGAGATAATCAATAGATAATAACCAAACCTACAATTCCGACTTTCTTAACGCGTCATATGGCGCAATCAACACCACTCTTTGCCATTTTATTGTATGAGTGAACATATCACAAGCAAGTCCTAACTTGGCAACCCCACCTCATCAACATAATTCTGAATGACTGCTAACCCTTCTCTTGGGTCAAATCCCATCCCCTTGCAATACCAAACAAACTCAATCAAATCTAGTCGCCGCTGACCTGTCTCGATTTTGCAGACGAACGAATGCGGCGCGTCAATAATTTTAGCGACTTCACGCATCGTAAGCTGTTTAGTCTCTCGCTGTTTGCAAAGCCAATCCCCTAGGATCGAACTTTCCTTTGAATAAAGTGATTTTTTCATCGTACCGATTTTAGGCACAAGCCTCATTGTTTCTAATTCAGAAACAAAATTCAATTAGCATCTGCTATTATTCTGTTTCTAATTCAGAAACAAAAACTCTGCATTAAGCAGTAGATAAAGGATGAAAAGCTTTGGCTAACACTATTGACATAAAAGAAGTGCGTCGAAAATTAACAAAATTTGCACATGATTATCACGATGCTTGGGATGAGAAAGGCGAAGCACAGCGGTTTCAGCTAGATTTTTTACAGTGCTTTGGTATTTCTGGGCGGCTTGCCAATTCTTTTGAAAAAAGGATTAAAAACGCAAAAGGCAACACGGGCTTTATTGATGGTTATGTTCCTGATAAGTTACTGATTGAAATGAAGTCTCGTGATGTAGACTTGGATAAGGCATACGTTCAAGCCATAGAGTACGTGAATAGAATAGAACTTGATGGAGACATACCCCCTTATCTGTTGGTCTGCGATTTTGCTCACTTTAGGCTCTATTCATTGGATAGCCTTAACGATTCCCCTGTATTAACTTGCAAACTAGAAGAACTGGCTGCAAACGCCGAACACTTTATGTTCTTGACCAGCAACCCAAAGTTAGAACTGAGGGATGAGCTGCCAGTCAATCAAAAAGCGGTTAAATCTATTACAGCATTGCACGACGCTTTGTATAACAATGGTTTTACGGGTAGGGAGTTGGAAGTATTTTTAACGAGGCTTTTGTTTTGCTTATTCGCTGATGACACAGGCATATTTGGTGAAAAACAAATTTTCACTCGTTATTTGGCATCGACCAAAGCCGATGGTACTGACTTAAAAGGTGCATTAGAAACACTATTTGAAGAAGTGCTTAACATCCCCGAAAACAAGCGTCAAAAGGCATTAAGCGAACAAGTTAGTCAGTTTGCTTATGTTAACGGTGATTTGTTTAAGGAGCGATTCAGGCTGCCTGTATTTGATGGTGAATTGCGCGATAAGCTAATTGCCTGTGATGCTAATATTGATTGGAGCAAAATATCACCTGCCATTTTTGGTGCGATGTTCCAGTCGGTTTTAGAGACTCAACCTGCGACCAAAGAAGGCGAAACAGCACGTAAAGAGCTTGGAGCACACTATACCAGTGAGCGTAATATTTTGCGCCTCATAAACCCATTATTTATGGATGATTTTTGGCAAGAATTTCATGCGTTAGCCGCATTGGGCAAGTCTAAAAGACGGCAAAGTGACTTACAAAAGTTACATGACAGAATCGTCAAAATTCAAGTGTTAGACCCAGCGTGTGGTTGCGGTAACTTTTTGGTAGTGACTTATCGTGAATTACGACGATTAGAGCACAATATTATTGCGTTGCTTCGTGGCAATGACGCTAACCATTCTATGAATGTGGATATACGTGTTTCCGTCAGTCAATTTTACGGTATAGAAATTGATGAAGCCGCTACGCATATTGCGCGTGTTGCCATGTACATTGCCGATGAGCAAGCGAATGAAGAAGCAAATGCTATGTTGGGCTTTAGCCGTCCAACTGTGCCTATTGCAGCGACGCCTAATATTGTTTGTGGCAATGCACTGCAAACCGACTGGCATAGTGTCTGTCCAAACGCCGACTACATAATTGGCAACCCGCCGTTTATTGGTAAAAATTACCGCAATGAACAACAAGATGCTGATTTAGCCAAAGTATTTAGCAAAACTGAAGGCGTTAACTCGATTCGCCTCTACAAAAGTCTCGATTTTGTTGCTGCGTGGCATTACACCGCCACCGCCTACATGAAACAGCACCCTAGTACCAAAACCGCTTTTGTTAGCACTAACAGTATCACCCAAGGTGAGCAAGTCGGCATTTTATGGCAACCGCTGTTAGATGCAGGTGTCCACATTCACTTTGCTCATCGAACCTTTAGTTGGACTAATGAAGCAAAAGGCAAAGCAGCGGTGCATGTGGTGATTATTGGCTTTTCCCTGCAAGACACGTCTAAGAAAACGCTGTTTATTTACGACGATATTAAGGGCGAACCCCATGCGGTTGCAGCCAATAACATTAATCCTTATTTGCTCGATGCACCCAATGTGATGGTCACTGCTCGTGGTATTTCCATTTCGCCAAACGCGCCGATGATGACCAGAGGTAGCCAGCCAACCGATGGCGGCAATTTGCTGTTAAACCAAACAGAAAAAGACAACCTTATTCGTTTAGAGCCTCAGGCAGAGCAATACACTCATAATTTTTTAGGTGGTGATGAGTTTATCAACAACATTCCTCGTTATTGCTTGTGGTTGGTCGATTGTCCGCCGAATGAATTACGCGCCATGCCTCTGGTTCTAAAACGGGTTGAAGCGGTTAAGCAAATGCGGCTAGCTAGTAAGAAAATATCAACCCGTGAATGGGCAAACCGCCCGACTTTGTTTACTGAAAATAGACAGCCAACAGAAGGGCATTATTTAGCATTACCGCGTGTCTCTTCTGAAAATAGGTATTATGTACCAATTGCTTTTTTGGATTATAAAACTATTGTGAGTGATAGAATTCAAATTATTCCTAATGCCACACTCTACCATTTTGGGGTTGTAACCAGTGGTATGCATAACGCTTGGATGCGTGCCACTTGTGGCAGATTAGAGAGTCGTTATAACTATTCAGTTAGCATTGTTTATAACAACCTTTCTTGGCCAACACCCACCGATAAACAAACCCAAGCGATTGAACAAGCTGCCCAAGCGGTACTTGATGCGCGTGCTAAATACCCAGATTCATCACTAGCTGACTTGTACGACCCAAAGTCGATGCCGCCAGACTTAACCAAAGCACACAACAAACTAGACAAATCCGTTGATGCCGCCTATGGTTATAAAGGTGGAAAAAATGACAGCGAACGTGTTGCCTTTCTTTTTGATTTGTACCAAAAGCTACAGGTGATCGAATAAATGCAAGAAGATATTGATTGGAATAAACTATTATTGCTTATGAAGCAAGCTGTTATTAATCAGATGAGCGAATTGGGCGTAAGTGTTATTTATGGTGAACTGCAAGGGCATGGATGTTGTTACGTAATAACCAATGACTTTGCATTTTTAGATAAAAAACTCCTAATAAATGAAAGCTCATTGTGTGTCATTCATGAAGAATATGACACCGATGAAGATACTAATGATCGTTCATTAGTTGATTTGGCTGTATATGTTCGTTTGGGAACAACCAATACGTGGTTAGTGTCTCGTATGGCGCAGCCTGAAACCGAAGCTGATGAAGATGGTGATGCTGAATGGGATGTTGATGAAGATGAATTAACCAGCGATGAAATAATTTCATTATCCTTGAGTGTTGCGCGTGAATCAGGTTTTGGGTTGCTTAAAAATCAAAATCAGCGTTTAGAGTTTGTGCGTCATTCTATTGCAAAAACTGAATATGATTTATCCGACTATACCTTACGTGAAATAGCATCAAGAGCAGACAGTTACTATAGCTTGGGTGTATTACCAAGTCTTGTCAAGAAGATGACGCAAGATGGAAACAACCTATCGGATGTCGCAAAAAGTTTAGGGGTGTCAAAAGCAAAAGCTGAAAAAGCACTTAGTGCTGAAATTCCAGACTTTATTGTTGGCTTATTGTTGTAATCATTTGTCCAATGAATGGGAAATGTTTTGTCTTATTTAATGGTTTAATTACCGTCATTCATTGTGAGAAAAAAGGGGTGGGCAATGTTAGAAGCTAAGGTTTTTCTGCAATCAGTGATTGATGCTAACGCTGATTATTCAGATAGCACGCTAATCCAAAAAATGACTGATATTGGCGAAAAATACCAAGACGATAAAGATATTTACGACTTGCTGGATCGTGCAACAAAGGTTTATGGTGATTGGATGATGAACAAAGCTAAAGCTGTGTTAACAAGCTTTAAAGAGGAAAATGAAATGCGTGATAGTGACGAAATAGCACAAGATTATTCATTGGATAACGACGACTTCCAATCAATTAGCGATGCTCAATTATTGGAAAAGGCTTGTAGTCTATCCGCTTATGAGCATATTCAAGACGTTGATGGCATTGATCATCTTAAAGATGAAGTTGATCAAGCCTATGCAAGATGCTTAGAGTCAGATAATCCCTTGCTGGTATCTTTGGCAGAACGAGCGATAGGTTTCTGTACCAAGATGCAAAAAATAGTTCAAAAGGTAGCAGACAATGCTTGGTGCGAAGCTAGTCCACCAACTGCCGATGAAATGAGGGGCGCTTTTATTGATCGTATCATGCGTGGTGCTTATCATCCTTCGGCGGTAATGGAAGGTTTGTATCGTGCCTTAATGCTTGATGAAGATGGCAAGCCTATGAACCTGTGGGATCTACGGGGTGACTTAGAACTCATTTTGACCTATTGGCGACAAATGATGGATTGGAGTCGTGTCATTGTGCATGAGTCGGCAGAAGTTGGTTATGCAGAAGCGGTTAATAATCAGTTTGAAAAATTCTTTAAAGGAATTTCAGATGAAAATAGTCAACTTAATCCAAACCTTTCAAATGAGTTGCGTGACTGGATGATGTTTATGATGTACAAGAAAGAAACGCCCCGTGATGCAACCTCTCATCCTGAAGACTTTCATTATTGGGAGTAGTAAAATTTAATTGAAGTGTAGTTATTCAAACTACTATGATTGAGGCTCACTCAACATTGGTGACTGTCCGATCAGGTTTGAACTGCTTACATTTTAATGCTGGGACAAGTGGGACAGTTGGGACAGCCTGTATTTGCTAGCGTTTCATAGCTTTTTAGTTTGGGACAGGTTTGGGACAATTGGGACAAAGTACGCTTATTGGTCATTTTGTCCCGCTCTGTCCCAGTGGTGTTCCAATTAATAAAACAAGATAACCCCTTGTTTTTATTGCTTGTCCCATTTGTTACGATTGTCCCGCTCATTTTCTTGCTATCTAAATTCTAATTTCATAAACGCGCTCGGTTTTGCCTATCGCTTTAATGCGAGGCTTTTGCTTGTCGCTATCCTTTGCGGGTATCAATATGCCAGCGTTAATAAGGGCGCTAATTGCTACTTTTTTATTGTGTCCGTTGGTCATCTCGTTAAAGCCTGCATCGGTTAGGTAATAGATAAAGCCATCACCGCCTTCATTCTGTTTGTACCATCCAACACGGTTAATAATTGTTCTATGCGGCTCACCGTCGGTATGCTCAAAACGACTAGCGCCATGTTTCAAAATGAAGTCCTTAACAGCTTGCACGGCATCGGTAGCTTCTTTATTGCCTTTCCCAAACCCTTCAAGCCATTCATTAAAAATACGCTTGCACGCTTGCCATGTTTCACCGTCTCCCCAGCCTGTAAAGCCTTGCGCTGTTGCCAGTTCCCCAGCTATGGCTACTAAGCCAAAATAATCACAAACCCGCTTATGCTGACTGGTAGCATTAATCGGTAGAGCATCATCACAAAATGGCTTAATAGCGGCTTTAAGGTCTAGGCTTTGACGATTCTCGACTAGGTAGGTTAGCCATTCAATGCCAGCCGTCCCGTGATACTTTGCAGCGTTTCCTTTAATGATGTTGGATAGCTTCGCCCCATCCATGCCATGCGTATCATCAAACACGCCTAAGCCATTGCCTGCATCGGCTTCAATGTCGATAAATCGCATTTCTTGCCCTGCATTGGTTTTTATCCCTGCTTTGGCTAACATGCCATGTAAAGACTCTTCTCCCGTGCTTAGATACAATAGCCGCCATGTACTCACTGGTTTAGCGTTGCCCGTGACTGTTGCGCGTCCTTTCTTTTGTCCGTTGCCTAGCATATAACTCACTTGGTCAAGGTCTTTGGGGTTTATTTGGCTTAACTCATCAAGCGCCAGCAAACCATCATTATGGGCTAGTGCTGTACCCTCTAAAGCGTTGGCAGTGTTGCGCCACGTCTTCATAAAGTGCTCTGGTTTTCCGTAAACACTAACAGCCGCCTCTAGTGCTGTTGTTTTACCGCTGCTGCTGTCGCCTCTAATGTGAAAGCCTGTGCTGGTTCTCATTCCGCATAAGTGCATCATAGGCGCTGCAAGTGCCACGGATATGGCAAACACTAAGCGGCTGTTGCCTTTGGCATAGGTTGCGACGTTATCCCGCCATTGTTTAATAGTGCCCGTTTGGGCATAGGGTGGGGGATGGTTTGGGCTTTGGTAAATGGTGGTATCAATTGGGCTAGTACTGATTGATTGTGTTGGTAAAACATAGGCATCATCATGCCATCCTAGTTTTTCCACGCTCTCAAAATGGATTATGGCTGGCGCTGCTTGAATATAATCCATTAGCAACTTTCTAGCTTTGTTGTTGCTGCCGATAATCAAGCCATAATCGGCAAGCGTTTCACGTAATCGCAACCCGTCGCCTTGCCATAATGTTGCTGGTATTGGCATCTTTTTGCGTCGGTGTTTGCCGTCGGTAAATTCAACCATTCTCCCCCAGTTGTCGCCATGCGTTGCGCTGGTTAGCCCAATAACATCCAATCGAGAGCATATAAATAAAGCTGGTTTTTCGCTATCATCTTCTCCCTTTTCGACAAAGTAAACGCCTGCATCACTGACTTCAAAGCGTCCATTGCCATAATTAAAACTTTCTAGGTGTTGCGCCTTTAGCACCTCTGGCGCTGTTATGGCATCATCAAAGGATAGGGTTGGGGTTTGTGGTGCATCATTCAGCATGGTTAGCACCTCCCAATAAATATAAGTCGCTCCAATCGCTTGCCTTTGGATTAAGCTGGCGCTGTTGCTCGGTAAAGTTAGGAAGTGATACTTTGCCAATAACGGCAAGCGCTGCCTGTGTTGCTGCTTTTTGCCCTGTCCCACTTGCATCGTTATCGGCTGCTAGTATTATTTCAGCGCTAGGATGTTGCTGGCGCATTGCTTTAGCTACTGCCAACATATTGCCAGCGTTAAAGCATACGATATGCCAGCCCTTTACTTTCCAATGTTGGGCTAATGATTGACTGGTTGCCCAGCCCTCGGCAATGATAATGCGCTCCCCTTGTCGGTATAGGCGGGAAGCAAAAAATCCCCCAGTCATTTTTCCGCCTGCTAGAAATCGTTTTGAGCCGTCGCCTTCGATAAATTGCACCGATTGAATTGAACCATCAACCACGGAAAAAACAGGGACAACAAGCGCCCCAAAATGCTGCTTTAAGCCTATACCTTTTAACTTCTTAGCAGTTAAATAACCATGCACAGGGTTAGGAGTATCGCTGATATTCCATAATTCAGCGGCTTTAATTGCAGCCCGTTTATACCCCTTTTCTTGTTCATGCTTTGCTTGCGCTGCTGCTGCTTTGGCTTCTCGATTCAATAGGGCAATAGCTTTGCGGTCGGTCGGTAGATTATCAGCAAACCAAGTGCAAGCCTCGCCCGTAACAAAGTTATGCAAATATGCCACACCGTGCGCCAGCAACTTAATGCGTCCGCTGCTGTTGCCTGCTTTTTTGCCCTCTACTGGGAAGTGATACCATTTTCCCACTGTTGGGGCGGCTGGTAACTTGTCGGCAATAATGCCCAGTTCAAAGGCTTTTTCAAAAAGTGACATCATAGCGAATTATTCCCATTTTGCAGCGAATATCGAGCGACGCGGCTATGTTTTATTCCCCCGTCCCGCAGTTCCTGTGTTGTGACTGAACCACGGGCAAGTGTTCGTAGAATGAAATTACGTTGTTCTTGCGTGTCGTTGGTGTTAATGCTTAAAATGGCATTGTCTGATGCGCCAGTCTTGATTCCCTCGTTAGGGCGGGTGCTTTCTTTCATATCACACCCCCTTCGCTGTTAGCCAGTTTTCAAAAGTCTCGACGCGCCAGCCGTTGAGCCGCTCTCCAACTTTAATCGGTGCGGGAAATTTACCGGTTGAAATCATTCGCCACAAAGTCGTTTTTGAGCACCCAATTGCGGCTAATATGTCACGTTGATTAAGAATTCGCTTTGTAGGCGTGTTGGTATTGTTTGAAATAGTTTGTTGCATGTTATGCCCCCAAAATTCGTTATGAATCGACGAAGGCAAATTTAATAAATGGGCGAGGGTCTAAGGCTTATATGGGCAATGTAGTCAAAATGTAGGCGATATAGTCAAAAATCGCCCCTTAAATACTTTTCAATGGTGGATTTTCCGATAGTCAAACCCAATTGTTGGGAGGCTGTGTTTACTTTGGCTGGTTGAATTTTTGGGTTAGCTTTTTTTAACGCGAGAATAAACATCGCAAGCTCTTTTTTACTGTCATTTTTATGCGCACTGCTTAGTTCATCAATAAACGAGCTGGCATCGGGATAAGCCTCACCTAATGCTTTAATAAACATGGCAATCGTTGCTTTGCTTTTTTCGCTGATTGCATCATCATCTTTAACCCCTATAGCCTGTTTTTTTATCTGTCCCGCCCGCACGGCATCCATTGGCGCAGTGTTATCCGTTTCCGTTGATTCAGTATTTGCTTTTCTTTGTTTTTCTTTGTTTTTCTTTATTTTTCTTGTCTTTTTGTAGGCGTGTTAGCTCCTCATGTGAAATATGCCAAACAACATCAAAAGGCTTTTCGAAAACATAACTTATTCCCTTTTCATAAAGCGTTTCAACATCATAAAAGCCATACTCATCCTCCCTGTCATATCGCCCAATAGAAAGTAATTCTATTGGTGCATCAGGGTTAATGAAACGAGGCATTTTTCTGGGGAGTGTTGGGTCAATGACAATCTCTTTACCAACGTGAGGACGCTTAGTTTTAACTATCAAAGTTCCTGTTACTTGCCCCTTAATAATGTCTCGTTTTATTTGCGCAACAGTAACCTCTAACAAGTTAGCCACTTCATCTAGTTCATAAAGCATCTCATCATCAAACATAACGCACCCCGTCAGTGTGCGTTGCCTTATTGGCAGCGTAAATCCGTTTCATATTTCGCTCCCTCAAAGCTGTTAGTTCGGTCAATGACTAAGCACCTAACGCACTCTGTACCCGCGCCAGCAGTTCGCCTGTTGGTTGGTAAAGCTTGCCTTCAATCTTGGCTATGTAAGACTGCTTAACGCCCAATAATTCGGCTAACTGTACCTGTGTTTTGTTGGCTTTGATTCTTGCCGCTTTTATAGGGTTGTCGATATAGTTGGTCACGTCAAAGGGGATAACTTCATCATCGTTATCTAATGCGGCTAAACGCTGGTAATCCTGCCACGGTATAACGGCATAAGCGGGCTGGTTGTTGCCGTTGTAAATAATTTGCGCTTGCATGGTTAATATACCTCTTGTCGGTGGGCTATACGTTCGATAGCGATAACCCTAATTTCATCATCACGGTTAAACAAAACACGGTAATCACCCACCCTTAACCTAAAGCCCGCTGTGTCATGGTTCGTAAGCGTTTTAATGTCTAGGGTTGCATCATCGGGGTTATAGCCTAAGCGTTGTATGGTTTCGGCTATGCGCTCCCTGTATCGGCTTTGTAGGCTGGTTAGTGCTTTGTTTGCCTTTTTGGTAATGGTTATATTATACATGGTTATATTACCCTTTCAAATCTTCTAACCAATCTGCCCACGCTTGCATCATGCTGGCGCGTTGGTCTAAGTATTGGGCTTTGTTATAAACAGCTTGAACACCGCCTAAAACGTGCGCCAGTTGTAGCTCAATAATATGCGGTTCAAAGCCACGCTCATTCATGGTGGTGCTAAATGAGTGTCGCCAGCCGTGGTTAGTAAAGGCGTCCTTATCAATACCCTGCACCCGCATAGCCTTTAACAGTGCTTCAATTCTTATGGGCTTGCTGTTGGTTAAAGGGCTGGGGAAAACATAATCACCGCCTTTGTGGTGTGCTTTCTGATTTTCCAATATGGCGACGGCTTGCCGTGACAATGGCACAATATGCGCTTTTTTCATTTTCATGCGTTGGGCATCAATACGCAAAACACGATCCACTAAATCGACTTCTTGCCATTTAAGTCCACATAATTCATTAGCCCTTAGCGCGGTTAAAGGTAGAAGTCGCATAGCATTAGCAACTTCAAAGCTGCCTTTGTAGGGATAGTTAATTTTCTGGTAAATTAGTCTTATTTCGGCTGGCAATACTTGGTGGGCATGGTTTCGTTTTTCCTGTTTTTGAAAAACATCTAAAGGCACATCACGGCTGGGGTCGGTGTTTAGCTTTTGAGTTCCCACTGCATAGCGTAGCACTTGCGATAATATTGAGCGTACCTTTTTTAAGGTGTCTAGCTTCCCAGCTTGCTCACATCGTTTGAGCGTGTCCAGCACGTCTATTGGTTGAATGTCTACCAGTGCTATTTTTCCCAATCGGGGCATTAAGTACATTCTACCCCGCGCCAGCACGTCATCACTATAACCCTCTGTCCAGCTTGGTTGTTTGAATGTGTGCCAATCGTTAAAGGCTTGCTCAAAAGTATAGGCTAACAATTCAGCTTCAACGGCTTGCGCTTGTCTGTCTGCTTTGGCTTGTTGTTTAGCCGCGCTGGGGTCTATCCCTTGCCCTAGTTTTTCCTTTGCTTTGTCTCTGGCATCACGCGCCAGTTTTAGGCTAACAGCGGGATAATTGCCAATCGTTAAAAGCTTTTCTTTGCCATCGTATCGGTATTTCATGCGCCAGTGTTTACCCCCACTTGGTGCAACTTCGAGAAACAAGCCGCCAGCATCACTAAGCTTAAACTTCTTATCTTTAGGCTTTGCGTTTTTTATGGCTGTTTCCGTCAACATATCATCACCTTATCACTATTTTGGGGGTATAGTTTTTTCTGAGCTGGGGGTGTATGCCCCTGTTACCCCCAAATATACCCCCAAATAATCGGGCTGTAAAGTGATTTAGTGAAACGGTAAAAAACGCTACCAAACTATAAGTTATTGATTTTATTGTATTGCAGGCATTAAAAAAGCCGTTATGAACGGCTTGAATTGGGTAATTGGTGGAGGCGGGGGGAGTTGAACCCCCGTCCGAAGACGCTTAACTCTCGGTTCTACATGTGTAGTCTGTTTATTATTCTCGGCGACACTAAACCCAACAGACAGGGAAAGCATCGACACAGCCTAATAAGTTTAACCAATGCTTATCGGCATTCCATTGGCGATCTGATGTGCATTACCTTGGTAACTCAACCCATCAGCGAGCTGAGACCAAGGACTCACGCCTTAAGCGGCGAGAGCGAAAGTTTCGTCGTTTGCGACTATATTGTGCTAAATGGATTTACGAGGTATCTAACACCCTCGACATGCCCCTAAAACCTTACTATCCCCGTCGAAGCCAGTACGCCCCCGAAAGTTCTGCAATGCAGCAGGTAGACAGATTATAATAGAGCTAAGCAAGATAAACTGCAATCATAATTCGACAGTATGATTGAAATAAACCGATTACCCAGTGAATGCTTCGTTAGGGCTGTAGTTGTTTAAGCCAGTTCTTGAACACCAACAATCACTCAACGGGTTGGAGGTCTGGAGGAAGGGATTCGTGAGAATGGCTGCGGCTCATTGATTAAGTCCCTTCCTACAGCTAAAAAAACAAACTTGGGAAGTCTAAAAACTAGCAAAGCGAGGTTTTAGAGATTTCCTATTATTCAACATTAATCGTGGAGCTAGGGTTTGACCTGCCAAGTATCACCAGAACATTATCAGCAACAATTAGATGACAAGATCGAACGTGTGCGAGGCTTGCTGTCTTTAGCGACAGAGCAATCGATTCATATTGCCCCATCGCCTGTGGCACACTACCGTATGCGAGCCGAGTTTCGTGTTTGGCACAAAGAAGATGTTTGGCATTACGCCATGTTCGATGTGGCAAATAAGCGACCTGTTTTTATCGAAGACTGTCCCATGGTGGTTGAATCAATCAATGCGTTAATGCAACCGTTGCGTGTGCAGCTCTTAGCGCAGCCCTTGTTATCGCACAAACTTTATGCCATCGACTTTTTGGCAAGTAGTCAAGGCGAGATACTGGTAACCTTAATTTATAAAACGCCTTTAACGCCAGATTGGGATGATCTTGTGCGTGCGCTAACCTTGCCAGACGGGGTGATGGTGATGGGGCGTTCTCGCGGCAAAAAGCGAGTGTTGGTGCGCGATTATGTCAATGAAACCCTATCGTTACCCAGTGGTGATTCGTTTACCTTGCGTCATGTTGAAAATGCCTTTAGCCAGCCTAATGCTGCGGTGAATGCACAGATGTTAGCGTGGGTCGATGCTCAGTTATCAGCAGACGTTAAGCGTCCTGCGATATTAGAGTTGTATGGCGGTGCAGGTAATTTTACTTGGGTGTTGGCGCGTCATGCAGATAAGTTGTTGATGACGGAGTTGTCGCCACATGCGGTGAGTGCTGCGCAAGATGCTTTTGCCCAAGCGGGTATTCATCATGTCACCATTGCCGCAATGAATAGTGAGCAAGTATCTCAGCAGCTGTCATCAACAGGAGAGGGGACGCAGTTGAATTGGCAAGGGCAAGATTATGATTTTAGACTGGTCATGGTTGACCCTCCTCGAGCAGGTTTAGATGATGTAACGCGGATATTGGTGCAGCGGTTTGAAACGATTGTGTATGTATCATGCAATCCAGACACGCTTGCTCGAGATATGTTGGCGTGGCAAGAAACGCATCGATTGGCATCTGTGGCAGTTTTTGATCAGTTTCCTTACACCCATCATATCGAAGTGGGTGTGATGCTGACTAAGAAATGATGTTGCAATGATACAATAACGGTTTTGTGCATAATCAAAAGAGTACGTCATGGTTATTTGGGCTTGGATTGGTGCGTTATTGATTGGCGTTAGTTTAGGACTGTTAGGTTCTGGCGGCTCGATTTTGACGGTTCCTGTGCTGGTTTATTTGGTCGGTCAGGATGAGAAGGTCGCTTTTGCCAGTTCCTTAGCGATTGTCGGGCTGATTAGCTTAGTGAGTGCTATTGCTTATGCGAAACGCAATCAGGTTGATTGGCGTAATGTCGTTTGGTTTGGTGTACCAGGGATGGTCGGTGCGGTTTTTGGTGCTTATGCTGCGCGTTATGTACCGTCGTGGATACAAATGCTTATTTTTTCAGTGTTGTTGCTGGTTGCTGCGACACTGATGTTT
This sequence comes from uncultured Francisella sp., assembly GCA_964606405.1. GTDB lineage: Bacteria > Pseudomonadota > Gammaproteobacteria > Thiomicrospirales > Thiomicrospiraceae. Next base: position 37,656 of record CAZSGH010000007.1, read on the forward strand.
CGTCCCGTTAAGCTGAATAACGAGCCGCACACCCCACGTGCATTTTGGCAAGTTGGTTTGGATGGCTTTTTAGTAGGAGGAATCACTGGGCTGGTAGGTGTTGGTGGCGGGTTCTTAATCATTCCAGCGCTGGTGTTGCTGGGCGGCTTGTCGATGACCATGGCGGTTGGCACATCATTGGTTATTATTACCATGAAATCGGCAAGTGGATTTTGGGAATATTTGCACGTACTTGATGCATTGCAGTTGTCATTAGACTGGGGGCTCATTGCGGTTTTTTCGCTACTCGGTATTGCGGGCGGTTTTGTTGGGCAAAAATTGAATGATCGATTGCCACAACAGTTATTGCGTCGCTTATTCGCTGTGTTTTTATTATTGATGGGTTCGTTTATTTTATGGCGCAACCTACCAAAATTGATGGGAGTCTTTGCATGAAAATCGGATTAAAGTCGGCAGCTTTGTTGTTTGCGATGAGCAGTTTGTCGGGTCACGCTAATAGTGCGAGCGACGTTAATGCCATGTCGGCGGTCGTTTTTGCTCAGGTTAAGGGGTTGCCCGATGGTTTCAAACAAGCGATCAGTGAGCAACTATTGGCTAAAAAGTGGCAAGTAAAAGAAGGGAAATTAGCCGATACCAAATGTGGTGTCGTTCCTCATGCTACCAGTTTGGTCGATTTGAACCATGATGGTGTGAATGAAGTGATTCTGCTGTTAGGGAATGAATGTACCTCTGGCAAAATTGGCGGCACTATTTATTTGTTCTCGCCAGAAGCAGAGAATAAGGTGCAACGTCAATTAGGCTTTTCGGCAACAGGCTTTAAAGCTTACAAACGAGAAGGAGAGGTTTGGGACGATTTGTTATTTACAGGTACAGGCGATTGCCAACCTGTTTGGCGTAACAAGGGTGGACGCTATAACTTTAGCCATTTATTCGAAGTCAAACCTAATGCCTGCTCAGTGCCTTCAGGACATGCTAGTGGCAACTAAAGGCGTTGCGCCACCCAAAGCATTGATGCGTCCGATCGGACGCGCCATTGTCCAACACCAGATGATCCAAGAGGGTGATCGGGTGCTGCTGGGCTTGTCGGGCGGTAAGGATTCGTTGGCGTTGCTCATGGTGCTCAAGCATTTGCAACGTCATGCACCTATTTCGTTTGAATTGGGTGCTTGTACGGTTGATCCTGAAATTCCAGGGTTTGATCCTTCGCCACTCAAAGCCTATTTGGCTGAGTTGGGTGTGCCTTACTTTTACGAAAGCCAAGGCATTATGGCACAAGCGGAAGCCTCGATGCAGGGCGATTCTTTTTGCTCCTTTTGTTCGCGCATGAAACGCGGTATTTTGTATTCGCGCGCGCGTAGCGAGGGTTACAACGTATTGGCATTGGGTCAGCATTTAGATGATGTGGCGGAAAGCTTATTGATGTCGCTGATGTATCAGGGTAAGTTACATACCATGAAAGCGAATTACGTGATTGATGCGGGTGATTTGCGCGTGATTCGTCCGCTCATTGGCGTGCGCGAGCGCCAGACTCGCGCTTTTGCAGAAGCAGCTAAGCTCCCCGTGATTGCCGATAATTGCCCAGCGTGCTACAGCAAACCGCAACAGCGTGAGCGCATGAAAGCCTTGTTGGCTGATGAAGAAGCGCATAACAAGCAGCTGTTTGCCAATTTACTGTCGGCAATGGCACCATTGATTGCTGATAAAGGGGCTATATCTCATGACAGCGCCTAAAAACTTAAAGACATTTCCAATAAGTCAATCTTTCGTCATCCTCGCGCATGAGGGGATACAAAAAACCAAGGGGATAGATTCCCGCTTTCGCGGGAATGACGGGTTTTTAAGGGTTTTCTTATGAGTGAGTCGCGTAAAGTAGGGTTGTTTTTAGGGTTTTTGCGTTTTTGCAGCAAATTGCCACTGCCGATCAATCATGCTTTGGGTGCATCCTTAGGCTTGATTTACGTATTGTTTCCCAGCCGAGATCGTCATGTCGTTTGGGTGAATTTGAGTATTGCATTTCCCCAACAATCTATTTGGCAGCGTGTCTTATTATTACTGTCTTTCTTTAAAGAGTTGGGTAAGACACTGACCGAGTTAGGCGTTATTTGGCTCAGTGAGCCAACGCACTTGTTGTCGCTTATTAAAGAGATAGCAGGGCAGTCGTATATGGATGAGGCCTTGGCGAAAGGCAAGGGTGTTATGTTGCTGACCCCTCATTTTGGTGCATGGGAAGTGATTGGTCCTTATTGGTCGCATCAAATGCCGATGACGATTTTATATCAACCACCAGAACAAGCCGATTTAGCACCTTTTGTACAACAAGCACGTGAGCGCATGGGCGCAACACTCGTACCCACCGACATCAGTGGTGTGCGGGCATTGTTGAGCGCATTAAAGAAAAATCAGTTGGCGGGTATTCTGCCCGACCAAGATCCAGGTGATAACGGTGGGGTGTTTGCAGATTTTTTTGCTAAGCCCGCACACACAATGGTATTAGCAGGGCGACTTGCCAATAAAAGCGATGCCAGTGTGTTGTTTACCATTTGTGAGCGTTTACCATGGGGGCAAGGCTATCGGATGCATCTATTGCCTTGCGATGATGCCGTGCACGATAAAGATCCGTTTACCAGCGCAACAGCGATGAACCATAGCTTAGAAGCCTGTGTGCGTGTTGCACCTGCGCAATATATTTGGAACTATAAGCGTTGGCGACAACAGCCCGATGGCATTGATCCGTATGACAGAGGTAAATAACCAAGGGGATCTCTGAAAAGTGCAATGGCTTTGGGGAAGGGGGCGCCTTTTTAGCTTTCCTTAACCAATGGGTTATTTCAACATCCCTTTCCTCCAGACCTCCTGCTCATTGGGTTTTTAGATGTGCTCAACCATATAACCGCTTGACGAACCTTATTAGTTAACTTAATCTATCCATTAATTTTGTTTTTATTTCTGAGGCGATTGGTCGTGTTGCGCTTATTTGCTTTTTTCCTTGGTTTTATCTTACTGATCATTAATTCGATTGGTTTGACCACAGGTATTCGCAGCAGCGAACTCGCTAATGAAACAGCAACCTATTTTCCTAATGATTTAAGTTTAACCGAAACTGATTTTTATGATCAGCTAGCCTTGCTTGATCCCAATGATCGCCCTGCCTATTTAGTTGCTTTGACCAGTTTGGTGAGTCAAGGCGTTTTACATTATTGGCAGCCAGAAGGTATGGATAATTACAATATCCGCTTGCCTTGGACAGAAAACTATCTGTTGCGCGCCTTATCATACGTGGATCCTAAGTTTTTTCAGATGTATGAATTTCAAGACTATCGTCGGGCCTTAGCGCGTGGTATTGGTTTGTGTTCTCAGCATGCCATCATCACGGCTGGTATTCTGCAAGAGCAGGGTATTCCCGCTAAACTTATCGAATTACATGGACATGTTGTTTTAACTGCCGAAGTTGACGAAGGTCAGTGGTGGGTTCTCGATCCTGACTATGGTTTAGTCATTCCTATGTCGTTAGATGCCGCCGAAGAGCATTACGACGAAGTAGCGCAGCTTTATGCTCAAGCTGGCTTTAGCGATTATGACGTGGACAAAGTTGAAGAGTGGTTTGCTACGCGTGACAATGTTATCTACGATGGTGGAGCATCGACCTATATGCCCGCAATCTGGGTAATAGAACATCTAAGCTATCTGATAAAGTGGCTTTTCCCCTTGCTGTTAATCTTGCCTTTATTGCGCGTGAGCCGATTAGATGCGCTACGTTGGCAACTTCGTCGTTTGCATGTTGTTTCTCGTCGTCGTTTACGGTTAGGGAGCCTCTAAAAGCTTCGCTTCGCTTGTTTTTAGTGCGCTCGATGATTAATTGTTTAAGTTACTTGACCTGCGTGAGCGCGTCAGCTAGTCTAATCGCTTCAGTGCTTGAGGTGAGATGATGCGTATTTGGGGCTGGTTGTTACTTGTTATTGGCTTAGGTTTTCTTTTTCCTGTTTATGCAATGGCAGAAGAGTCGTCGGAAGCGCCTATTGTTAGCGTAGAACAGTGGGATATGCTGGCGTTGTCTGCTGACTGGTGGCGGGGGTTGCAAGTCAAGGAGCAGTCTCAACTTGCGACACGCATTGAGCAGTTACAAGCCAAGTTGCAGATTGTGCGAGGTTCGTTAACGGCAGAGAAGCAGAATGATGTTTCCAATGTCAACGAATCCATTGTTACCAGTGCCAAAGCCTACTTAGACCTAGTCAGTAAAACAGTACAAAATACCGTTAAGCCTGTTGGTGTTAAAGAACGTTATGTGCTGAGTGAGTGGCTTGATGCAGTTAGAGATTTACGTAAGGCGCATAGTGACTTAGACGGACTCAATGAGTCAGTCAGTCAGTCGAGTGAGCAATTAGCAGCGATTGCAAAAGATGCGGATGACGCTGCTGCTGCCTATTATGCAGCAGTTAGTGAGGGTCGAATTTTTGCGTTATTTGATATGGTCGAGCGTCGTTTGGCTTGGCTTGTCGCTAATGAATCTTTGCGCTTACAGCGCGCGAATGTTGATGTTTCCCAATCTCAGCTAGAGCAAGCAGATATTCATTGGCGATTGTCTACCGAACGCTTGCTGTTGTCGGAAAAAGAGTTAAAAACAGTACAAGCGCAACGCGAATCAGATCGTAAATGGCTAGAAAAAAGTACCGATGCTCTTAGAGCGGCGCAGGCCGATGCTGTACTGGTCTGGGGTGATGACGAAACCAGTCGTGCCAAACGAAGTTTACAACAGGTTATTGCACTACAAGCAGCTATTGATGAAGCTCAGGCAAAGGCCAAGAATCAATGGAATGATCGACTTTTTGCCTATCTTTCTGCTCGTACAGATCAGCAGTTTAACTGGGACAAAGACCTGCGCGAGCTTATGCCAATCTGGCAACAGGGTGCTGACAAACTGGATCAACAGCGTAAGATGTGGCGTGGTCAGCTCGAAAATCGCAGAGAGCAAGTGCAGTCAGCCTTGTTGGTCTTAGTTGAAAATCCACCCGAAACATTGACAGCAAAACAAATCACTGTTGTTAAACAAGCCTATCAGCAAGCCATTAAAATCTTAGCGGAAAGCCAGTCGGGACTAAAAAGTTTGCATGCGCAATTAGAAGACAGTGAAACACTATCTCAGTTGCAAACAAAAATGCTATTAGCTCGCGATGGTGTATGGGGGAGTCGTTGGCATAACACCAGTCAGGCGATGCTCGCAGTAGGACAGGAATTTTGGTCGTTAATGACAGCGACATTGTTTAAAGTTGGTGATACGCCTGTTACTTTGTTGGGGTTAATCCGTGTCGTTTTATTCCTAACCATTGCTTGGTGGTTAAGTTATTGGTTACGTAAAGGCTTGGCGCGAGTTGCTAGCCGTAACAACAAAATTGCCGCACATACTGCTTATACGTTAGGAAGACTCATCCATTACGTCATTATGGTGGTGGGTACAGTCATTGCATTGTCATCGGTTGGTATCGACTTTTCTAATTTGGCTTGGATTGCAGGTGCGCTATCGGTTGGTATCGGTTTCGGTTTGCAAGATGTGGTTAAGAACTTTGTTTCTGGTTTGATTGTGATGTTTGAGAAAACATTAAAAGTCGGCGATTATATCGAGTTGCCTTCAGGTATTTCAGGAACGGTTAAAGAAATTAGTTTGCGCTCGACTCTGATTACCACTGGCGACAATTTAGAAGTGGTTATTCCTAATGCTGAGTTTACTTCTGGGCGTGTGGTCAACTGGACGCTTTCCGATTTATATCGTCGTGTTCATATTCCGTTTAATGTTTCACTAAGTTCAGATAAAAAGCAGGTTGTTACTGCTGTTCTGGCTGCCGCCAATCAAGTTCCATATACGATTAAAGAGGGTAGCCGTGCGCCACAAGTGGTTTTGGGCGGTTTAGATGGAAAAATGTCGTTTGAGCTATTAGTGTGGATTAAGCAAGGCTCTGTTCAACATGCATACGGTGTTAAAGCCTCCTATTTGTGGCAAATCGAAAGTGCTCTGCGTCAAGAAGGAATTGAGTTAGTATGAGTAACCCGTGGGATCAGCGTTTTTCTCGTTCATCTGATTACTTATATGGCGAAAAGCCTAACGCTTGGATTGAATCGGCATTACCTGTTCTGCCCCAAGGCTCACGGGTATTAGCTCTGGCCGATGGTGAAGGGCGCAATAGTGTATGGTTGGCGGAGCAAGGTTATCAGGTTATCAATATTGATTATGCTCAAGTGGGATTGGATAAAACGCAAAACTTAGCAAAAAAACGCGGTGTTTGCGTTGAGACGCAATGCGAAGACTTAGTTCAATGTCCATTGCCCGAGAATCAGTTTGACGCAATCGTGGCGAGTTTTTTTCATTTGCCTCGAGCGCACCAATCATTAGTTTGGCAAAAAGTTATTCGTGCCATTAAACCAGGTGGTTATTTGGTTGTTCAAGTTTTTTCAACAGATCAATTGCCGCTACATAGTGGCGGACCTAAAGATATCGATTTACTCTATCGTATCGAAGATTGGCAGACTTTGTTGCAGTTAATGCATGTCGAGGTCTTAGCGTTAGTTGAAACGCTTTTGGATGAAGGGGAATTGCATCAAGGTGTTGCAAAAGTGATTAATATCAAGTCAGTGAAATAGGAATGATGCGACAATGAATATCGAGAATTTTTGGCAGTCTCAGACGACTGATGCACTACGTGTATTGGCTGCGATACAAGAAAATGAGCATTTAAAGGCTCAGTTTATTGAATTTGTGCATGTCTGTGCAGAAGCTTTGCGTCGCGGGAATAAGTTGTTATTTGCAGGTAACGGTGGTAGTGCTGCTGATGCGCAACATTTAGCGGCTGAACTGGTTGTTCGTTTTAAGCGGGATCGTCCTGGTTTGCCAGCATTAGCACTAACGGTGGATTCTTCTGTATTAACCGCCATTGGCAATGATTATGGTTTTGAACAGTTGTTTTCGCGCCAAGTTCAGGCGCTAGGTCAAGCAGGCGATGTGCTCATTGCACTGTCGACAAGTGGGAACTCAGCAAACATTCTTGCGGCTGTTCCTGCTGCAAAAGCGGTTGGTATGCATGTTGTTGGCATGACAGGGGCGCAGGGTGGTTTGCTGGTACAGCTTGCAGACTTGTGTCTGTGTATGCCCAGTGATGATACGCCAAGAATTCAGGAAGCACATACGTTCTTGGGTCATATTTTATGTGACTTGCTCGAACAAAACTTGTTTCGTTCTATTTAAATCAATAAGGAATTAGCAAATGAAAGAACTCACCTTAGCGAACTTTCCATTAGCATTGCGGGTTGTATTCACCAGTTTCTTGCTGACCATTGGTGTCGGTTTGATGATGGCGGGTGCGCAAATTATGATGACGCACGGTATGGCAGACGGCAAAGTCGGTTTGTCATTAGACGACGTTGTATATAGTTACTACGGCAACAAGACAGGCTCTAAAATCGAAGGCAAACTAAATGGCTCTATGCAAGCAATGGCGCCCGATGAAGTTCGTCTAGATATTATCAAATGGGCGCGTTCTGGTGCTGATGAAGCGCAGTGGGAACCACATTATAAAGCGGTGTTTGCACAATATTGCGCGGTTTGTCACTCAGCAGAACAGACGGCATTGCCTAACTTTACACAATATGAAAACGTTAAACATGTCACAGAGACAGATGAAGGCGCAAGTTTTTCGTCATTAACGCGCGTCTCTCATATTCACTTGTTTGGTATCTCCTTCATCTTTATGTTCGTCGGCATGATCTTTGCCTTTGCGCGCTTTAACCAAACATGGAAAATTGTTTTGATTGTTACGCCATTCGCATTTTTGGTTATTGACGTATTATCTTGGTGGTTAACGAAGCTAATGCCTGAGTTTGCTTGGTTTACGATTATTGGCGGCTTTGGTTATTCGCTAGCATCTGGTATTATGTTGTTCACATCGTTGGCACAAATGTGGTTGCCACGGTTTCGCGATGCGCCATAGTAATCGCTAATTGTGTCTCAGAAGATGCACCCTTAACCAAGTTGTTAGGGGTGTTTTTATTACGGATATATGAAGAGCAAAATGATGAATAAATTCGATAGCAGGGATGATCAAATTAACTTCTTAGATGATGTCTTGAGTCATCAAGAAAAAGATGTTCAGCCATGGCGTATTTTGGTTGTTGATGATGATGGTGAAGTACATCAAGCAACGCGTTTTGCTTTATCCGATATTGAAATTATGGATAGACCCTTATCTTTGATTCATGCCTATAGCGGCGCAGAGGCGGAAGTCTTGTTGCGACAGATGCCTGATATTGCTGTTGTTTTATTAGACGTGGTTATGGAGTCCGATGATAGCGGTCTATGTTTAATTGATTTGGTTCGCGATGATTTGATTAATAAACCGCTACGCATTATTTTGCGTACTGGTCAGCCAGGATTAGCACCAGAAGCAGCATTGGTAGCTCGTTATGATATTCACGACTACATGTTAAAAACGGATGTCAGTCGAGAGCGTTTGGTGACAAGTTTGACGACAGCAGTTAGAACCTTTGATCAGCTGAAGCAGATGGCTTTGGTTAAACAGCAGATGCAAGGAATGGTTCAGGCGGTTTCTGGTGCTTTAGTTGCAACCACGCCTAAGGATTTTTCTGAGTGGGTCATTCAACAACTTAAATCTTTATATCATTTATCGCCAATGATTGCTGTGTGGCACAAAAAAGACACAGTCTTATCTTCTGCTGTCGTACACGTTGCCGATGCTACTCATGCAGATTGGCAAGGTCAACAGCTAGCGGATTTGTCTGATGATCCATTAGTCAGTTATGTTGCGAAGATTTTGTCTGCTGCTAACGGCGAGTCGTTTTCGGATGCGATTGTTTTTGATGGTGTTGATTGGCGCTTGGTTTTGGTATTTCATGAAGATAAAGTTGCTCAGGATTTGGTTGCAGAAAGCTTCCAAATGTTTCAATCATTGATGGTTTCTTGTGCTAACCGGTGCTTAGTCAATTAAAGAGGGGCTGAAAAAAGGCGAAAGCCGTATTTTCAGACCTTCCTTAGATTTCTAGCTCTGTTTATTTGTCGGTGGAAGGAGGTAAATTCAATGGATGACATGCTAATCTCAGTACACCCTTCACCCAACGAAGTTCTGCGAAGCTTGATGCTTATTTCTTTGTGTTTTTCAGAGCATTCTTAATTTGTTAGCGCGTTAGAATAATCATGCTTCGATTTTGGGTTCTGTGGCATTCCATTCGCTTTCGATTGTTGCTTGTAATGCTTGTTTTTATGCTGGGTCTGTATTTTTGGATGCAGCATAATGTAGCGAGCGTGCTCTCTAATGCGGCGATTGCACACACACAGGCAAGTATCCGACTTACTTCTGAAGCACTCAACTTAGCGATTACACCGCGCACAACTTATTCTGGTTTGCGTGGTTTAGATGACTATTTTCACGAGCTACTTTCCGATAATAATTCTGGCTTGGTTTATTTGTCGTTATATGATGATCAAGGCGTATTGTTGGTCACGACCAATGCGGCGTTATCTGATCAGTATCATGCTTCTCGAGCGATTGCAGACCAAATTGAGACAGGATTGGTGCATGTGGCTCAACCCATTTTGATTCTTGATAACCGGGTTGGTGAGTTGAGGTTTGGTTTGTCTACGCTATCCTTTAGGGAAAGTGTAGAGCACATTAAACAGGAAAACTTAAGCGTTTTGCTGGTAGCGATTCTCGTTTTTTCTTCTTTTCTTTTTTTGGCTGGAATGCATCTTAATCGCCGCTTAATTCAGTTAATGCGCGCGAGTCGTGCTTTGGCTCAAGGTGATTATCGGGTTCCTGCTCCAGCCGCTGGTCAAGATGAGCTATCTTTATTGGCATCTGACTTTAACATTATGGCGCAATCGGTTGCCGAACGTGTTTCTGCGCTAGAAGCGAGTCAGGCAAAAGTTCATGAGCTTAATACCGCCCTAGAGGAACGCGTAAGTGAGCGCACTTGGGAATTGGAGCTTGCGATGGAGACTTTGCAGGAAACCCAAGATAGTCTGATCCAGTCAGAGAAGTTAGCCAGTTTGGGTGCATTAGTTGCAGGTGTCTCTCACGAATTAAATACTCCTATTGGTAACGCCCTAACGGTAGTCACAACCTGTGCGGATAAAAGTGCCGCTTTTAATCGTTTATTAGAAAAAGGCGAACTACGTAAGTCAAGTTTGCAGCGTTATGTGCAAGATATGCAAGAAGCAGAAATGTTGGCATCTCGCAACTTGTTGAAAGCGGCAGATTTGATTAAAAGCTTTAAACAGGTAGCGATTGACCAAACCAGTTATCAGCGCCGTCGTTTTGAGTTGTTATTAACGTTACAAGAAATTTTATTGACGATTCAGCCAATGTTGCGTCAGGCGAATGTTGCTGTTAGTCTTGATGTTCCGTCGGGTGTCGTTTTAGATAGTTTTCCTGGTCCTTTGGGTCAGATTGTGACTAATTTGGTTAACAATGCTTTGCTGCATGCTTTTGATGATGTTACTGATGGTAAGATTTATCTTTCCGTTGTGCAGGAAGAAAAAGATTGGGTTGTTTTGACGCTTGCAGATAACGGTAAGGGCATTCCACCTGAACATCTGGGTAAGGTTTTTGATCCGTTCTTTACCACTCGTTTAGGGCAAGGCGGTAGTGGTTTGGGTTTGCATATTGTTCATAATTTAGTAACGGGTATTTTGGGTGGACAAATTCGTGTGTTTAGTGGCGAAGGGCGTGGAGCACAATTTGTGTTGCGCTTACCGTTGGTTGCTCCTTTATTAAAAGTGAGTTGATTGTGCGTTTAAGATGTTTTACAGTCGTATTGCTCGTGCTTTTATCGAATGCTCCAGCGAGTGCCGATGTGAGTGGTTTTGCGAGTTTAGGAGCATCTTGGTTTTCTAATCCTCATGCTGACTTTGCATATAATAATCACTCAACAGGTCCAGGGCGCAGTCGTGATATTGATTGGGGGTTAGACTCTAACTTGGGGCTTCAATGGTCAACACTAGCGAATCATCACTTGCGTTTAACCGCTCAAACGGTCATCTATCGTGATGCGAGTAATCAACTCAAGCCAGAATTGACTTTGCTCAACCTATTGATTCCTATTGGTGAACGTTTTTCATGGCGCATCGGGCGCAGCCAAAATCCCAATTTTCTATACTCCGATTATCGTCATGTGCATTACGCGTTGCCGTGGATTCGTCCACCGCGTGAAGTCTATGGCGTTACCAGCCTGTTTAATTACGATGGTGTACAAGCGCGTTACCAGCAAATTGTTAGTGATGAGTGGAATGTGATCGCTTTAGTTGGTCTGGCACAGGTCGAAATGAACTACTCATTAAATGCCGGGCATGATATTGATCGGGCGCGAGGTGATGGGGTTGCTTATGCAAGTGTCGCGTTGCAACAAGCAGATTGGACGTTTAAGTTCAGTTATGAAACAGGAAAGTTAACGACGAATCCTGCAACGGTTAGTGCGGCATTCGATGGTTTGCGTCAGATGGGTTATGGCGATCTTGCTAATCAAATGATCTTAGAACACAAAACTTACCAATTTGCTACTTTGGGTGCGCGGATGGACTCGTCAGATTGGTTGTTGGTCGGTGAGTTGGCATGGCGTTCGCTAGATGCTTATTTTGGACAGAGGGGCGGGTTATATGTCAGTGTTGGTAGGCACTTTGGGCGTTATATGCCATATTTGACGTTGGCACGTACTTGGACGTCCACAGAAAACTCAACGATTCCTATTGCACAGTCACTTTATGATGCTGTTCAGTATTCTGCCTCAAGTATCAGTTTGGGTTTGGCGGTTGAGTTGTCGAATACAATGACGTTTAAAACAGAGTTGCAAGGCATTGCCCCCGATCCCGGCACTCGATGGGCTTATGAGTCTTATGATGCGCAGTATAACCATCATCATCCAGATCAAGATATATTGCTTTCTGCGAGTTTGGGATTGGTATTTTAGTTATGCTTCCAGCAGCGAGCAAAATAATAATCGTGCTTGTCTTGTTCTGGTGTCAACTGTCAGTCGCAATAGCGGGAGCGTGGCAAGTTGTGGTTAATGTAAACTCACCCATTCAGCAGCTAAATCAAGCGCAGGTTCGTAATCTCTTTATGGGTAATACAGCTACCGCTGGTTTGCGTGTGTTTGATAGCGATGATCCATCGCAACGTGCTGGTTTTTATCGGCAGGTTGTAGGCTTTACAGAAAGTCGCTGGCGCGCACATTGGTCAAGGTTGGTATTTACAGCCCAAGCAACTCCGCCACAACAATTAAATCAGCAAGAAGTCATGTTGTTGCTCAAACAAACAACGCATGCAATCGCTTATTTGCCCTTAAGTACAGCACTGCCTGCCGAAGTGAAGATGGTTTTTAGCTATTCAAGTGATGCTGTTCTTTGTCAGGATGTTAGCTGTTTCGACCGACAGCAAGCAATGCAAGATTAATAAGCGCCTGTTTTTGTTCGCTATCTGGCAGAATAGCCAGTGCATCGACCGCTGCTTGTGAAGCCAGCAAAGCTTGCGCTTTTGTGTCTTCAATTGCTCCTGTTCGTTGAATGATCGCTGTGATTCGAGTAAGGTTTTGATCATCGCCATGTTCAATAGCGGTACGAATGAGCTGTTGTTCTTCTGGTGTTGCGCGTTGCAAAGCATAAATGAGCGGTAGTGTCGGCTTGCCTTCGGCTAGGTCTTTGCCGAGGCTTTTGCCCAACTCTGCCTCGTTGGCAGTATAATCCAGTACGTCGTCAATGAGCTGATACGCATTTCCTAGCTCTTTTCCGTAAGTTGCTAGTGCTTCTTCCCATTGCGGCGTTGCGGCAAGCACAGCACCTAAGCGCGTAGCTGCCTCAAAGAGTTTTGCGGTTTTGCGATAGATGACTTCGCGGTAACGAGCTTCATCGGTATCGGGATCGTTGCAGTTAAGGAGTTGCAATACTTCGCCAGCGGCAATGGTATTGGTTGCTTCTGCCATAATATCGAGGACGCGCAAAATACCCGGTTCAACCATCATCTGAAACGAACGAGAATACAAAAAATCACCGACAAGAACACTTGCCGCATTGCCCCAGTTAGCGTTAGCCGTCGCTTTGCCACGTCGGGTATCCGCTTCGTCAACAACATCGTCGTGCAATAGGGTTGATGTGTGAATAAACTCGATTACTGCAGCCAGCGTATGATGATCTGTCCCTTGATAGCCACAGGCACGAGCTGCCAATAGCAATACGAGCGGGCGGACACGCTTACCACCGCTATGGATAATATGCTGACCAATTTGATTAATCAGGAGTACATCTGAGCTTAGGCGAGACAAAATCAACTGGTCGGTTGCCAGAAGGTCGTTTGAAATGCAGCTGCGTATACGTTCTATGGTCATAAGGTTAGTGCGTAATTTTGAGTTAAAGTGTTGGCTATTGTACCTAATGCAGCATTGCTAAGTCTATGATCCTGACTCTTCGGTAGGGCTGCGCTGCATTTTTCGCCAGATAAATACGCCAATTAAGGTGATGATAATTGCACCGAGCGCTAACCAAGGACCATGTTCGCCTTGCTCGCTCAACCAGCCAAGAACAAAGCCAGGGGCAAGATAAGCAGGCGCCCAAATCATTGCAGAAAGTGCATTCCAAGCGGTAAATCGACCGCGATTCATGCCTAAAATGCCCGCCAAAACAGGAACTGTGGCACGGAGTGGACCAAAGAAACGTCCCATCAAAATAGAGACGCCACCCCATTTTTCAAAAAAGGTTTCGCCTTGGGTAATCCATTCAGGATGTTTGCTCAGCGGCCAAAGCTCGAGAACGTGGTATTTGTACCGCTGTCCAATCCAGAAGCTTAAGCCATCACCAACAATGGCGCCGACAATGCACCAAAAAATGACGACAAAAGGACTCAAAACGCCAGTCGCAATCAAACTGCCGAGCATGAGCATAAAGGGCAGTCCAGGAATGATAATGCCCAGAATTACCATTGACTCGACAAAGGCAATCAGGAAAATGACCCACCAAGCATGATGTTGGTTGGCAATTACCCACTGATTGATGAGGTCAACATATTCTGTCATGGTGTACGTTTAAGTGCGCTAAGTGCCGAATCAAAGGCTTTTAAGGTAATGGGGTCGATTTGTTTTTCGACAAGAAGGCGACGGCTTTTCTGAGCATCGCGTAAGATTTTATCAATCGCTTGGGTCATAAAAAAGGTATAGCTATTATGGTTCATGGCATCTAACGAACGATGTTCAGGTTGCCATGCTTGCTGTAAGGGTTTGCTGGCATCGAGCTGTTGACGAATACTGCGTAATACTGGTATTAAACGTGAAATGCGCTCTGGGATAGCATAAAATTGAAAATGCTCTGTTTGATGGGCATCGTAGCTGGCGACGACAAGCTCACTAATGGTTGCCAGGTCGGTTAGATTGCGCGATCTTGCTGTATTGCCGGCTTCCGCGAGTTGGCTTCGCTCAATAACAGGATGATCATCTTGCCACTTTAGAAAGGCATGTAACCAATTTTGGCGCTCAAAGTAACGATTATAACCTGTTGTCCATTCCATGAGCTGGCTGCGAGATAGGTTGCGCGTCTCGTTGATTGCTTTATTGCTTAACATTTCCCAGCTGGCATCTCTGTCGCTCGGTGCGCAAAAGACGCCCGATGAAAAAGCTTTGCTGGTGGTCATGGATTTGACCGTGACAACGACCTGTAACTCGCCTTTGTCTTCCACAACTTGTCCTTCGCCAAAAGAATCATCGTTGATATTAACGGATGGCAAATCAATCCAAACGCGCTGTCCTTTGTCAAAGGCGACAACAGATTGGCTTAATAATGCCCCAAGTAGTAAGGCAGAAAGTTGTGCTAAGGGATAAAATCGCATGATTTAGCAGCTCGTTTTTGTGTGTGTTAGTCGTATAAGTGGTTACAATAAGTGCAAATGCGTTATGGTGCAAGTCTTGCGCGATCAAAATGATGAAGGATTGATATGGATAAGGGTTTAGCCAGTTGTAGTCGTGGTCTGGCACCACTGTTGGCAGATGAGTTGCGTTCGCTGGGTTTAGAGGTTAAAGAAGCGCCGCATGGTGTGTGGTTCTGGGGCGGTTTAGAGGCCGCTTATAAAGCTGTGCTTTGGTCTCGCTTGGCGAGTAGGGTGATGATGACACTATGCGAAGGCGAAGTCGATAACGAAGCCGATATGATGGACTTGATTAAAGAAGTCAATTGGGCACAATGGCTAAAGCCTTATGGTCGATTAGAGATTGAATTTCACGGTAAGTTGCCTTTTGTGCGCCATACAACCTTTGGTGCGCAAAAAGTAAAAGACGGCATTGCTGACTGGTTCCGTGAGCGTACAGGCGAGCGTCCATCGGTCGATACCGAAATGCCCGATGCGCGCTTACAGGCATGGGGCGATCATGGTCGCTTCTCGTTAGCGGTAGATATGTCTGGGCACGGTCTCCATGCGCGAGGTTATCGTTTAGAAGCGGGCGCTGCGCCGATGCGCGAAACCTTAGCAGCGGGTATCTTAATGAAGTCGGGTTGGGTAGAGATTGCCAAAGCGGGAGGAACGCTACTGGATCCCATGTGTGGTAGCGGTACGCTACTTATTGAAGGTGCTTGGATGGCGGCAGATATTGCTCCTGGTTTAATTAAAGCCGATAAAATGGGCTTTAAGCGTCATGTGTGTTTCGACTCCGCATTATGGTCGGATATGGTGCTTGATGCTAAACGTCGTGGTGCTGTCGGCATCAAAAACTTGCCGCCGATGTTTGGTTTCGATCATAACGAATGGGTGTTGCAAAAAGCAGACGAAAACATTCGTCGTGCTGGCTTAAAAGACAAGATTCAACTTGATGCCAAAGGCTTGGGCAAATGGCATAACAATAGCTGGTCAAAAGGTCTCATTATTACTAATCCACCTTATGGCGAGCGTTTGGGTGATGAAGAATCCTTAAAACCGGTTTATCAATTGTTAGGTCAAACCTTGTTAACCGAATGCAATGGCTGGCAAGCGGCAATTTACACCAGTAACGAAACGCTTGGGCATTGGTTGGGGCTGCGTGCTGATAAAATGCACGCTTTCTCTAACGGTCCGATTGAAGGCAAATTATTGCGCCTAACGGTAACGGAAGAAGCCGTTAAAGTTACACCAATTAATATTGGCTTAAATTTGGTTTCTGAAGTGATGCAAGGGCGGGCTAACCTTGCGCAAAGTGATGGCGCACAGATGTTTGCCAATCGCTTAAAGAAAAATATCAAAGCGCTGAGCAAGCAAGCGGCAAAAGAGGGGGTTTATGCCTATCGTGTTTACGATGCTGATATGCCTGAATATGCTTTCGCTATCGACTTATACCAAGGCGAAGAATACGATTGGGTGCAAATCCAAGAATACGCACCACCGCGCAGTGTCGACGAAAAAGCCGCGCGTCGTCGTTTGTTCGAAGGTATGTCGGTGATTGCTGAAGCACTGAACATTCCGCCAGAACAGTGTCACTTTAAGCGCCGCATGGTGCAAAAAGGCGAAAGCCAGTACGAGGCGCAATCTGACAGCCATGTATTCGACTGGGTTCAAGAAGGCGATTGTCGCTTTTTAATCGACTTAACCGGTTACTTGGATACGGGTTTGTTCTTAGATCACCGTCCGATTCGTCAGTGGTTAGCCAGTCAAGCAAATGGTAAACATTGCCTCAATTTGTTTTGCTACACAGGCAGTGCCAGTGTGCATATGGCAAAAGCAGGGGCTGCAAGTGTCACCAGTATCGACTTATCGAATACCTATTTAGGTTGGGCGCAAGAAAATGCGGCCGAAAATGGCTTGCCGCTGGCAGGCCAAAAGCTCTATTGGGAACGTGATGATGCGTTAGATTGGTTGCAAGCGATGGCAGACTTGCCACCCCATGCGCGTCCGCAGTACGATCTGATCTTCTGTGATCCGCCCAGCTTCTCTAACTCGAAGCGTATGGAAGGCACACTTGATGTACAGCGCGACCATGTGCGCATGATTGCTGATATGGGTATGTTGTTAGCACCGCAAGGCAAACTTGTTTTCTCGACTAACTTGCGAGCATTTAAGTTAGACACAGAAGCAATGGCGGAGATGGGTTGGACGGTAACGGATATGAAAAAAGAGAGTATTGGGTTTGATTTTTCGCGCAATCCTAAAATTCATCAGGTGTGGTGTTTGACCAATAATGACAGTATCTAAAATGCCTTGTTTAGAGAGGAATGCTAAAACTTAACAGATTGTAGGTTTGGAATAATTGGGTATGAAATTGTCTGTAATGCATTGGATTACTTGTTTGTTTTGGCTAAAAAAACAAGCTTGAAGAATCTGAAAACAAGTGGAACGAGGTTTTTAGAACTTGGTCTTTTTAAAAATTATTGGTGATTGTGCTTGCAAACTGTAAAAAGTGCGCTATAATACGCAGACACAAATTGTTGGGCCGTCGCCAAGCGGTAAGGCAGCGGGTTTTGATCCCGCC
>CAZSGH010000007.1:55218-74607 GCA_964606405.1 uncultured Francisella sp.
GACACAAATTGTTGGGCCGTCGCCAAGCGGTAAGGCAGCGGGTTTTGATCCCGCCATGCGTTGGTTCGAATCCAGCCGGCCCAGCCATCTAATTCCGAACTACTTTATGCAAATCGATAAAGTAACTCAAACTAAGCCTTCGGCAAATTTTTCTTAAAGTCCCACAAGGATCTTTTCAAAGTGGCCAAAAACGAATTTTTAGTCTTCTCTGGCAATGCTAACGTAGCACTTGCTGAACGTATCGCCCAATCACTTTCTATGCACTTAGGTCAATGTACTGTTGGTCGCTTTAGTGATGGTGAAATTCAAGTTGAAATCAAAGAATCGGTGCGAGGCATGGACATTTATGTTGTTCAGCCAACCTGTACGCCCGATCCTGCAGGCAATCTTATGGAAATGCTGGTGATGATTGATGCGCTTAAACGTGCATCGGCAAAGCGCATTACGGCAGTTGTGCCTTACTATGGTTTTGCGCGTCAAGATCGTCGGGTTAACTCAGCGCGTGTGCCTATTACTGCAAAATTAACTGCCAATATGATTACGGCTGCTGGTGCGGATCGTGTATTAACGGTCGATTTGCACTCGGATCAGATTCAAGGTTTCTTCGATATTCCTGTCGATAATATTTATGCATCGCCTTTGTTTGTACAAGATATTCGTGCGTCGGGTCGTCCTGTGCGCATGGTGTCTCCAGATGTTGGCGGTGTGGTGCGTGCGCGTGCGGTTGCTAAGTTGCTCGATGCAGAATTGGCAATTGTCGATAAGCGCCGCCCACAGGCAAACGTTGCCGAGGTGATGAATATTATTGGTGACGTTGCAGGTCAGCATTGTGTACTCATCGATGATATGGTCGACACAGCAGGTACGCTGTGTAAAGCGGCAGCAGCCCTGAAAGAAAAAGGTGCGCTAAGTGTTCGTGCATACTGTACGCATGCGGTATTGTCGGGTCCTGCACTTAAAAATATTAAAGAGTCGGCACTGGACGAATTGGTTGTCAGTGACACTATTCCATTATCTATCGAAGCGCAGCAATGCGATAAGGTGCGTCAATTATCGATTGCGCCCTTATTAGGTGAAACCATTCGTCGTGTACATGAAGAAGAGTCGGTCAGTTCTATGATGGCGACTTTTGTTCCCCCTA
This sequence comes from uncultured Francisella sp., assembly GCA_964606405.1. Classification (GTDB taxonomy): domain Bacteria; phylum Pseudomonadota; class Gammaproteobacteria; order Thiomicrospirales; family Thiomicrospiraceae. Next base: position 56,360 of record CAZSGH010000007.1, read on the forward strand.
AAATTGCAGTATAATTCTGCACTTTCGTGCGTGGGCTAGGTCGCATAGCCTGCGCGTTATTAACTTGTAAATTTTGGAGTCTTTTATGACAAATCGTATTTGGGAAGCTCAGTCTCGTACTGATGAAGGGAAAGGTGCGAGCCGCCGCCTTCGTCACGCGGGTTTGGTTCCTGCTATTATCTATGGTGCAGACAAGGCGCCATTAAGCGTTACTTTAAATCACAACTTCTTAATCCATGCGTTGGACGACGATGCGGTTTACAACAGCCCAATTACCATTAAGGGTTTGGCTGAAGATGAAGTGGTTGTCATCAAAGACTTACAACGTCACCCAGCAAAGCCACAGGTTATGCACGTTGACTTACAACGTTTAGACAATGCTCGTATGATCTACAAGCGTGTTCCGTTGAATTTCTCTGGTGCTGATATTGCGCCTGGCGTTAAGGCTGGTGGTGTGATGACATTCTTCCAAGTAGATGTAGAAGTTCGTTGCTTACCAGCAAGCTTACCTTCTGTGATCGAAGTTGATGTGTCTAATATGACTGAAAATACACGTATTCGTTTGTCGGATTTAGTGTTGCCAGCTGGTGTTCAGGCAACTGCGCTATTGCATGGTAACTCAGATTATGACCAAGCGGTTGTTGGTCTAGGTAAGTCTAAGAAGCGCTAATAAAACCTACTGCGCAACGCAATAACTGCGTTAGTTCGGTGCTCGAATGAGTCACGTAGTCAACTACGCTTCCCATTCTGTGCTCCGAGCCGCCTTGTTCTTGCGCTGCTCGTGACGGTTTTATACAAAGCTGTCATAAAGTAGATGGTTTTAGTTCAAAAAAGGAAAGCCAGTATGGTGCCGCAACTCATTGTTGGCTTGGGAAATCCAGGCAAAGAATATGAGGCTACGCGGCACAATGCTGGCTTTTTCTTTGTCGACGAACTGGCTCGTGCATGGAATACGTCGTTTACTATGCAGGCTAAGTTTTTTGGTGAAGTGGCTCGTGCTAAAGTCAACGGTTCGGATGTGTGGTTGTTAAAGCCAACAACCTTTATGAATCGAAGTGGCATGGCGGTAGCGGCAGTCGCCAATTTTTATAAAATCCCCCCCGAAGCGGTTTTAGCCGTACATGATGAGTTGGATTTACAACCCAGTGAAGCGCGTTTAAAAATCGGTGGCGGTGCGGGTGGTCACAATGGCTTAAAAGATATGATTAAGGCATTGGGCACACAAGAATTTATGCGTCTGCGTTTGGGTATTGGGCATCCAGGGCATCGTAATCAGGTAGCTGATTATGTGTTACATGCTTGTGCTAAAGCAGAGCGCGAAGCGATAGATGATGCCATCTGTCGTAGTTTGCATATTATGGATTTGCTAATGAGCGATAAAATGCCATTGGCGATGAACAAGTTACATACTAAGGAATAGTAAAATGGGTTTTAAGTGCGGTATTGTTGGCTTGCCGAACGTGGGTAAGTCTACTTTGTTTAATGCGTTGACTAAGGCGGGTATCGCTGCCGAAAACTATCCTTTCTGTACCATTGAGCCTAATGTGGGTGTGGTTCCTGTTCCCGATCCTCGTATAGATGCCCTAGCCGTGATTGTTAAGCCTGAGCGTGTACTGCCGACAACAATGGAGTTTGTCGACATTGCGGGTATTGTAGCGGGTGCTTCGAAAGGCGAAGGGTTAGGCAATAAGTTTTTAGCGCACATCCGTGAAGCCCATGCCATTGCGCAGGTGGTGCGTTGTTTTGAGTCGGATGACATTATCCACGTTGCGGGTAAAGTTGATCCTTTGTCGGACTTAGAAGTGATTAACACCGAATTGGTTTTGGCAGATATGGAAAGCTTAGAAAAAGCTTTGGTTCGTATCGAAAAGGCTGTTCGTGTCAATGATAAAGCGGCCATTGCTAAAAAGGCGATTATCGAAAAAGCCTTAGCTGGCACACACGAAGGCAAGCTCATTCGTGAGCTAAAATTAGATGAAGAAGAACTTGATGCCTTGTACGATTTGCATTTACTGACAGTGAAGCCCATGATGCTCATCGCTAACGTGGCAGAAGATGGTTTTGAAAATAATCCGTTGTTGGATGCGGTGCGTGCTAAAGCCGCTGAATTGGGTGCCGATGTCGTACCTGTTTGTGCAGCGATTGAAGCTGAAATTTCTCAACTAGATGACGATGAAAAAGGGATGTTCTTAAGCGAGATGGGCTTGGACGAACCCGGATTGAATCGTATTATTCGCACGGGTTATGCCTTGCTTGGTTTCCAAACCTATTTTACTGCGGGTGTTAAAGAAGTTCGTGCTTGGACGATTCCTGCTGGTGCGACTGCCCCTAAGGCAGCAGGCGTGATTCATGGTGACTTCGAACGTGGCTTTATTCGTGCCGAGGTGATGGCTTATAACGATTTTATTACCTATAAGGGCGAAGCAGGCTGTAAAGAAGCGGGTAAATTGCGTTTAGAGGGTAAGGAGTATATTGTTAAAGATGGCGATGTGATGCATTTCCGTTTTAACGTTTAACCTTCCTTTCATGAGATAAAACAAAGCCGCGATTAAGCGGCTTTGTTTGTTAGAACGATAGTATCCTATTAAACGATATTTCCTAACCATGTCCAAATGCCCACAGCAAAGAACACAGCAATCCACACGACGAGAATCGCGACTGCTCCCGTACCTAAGCGTGCTACAGTTTTGTCTGCTTGATATTCGCCTACCACACGACCTGCTTTGTACAGCATCGATAAGTAGAAACCACCGACCAAACCGCCTACGACAATAAAGGTAGAGAAGAATAAGCCTGTAGATGACCAGTCTTCTACGACTTTATAGGTCATAATGTCATAGCCTAAAGGGTTCAGATAGGCCATGCGAATGACTTCGCGCAATACCGCTACCGCAATGGCAAGTGCTCCGTACATGACCAAGGCACGATAGCCATGTTCAAATCGGTTATGACGCTCAAACCAGAAGAATATCATTGCCATGATGCTAATCGCCACCACTGCCAAGAAAGCCAGTCCAGTATGGTCAGCAACATAAACCGGCAAGTCGATATACCATAAAGCTAATAGCGGTAGGCTAATAACCAAACCCGCAAATGCAATACGTGTGCCCATGCCTCTTGCCCATGCTAAATAATCACCAGATTTGTCGCTACGAGGATTAAAATAATCTGCGTATGCCATCAGATAAGCGCCGAGCATCACCAGACTTAATACAATCACAAAGCCGAAACGTTGCCATTGATAAGCATGAATGCCATTTCCTGAATTGTCAATTTGTCCTGAGCTAGGTGAGTACCAGCTCATCCATTGCTCTGGCAAAAGGGCTTGATAGGATAAAGCGTGCATGATAAAGCCATCAAATAGCATTAATCCTAAGCCGACAAGTCCAAATATCGCAATACTATTTGATGCACCTGCATGGTTTTTGAAGTAAAACACGAACCACAAGGTGTAGCCAATGATGAGCGTTAAAATAAAACCAATCACCCATGTTGCCGAAATGACATTTGAAAAATACCATTGTGGATCATAAATGACTTGTGTGAACAGTAAGGGTGCAACCCCTAATACAACCGCCATCGAAACGCTGACTTTCGCGACTTTCGTCATGGCAATGGTGAGCTGCTCCCAATGATGGTTTTGATGACGTTTCCAAAAGGCATATAACGCCATAGCTGCAGAACCGAGAGTCAAATGCACGAAGGCAATATGAAATACCCACGTAACGACCATCAATAATTGAAATACCAGTGGGTGCGATGGAATTCCCGCAGGGTCTCGCATGGTATTCATGACTAATCCAATATCCATTTTTTAACCTCCTTTAGGGGTTCGTTTTACCCAGTGAAGCAATGTAAGCTGCGATTGCTTCGCGCTCTTGCTCTGGTAGTGCGATTTTCGGCATATAGGGCGATAAACCATTTTGCAAAACACCATCCAAGAAGCCTTTAATGATGGCGGGTTCTGTTGTGTTACCAAATTTGTCCGATAAAGAACGCAATGGCGCACCAGGTTCCACGCTATGACAGTTAGCACACGCAATGATGGTGAGCATGCGACCGACTTGCAATTTATTGGCCTCAGTGATGGTTCGCATATCGTCAGGAATCCACGGATGCAACTTCAAGAAACCATGTTCAGCTAAGGCATCCACTTCACCATGAATGCCTTTACCTGGCACATCACGCGCAATTACTTGGTTAGAGTAGATGTATTGGCCCGCAACAAATGGTTTACGCATACTTTCACGGGTGCGCTCTTCTGGCCATAAGCCACCGATGGCTAATACTGCGGTCATGGTCGAAGCGGCAACTAATGTGACGCGTTGTGGTTGCCATGCAACAAATGCTAACCACGTAATCACCGCTAAATACACACCAGCAACCGTCGGTGCAAAATAGCTTGGAATTTGCGTGGTAAGAATGATTTTGGCATTTTCTGGTAGTGTTTGAATGTACCACATGAACATGACCAAGGTGCCTAGCGCACCAGCAATACCGACTTTAGCTAAGAAACGTGCAATTTCAGCGCGTTGTTCTGGTACTTCCATGCGTGATGCGAGAATCGTTCCGACAACCCCAGCAATGGCAAACATAAAGGTAGTACGCACACCCAAATGGGCAAAGAAGTTTAAGTTAAAGAAGGCATCAAGTGTTGACCCTGTTTCATAGTAAGCGTCATTTCCTGGCCACATCATGAACGATAAAATGCCGACAATTAACAACATGGTCGCCCAAGAGGCTAGAGCAAAAGACCAAGTAAGTTTAAGATGTGTTAGTTTGTCTACTTTGCCAATGGTATAAACCAAGGCGTAAACACCAATCACTTCAACGGTAAAATATACCCATTCAGCCGCCCACACCCACACAAAGTTGTGAATAAGACCACCCACGCCGCGAGGGCTGGCGACGGTAATGGCATACCAAATGCCTGGTCCTGTAATAGAGCCGATGATGTAAGAAAACACGAGTAAAAACATGCCGTATTTTTTGATGTATTCCATCAAATAGGGTTTGTTTTCTTTGTATGCTTTGGTTTCAAGTAAGGCAAATAGCCAAGATGCGCCAACTGAGGTATGGGAAGCGAGCACGTGAATAGTGCCGATAATACCCATGACCCATGCGGAGCCAATGAGTGGCACGTACCACGATGGATACATGCCGAGTAATTCTGTCATTTTTTATCCTCCATGTTATGTAGCGATATAGAAAAACGCTGATCACTTACGAATCAGCTTGGCTTTCCATGTCATATCTGCCGCCATAAAAATGACGGCATTGCAATAAACGATACATGAATTGCAACTTGTTGCAAATGTGGCAAATTGACGCATTTTATTTTTTATGTATCGATTAAAAGAACTAATGATCTTTTTGAGTTATAAAAAAACCGCTCTGGTAAAGAGCGGTTTTACAACTGAGGAGGTTGTGATCAATAATGAGAGGAAATCATTATGGTGCTTAATGGTATCAGCAGGTGTAGAGATTGAAAATGCGGCAAATTGTCGCATCTATTACCGAAGCGATAGATGAACCCCCTAAAAACGACGCGGTGCCTATTTTGAGTTGTGTCTAAATAGAAGATACTTAGCCGTAACAAATTGTTTTTAAATTGGTAAACTCTAATAATCCCAAACGCCCCATTTCGCGTCCCATACCAGAGTCTCCTACACCACCAAAGGGCAAGCGAGGGTCTGAATGCATTAAGTCGTTCACAAACGTACAACCGCTATGCAGGCTTTCTGCTAAGGTTTGGGCTGTTGTTCCATCAGCAGTAAAGACGGTTGAACCCAAACCAAATCGACTCGCATTAGCAAGCGATAGTGCGTGCGGAATGTCGCTCGACTTAGTGACTGTTACCACTGGTCCGAAGGTTTCTTCGTCAAAAGCAGTCATGCCAGGTTGTACATCGGTTAGCAGTGTTGGTAGATAGGCCGATAGCGTGTCTTGCGCAGCTTCTCCACCACAAAGCATTTTTGCGCCTTGTGCGACACTGTTAACGACTTGCTGGTGCAATTCAACACGCAAATCTGGGCGCGCGAGCGGTGCAATATCGGTAGCTTCATCCATTGGGTTGCCAACCTTAAATTGGCTAATGCGCGTGTGTAGGGCGTGAATAAAGTCATCGTAGTGGTAACGGTCTATGATTAACCGTTTGGCTGCAATGCAGCTTTGCCCTGCATTAACGAAGCGTGACTTGATCGCGGTATCCAAAGCTTTATTAAGATTGGCATCTTCAAGTACGATAAAGGCATCGGAGCCGCCCAGCTCAAGTACCACTTTTTTCAACTCTTGACCACATATGCCCGCAACAGCACGACCAGCAGCTTCGCTTCCTGTTAAGCTCACGCCACGAATCAGTGAATGACGGATTAAGCCTTCAATCCGACCGCTAGGAATGAGCAAACTTTGAAATAGTCCTCGAGCAAAGCCTGCTTCTAAAAACAGTTTTTCTAGCGCTAATGCGCACTGAGGAACATTGCTGGCATGTTTAAGTAGTACCGCGTTACCAGCTAAAATAGCAGGAACAGCAGCGCGAATGACTTGCCAGAAAGGGAAGTTCCAAGGCATCACCAATAGAATCACACCAAGCGGTACAGGTTGCACAAAGCTTCTTTTAGCTTCGGTTGGGATATGTTCAGGTTCTAGCCATGCAGCGCCTTGCCCAGCGTAAACGTCACAGAGAAAAGCACATTTGTCGATTTCGGCAAGTGATTCACGATAGAGTTTGCCCATTTCTTGGGTGATGAGCAGTGCGAGCGCTTCTCTTTGCGCACGCAACAAGCCTGCTAAAGCAGCAATAGGCTCTGTACGGGCAAAAATAGGTACATTGACAGGCCAGTGACGAAATGCAAGGCGAGCTTTATCTAAGGCATTGTTGATTTGAGTATCGCTAAGTTGCGCATAGCTACCCAGTGTTTCTCCTGTCCAAGGATTGATGGAGTGTTGCATGGTTAGCGTTACTGCGCTCGTAAAATGTCATGACCCCAACGGGTCGCTGTCATATAGTCATTTGAGATGCCCATAATATCTAATCCTTCATAGTTAAGACTCATGAGATCTGTGTGCGCATTTTCAAACTGTTTAGCAATCCACAGTGCTTTGCCAACAGAACCTTCATGTTCTAGCATCGCCTCTTTAAGGTGGTTTGCGAGGGGCAGCTCATCAAGCACTTCTGACTGTGGCATGTTAAAGTAAGCCCCCAATGTTGAAAATAAACCGACCAAGAAAAAACTGTCTTTTTCGGGCTTATGACCAGTGTGTTCTGCTAATCTTTCGCAGAATTTCGCGCGGACGAGAGACGTTTCCATTAGTGCTTGTGGTTTTTCGTCAACTTCAGCCATAAGAATCATGCTTACCCACAGTTTTAAGCGTTTCATGCCCATGTAGCGAATACCATCTGCAATAGACGTAACTTGCATTGGTAGGTTCATGTTGGGGTGATTGATTGCCGTTAGCAACTTATGTGATAAGGCGACATCGTGACCGATAATATCTACTAATTCATTAAATTCGGTATTGTCATCATTAATCTTAGCGAGTAATTGCAACAGGTTGAGTTTGTTTGCGGAAAGTTTTTTACCGTGTAAAATAATCGGGTTTGTAAAAAAGAAGCCTTGGAAATAGTCAAATCCTAGCGCTCTTAAAAACTCAAACTCACTTTCATCTTCCACACCATCAGCAATCACCAGTGTTGATGATGCATGCAGGTTTTTTACCATTGCCTGTAGTTCATCAGGTTTAAATTTCGTTGTGTTGATTTTAATCATCTGACAAGCAGAGGCAATACGTGCGTAGCTCTCGGTGGGTTGATAATCGTTAAGTGATAAGGTAATGCCACCTTGGCGTAAGACCTTAAGCAACTTAAGTTGCTCAACATTGCTGGCGATCGTTGCATTGACCTCAATAACAAGATTTTTTGGATTCTGACACAGCGTCAGTAGTTCGGCATTCAGTTCAACCTGTTCAGAAGGTAAAAACAACCGAGCGCCACCAGCAAGAGAGGGCAAATCATAATGCTCATGAATAGACTTTAGCGTGTCCATGTTAGGCTTGCTATCTGTCTTAAGGGGATGAAGCAATAACTCATAGCCAATGATCGTCATTTGTTTATCAAGTATTGGTTGTCGAATGACTGTAGTGTCTTGCAGCACGATTGCGGCCCCTCATTTTTATCTTATTTAGCAATAGTATGACTTTATCCTAGCTGAAGGATGGATGCAATAGGTTATAACGCTACGTAGCATCGTTTGACGCATATTGAATCTAAAATCAGTTATAATATGACCATTCTTACATTTACTATGGAGCATAGCAATGACTGTTGGACGTATTATTAACATGATGGCCGGTATGATGGTGATGTTTAGTGTGCTGTTGGCACATATGGCAGGTACTGTCGATATTACAGAACCTAACTGGCTTTGGTTGGCTTTGTTTGTTGGTTTTAACCTCTTTCAGTTCAGTTTTACGGGTTTTTGTCCGATGGACATCATCTTACGTAAGATGGGTGTTAAAACAGATGCGCAGTCTGCTGGTGGTTGTGGCTCTGGCGGCTGCGGGTCGAACTAATACGAGCGAAATAACAAAAAGCCCTATCAGTTGATGGGGCTTTTTTTTGAATAAGGAAGTGAGTATGTCTGAATCTTGTTGTCACCATGATGCTGCTCTGCTGATGCCAGATGTGGATCAACTATTTAATAATAATCGCGCTTGGGCTGCCAAGATGGTTGAAAAAGATCCCGAGTTTTTTTTGCGTTTAAAGAAAACGCATGCGCCTGAATTTTTGTGGATTGGTTGTTCCGATGCGCGCGTTCCAGCTAATGAATTAATTGGCCTGCCGTCAGGTGAGGTGTTTGTTCATCGTAATATTGCCAATCAAGTTTTAGCTGCTGATATGAATTGTCAGTCGGTTGTGGAGTATGGTGTTGAGGTGCTCAAAGTTAGGCATATTGTGGTCATGGGGCACTACGATTGTGGTGGTGTTACGGCTGCCATTCATGGTGGCGCGCCTGATATGGTCGATCATTGGGTTCGTCCGATTCGCAAATTGTTTTTCCGTCAGCGGGACGAGATGGCGGGCTTAGATCGTAAGGCGCAAATCAATCGCTTAGCAGAGATGAATGTGGTTGAGCAGGTTAAGAATTTGGCGCATTTGCCCTCTGTTCGTCGCGCATGGGAAAACGATCAGCCATTAATGATTCACGGTTGGGTATATGGCGTGGCAGATGGACTCATTAAAGACTTAGGGGTGACAGTTGAGTGTGTGGCTACTGCTGAAGCACTGTTCCACGAAGGTTAATAGTGTAGCGGGGAGTTGTGTTTGTTGATGACCAATTGCCCAAATGGGCAGTTGTGTGAGCTGTTCTAAGTCAGCGATTGTGTCTGCATCCACAGGACAATTAATGCTGTTAGCAACGATGCCAAGGCAGGTTAGTTTTCTGCTGTTGATGGCTTCTAATGTTAGTAGCGTATGATTGATACATCCTATTTTGTTAGCGACCACGAGCAATATCGGTAGTGCTAATGCACTTGCCAAGTCTGCATTGTTGGCATCAGATGTGAGTGGGCTAAGTAATCCGCCAGCCCCTTCGACCAAGGTAAAATTGCGGCTATTGTTGCTTGCTGTTACCAAGTCATCTAATGTTAACGGCTTACCCTCTAAGCGCATGGCGCGTTCGGGCGATACCGCAGCCTTGAATCGATGTGGGCAAACGAGCCATTCATCTTCACCTGTTGTCAGAGACAGTCGTTGTGCATCGCTGCATGAGGTATCACAACCACTGGCGATGGGTTTGCGCGCAGAGACCATATTGCCCCGATCGCGCAGTTGTTGCGCAATCAGGGCAGTGATGGTCGTTTTGCCGACATCGGTGTCGGTGCCAGCAATGAATAAGCCGTGCATTAGGCCGTCAACAAGCGTTCCGCTTCCTGATACTTCGCTAAGGTTTGCTCAACGACGTTTGCTGGTAGTTCTGGACCCGGTGCAACCTTGCCCCAATCTAAGGTTTCTAAATAATCTCGAATGTATTGTTTATCGAAACTTGGCGGATTGCACCCAACGGCATATTGGTCTGCAGGCCAGAAACGAGATGAGTCAGGGGTTAATACTTCGTCGATTAAGTGAATTGTTCCGTTTTCATCTTCACCAAATTCAAATTTGGTATCAGCGATAATAATGCCACGTGGCAGGGCATAGTCAGCTGCGAATTGATAAATCGCTAATGCCAACTTTTCAACTTGCGCTGTTTTATCTTCACCCATAATGGCAACGAGTTGTTCGCGCGAAATGTTTTCATCGTGATCGCCAACCGCAGCTTTGGTTGAAGGGGTAAAAATAGGCTGTGGCAGTTTAGCCGCTTGTTGCAGCCCAGCGGGTAGCGCATGACCACAAAGCGTTCCTGTTTGTTGATAGTCTTTCCAGCCAGAGCCGACCAAATAACCACGTACAATCGCTTCAACAGGTAATGGCTTAAATTTGCGCACCACCATGACGCGATCTCCCAGCGTCGCCAATTCGCTCACAGATAAGATGTCGCTAGGCTTAATGTTGGTTAGCTGGTTAGGCAGAATGTGCGTTGTTTTACCCATCCAAAAGCGCGTCATGCGTGATAACAGTTCGCCTTTGGTTGGAATGGGTGTGGGCATCACGACGTCGAACGCTGAAATGCGATCGGTCGTGACGATTAGTAAGTGTTGCGCATCCACATCATAAATATCACGCACCTTGCCTGTATGAATTAAGGGGAGGCTGGTAAGCTTGCTGGTATGTAATGCGCTCATTTTGTATCCTTTGTGATAGCGTGTTGATTGTTTTGACGAGGACTACGACGACCATCGCCCGTTGCATAGGGGTACTTAGTGTGACCATAACGAAGCACTAAAACAGTAAGAGCCAGTACAGCAATGGCGGCAGAAATACCTAAAATTTTCAGCTCGCTCATGTCTTTCATGTCCAAAATCATGTAACGCGCTAGGGCAACGATGGCAATATATAATGGAATACGAATCGGTAAGCGTCCTGATTCTAAATAAATAATCACCATCGATAAGACTTCAAGATAGATAAACAGCATGAGTAAGTCGGACAGAGCAACAGCGGATCGATCAATCATGCCCATGACTTCTTGAATGCCAGCTAAAATGGTGACAATGGCAATGATGACCAAGCCAATGACTTCGACAGTATGAAAGATGGGGTGCAAGATACGCATCTCTGGGCTTTGTTTGTGTGTCGAAGCAGAGGCTTCTGTGACTTCGCGAGGATCCATTTTGTTTCCTTAATCGGTGTTAAAAAAGAATAATTCGGTCAATTTTTGGTAGAATAGCAAAAGTTTAGCTAATTTTAGGAGATTATGACCATGAAACGTGAAAATTGGATTGCACCATCAATTCTATCTGCTGATTTTGCCCGTTTGGGCGACGATGTCAAGGATGTTTTATTAGCTGGTGCTGATATTGTGCATTTTGACGTGATGGATAACCATTATGTACCTAACCTAACCATCGGTCCTTTGGTGTGTGATAGCCTAAAAAACTACATGACTAAGAACGGGTTAGAACAGCCAATCGATGTGCATTTAATGGTTAAGCCTGTCGATCGCGTGATTCCTGACTTCGCTAAAGCTGGTGCGAATTATATCACTTTTCACCCAGAAGCGTCTGAGCACGTTGATCGTAGCCTTGGTTTGATTAAAGATTCTGGCTGTAAAGCAGGCTTGGTGTTCAACCCAGCAACGTCTTTAGATTACTTAGAGTACGTGATGGATAAGGTTGACATGATTTTGATTATGTCGGTTAACCCAGGTTTTGGTGGTCAGAGCTTTATTCCTCAGGCATTAAACAAGCTGCGTGCCGTGCGTAAAATGATTGATGCCTCTGGTTACGATATTCGTTTAGAAATTGACGGTGGCGTTAAAGTCGAAAATATCCGTGAAGTTGCTGAAGCAGGTTGCGATACCTTTGTTTCTGGTTCAGGCATTTTCGGTAAAGCAAATGCGACCGATCCTAACCGCTACAATACTATTATTCGCCAAATGCGCGAAGAATTAGCTAAGGCCTAAAAAAACCTGTTGCGCTGCCATCTTGTGTTGTTGCGCGGTACTCACAAAAGTCGTGTATTTCCTATATACATCCTTCAGTTGCGTTCCGCTCTGCCTAGCATTTTGTCGGCTCACAGACGGTTTTAACACCGAATATAAGGTAAAAATAACAATGACAAAAATGCAACCGGGCTTCATTCTGTGTGATTTAGACGGTACGCTCATTGATAGCGTGCCAGATTTGGCTTATTGTGGCGATGAGATGATGCGTGAGTTGGGCTTGCCACCTCGCGGTCAAGAAGCCTCTCGGCACTGGGTAGGCAATGGCGTTGAACGCTTTGTTGAACGTACGTTGCTTAACTCGGTTGACGGTACGGCTGATCCAGAACTGTTTGCTAAAGCATTGCCGATTTTCAAAGCGCTTTACTTAGTGAATAACTCTCAGCGCTCGTGCGTGTACGATGGTGTGATTGAAGGTCTGGCTTGGTTAAAAGATCAAGGCTATCGTTTGGCTTGTGTGACCAATAAAGCAGAAGCCTTTACCATGCCATTGTTGCGTGATATGAAACTGCTTGACCTTTTCGAGTTTGTGGTCAGTGGCGATACCTGTGCAGAAAAGAAGCCAAGCCCAATGCCTTTGCTTTATGCTGCTGAAAAGATGGGTGTCACGCCAGAAAATGCTTTAATGATTGGCGATTCGATTTCTGACGTGAAGGCAGCGCGTGCGGCGCATTTCCATATTATTTGTATGAGTTATGGTTACAACCACGGTGTTGATATTCGCGAAGCGAATCCTGACGCGGTGATTGATAGCATGACACAATTTTCTGATTACATTGCAGCCTTGAAGTAGTCCATGATGCTTGATATTCGTCCTCGTCGCGTGTTAACGCGAACCCTTCTCACCGACTGTGATACGGCACTCGGGCTTTATGCGCGTGTGGCATCAGGGTCGGCTTCTTTCTTGCTCGAATCGGTGCAAGGCGGTGAGAAGTGGGGGCGATATTCGATTATTGGTTTGCCAGCGTACAAGCGCATTCGCGTGGAAGGTGAAATCGTTACCATCGAAACGGGCGATGCGCATGAGTCTTTTACTTGTGCCGATCCGCTTGTTTGGTTAACACAAATACACGAAGCCTACGCCGCTGCTAGCGAGTCTGCAGGCTTGCCGCGCTTTGCAGGGGGATTGGTCGGTTATTGGGGGTATGATTCGGTACGTTGGATGGAGCCGCGCTTACAAGGCAAAGCACCACCCGATACGCTGAATGTGCCCGATATTTACCTCTTTGTTGCCGATGAAGTCTTGGTGGTTGATAATTTGTCGGGTTTGACGCAAATTATTGTGCATGTTAACGATGATGCCGATAGTTTAGCTGCGGGTGAGTTGCGCCTAGCACAAATTGCTACCGCGTTGACACAAGCGGCTCAGTTACCTGTGGTGACGGCTTCGGAACCCGTCGATGAAAGCACCTTTGTCTCTGGTTTTGGTGAACAGGCGTTTGAAGATGCCGTGCGTCGTATTCAAGAATACATTTTGTCGGGAGACATCATGCAAGTGGTCTTGTCGCAGCGCATGACCGTTCCTTATCATCAATCACCTTTAGCACTCTATCGTGCCTTGCGTCATCTTAACCCCTCGCCGTATTTGTTCTATTTCGACTTTGGAGATTTCCAGATTGTTGGATCTTCGCCTGAAATTTTGGTTCGCGTTGCCGATGGTGATGTTACTGTGCGCCCGATTGCAGGGACACGTAAGCGCGGTTTAACGCCAGCGCAAGACTTGGCTAACGAAGAAGATTTGCTATCCGATCCGAAAGAAGTTGCAGAACACTTAATGTTGATCGATTTAGGGCGCAACGATGTCGGTCGCATTAGCGAAAATGGCAGTGTGCGCTTGACTGAAAAAATGATTATCGAAAAATACTCGCACGTGATGCACATCGTATCTAATGTCACGGGTAAATTACGCGCAGGCGTAACAGCAATGGACGCGCTTAAAGCAGCTTTTCCAGCAGGAACCTTGTCGGGTGCGCCTAAAATTCGTGCCATGGAAATCATCGACGAATTAGAGCCTGTGAAGCGCGGCATTTATGGTGGTGCTGTCGGTTACTGGAGTTGGAATGGCGATATGGACGTTGCCATTGCCATTCGTACTGCGGTGGTTAAAGATGGTGTATTGAATATGCAAGCAGGGGCGGGGATTGTTGCCGACTCTGTGCCACAATCCGAATGGCAAGAAACCATGAGCAAGTCTCGCGCGATTTTCAAAGCAGCGCAGTTGGTGTCTGAAGGCTTATACGGTCAAGCGGAAGCGATTAAGCATCGTTAGATGGTAGTGATATGTGCGATTAAAAGCCATACATGCGCGATGTGTAGTGATTTGTGTTAGCATTATGATGCTCTGAAACACTTCTTCAGCTTATTGTACGGGGTTCATTATCATGAAAATAACAATCAACGTTTCTCGTATTTTCTGTTTTCTTTTTTTGTCTTTCATGACAACGAGTTTTGTTTATGCTGAAGAAAAGTTTCAAGAAATTTTAGCAACGCCCGAGTTATTACAGCAGTTACAAAATGAAGGTGGACTCGTTGTTTATATGCGTCATGGCACGACAGACAATACGCGTCCCGATCGTGCGCCTTCGGTTGATTTGAACGATTGCAATACCCAACGTATGCTCAGTGATGCGGGTCGAGAATTGGCGAAGCAGGTTGGTGCTTATATTAAGCAAGCTAAGATTCCACTTGATCGTCCTATTGTGAGTCCGATGTGCCGCGCCAAAGAAACTGCCGAATTGGCTTTTGGCGTCATCGCGACCGATGAAGGGTTGACCTATTCTGGTTCGATGACCTCAGCAGAAAAAGTACCTGTGCTGGAGAGAACCAAAGCCTTGTTGTCTGCTCCAGTACCCAAGGGAAGCAATCGCTTGTTGGTTGCTCACGCGCCTAACTTAATGGATATTATGGGCTATTTCCCTAAAGAAGGAACCTTGGTTGTATTTAAACCAGCGGGAGAACAAGGTTTTACCTATTTGGGCAGCATTCCTCCTACGCATTGGGACAAGCTGTTAACAAAGTGATCTTGTAATGAAGCATCCGATATTTTCTGCACTATTCTTATTTTTATTGCCTGCTTTGTTAGTGGCAATCATTGTCGCTGTGTTGAATTTTGTTTCCTTACGCTATGTTAGCGCTCAACAGAAAGAGGGCGCAACTCAGGTACAACTTGGGCTGAATATGTTGGATAGATCAATTGCCCAAGTGGTTCAATTGGGACTATTGCATGATAATGTCGCTCGTCAGTTACAGCAGGCTAAGTCGGGCGCTTTAGATGAGGCGGCAGCTTATCGTATTCATGTGAAGGTTGTTGATCATTTGGCGTTGATTCAGTCCGAAAATGACTTACTGCACCCACTGATGTTAGCCGCTGGATTATCTCACGAACAATTAGCACTGTTGTACGATGACTTTATTCGTTATCGTAATTTGGTGTTAATGGCAACGGATATTGTGGCGATTGAGCCAAGTGTTGCTGGCCGCGATATTGAAGATGCGCAAACGGTATATTTTAACTTGGCAGCGCAAACCTTTTCGTTGAATGCTCAGTTGAGTGACTTGGTGAATGCGGATGTTGTTAGATGCCAAAATAACATTGTGACACAATTCACTCATACCTATTGGGTTATTGTCTTCGGTGTCATCTTGGCCTTGTTAGTAGCATTGATGGCTTCACGTTATTTATCGCGCAATTTGCAAGTGTTGATGGTTGAAATGCGCAAATTGTCTGTAGCAGAATCGATACCTGATCGCTTGCCCGCTATTGAGCGGTTAACACAGACGCCCAATTCTGAGCTGCAGCGCTTAGCACATGCGATGTTAGAGTTCCATCAAGCCATGAAAGATCGAGTTGAAGAAAAAGAGAAAATCTATCAACTCGCGTTTTTTGATCAATTAACAGGATTACCTAATCATCTTAGCGTTTTAGCATTGACCGATACAGCCTTAGTTGCGCGCCGTAACGATGGTTATCGAGGTGCGATTATCAAACTGAATATTAATCGCTTGAAGGTGGTTAATGATGGTTTAGGCTATGACCAAGGTGATCGCTTGTTGGTGTTGGTTGGTCAGCGTATTTCTCAGCAAATGGGAGAAACGATTACCTTGGCAAGAGAATCGAGCGATGAGTTCACCTTGCTGATTGACAACATAGGGCAGAACGATGTGGCTAAGACGAATTTGTTAAGCTTAATGCGTCGTATCCATAAGTTGTTTGAACAGCCATTTGAACTGCACCAACAGGATGTGTTCATTACGGTGGTGTTGGGAGCGACTTTGTTTCCAGTGAGCGAATCGGAGAAAGCGGAAGACTTATTCACTTACGCAATGGTTGCTTTGCATGCGGCAAAACAATTAACCACCGAGCAAAGCCTGATTTATTCTTCGCACATGGAAGATGCTGCCAAACGACGTGTCGAACTTGAAACGCAGTTGCGCTATGCGATTCATAATGAGGATTTGCAGCTTTATTTACAACCGCAGGTGGATGCGACGGGTAAAACGGTTTCTTTCGAGTCTTTGGTGCGTTGGCAAGATCCTAAGCGAGGCTTGATATTGCCAGTAGATTTTATTCCGTTAGCAGAACAAAGCGATTTAATTGTGGCTTTGGATCGTTGGGTGTTGCGCCAAGCGTGCTTAGTATTAAAACAATTAGACGATGTTGGCGTGTGCCTGCCTATAGCAGTTAATATTTCGGGTAAGCATTTTGCGAAAGACTTCTTTGTTAGCTCCGTTTTGGATGTGGTAATCGAAACAGGGATCAATCCTCGTTTGTTGGTTTTAGAAGTAACAGAGGGGGTTTTCATCGCTGATTTGTCCGTTGTGGTCAGCAAAATGGAGCAATTGAAAGCACACGGTATTGTTTTTTCAATTGATGATTTTGGTACAGGCTATTCATCCTTGCAATATCTAAAGCGCTTGCCTTTACATGAACTGAAAATTGATAAAAGCTTTATTGATGGTGTGCCAAAGGACGCAGAAGATGTCGCCTTAGTCAAAACGATTGTATCGATCGCACAAAACTTATCATTAAAAGTCGTGATTGAAGGCGTTGAAAGACAAGAGCAAGTCGACTTTTTGAATGCGTTGGGCAGTTTTGTGTTACAGGGGTACTTTTATGCCAAACCGCGACCTGCACAAGAGGCAATTCGGCAAGTTTTAGCGCAACAGCATAAGCCCGTTGATTAAGGGAGTCTAAAGAGTCTTGCTTTGCTTTGTTTTTAGGGGTGTTCGTTAGACTCTGTCGGTTCATAAAAACACAATTTATTTTTACCTGTTGTTTTTGCACGATACATAGCCGTATCAGCTTCCTTAATGAGCGTATCGGCACTCGTTGATTGGATACCAAATAACGTTGCGCCAATACTTGGCGTAACACGGTATTCGTGTTTTCCCAATTGGTAAACCTGTCCGAGCGCTGTGAGCACTTTATTTGAGACAAGTTTAAGGTATTCAATGCTGTTATTTGGGTTGTTGGATAAGGATTCGACCAATAAAATAAACTCATCCCCCCCTAGTCTTGCAACTGTATCTATTGCACGCACACAACCTAACAGTCGTTGGGCAACTTGTTGCAGAAGCATATCGCCATAGTCATGTCCCAGCTTATCATTAATGCCTTTAAAGTTGTCCAGATCAATGAACAAGACACCACCATATTGACTGTTGCGTATACTTGCGACTGTCGCGTGATTGAGTCGGTCAAATAATAAACGACGGTTAGCAAGTTTTGTGAGCGGGTCGTAAAACGCTAGCTGTTGAATTTCAGTACGAGCGGAATCGTGATCAATAGCAATGGCAATGAGATTGGCAGATTGTTCGATAATTAAAATATCAAAATCGCTCGGCGTATGCTTTTGCTTGTGGTAAATGGCAAAAGTGCCGAGTGTTTTACCTAAAGCCGAAATAATCGGTTGTGACCAACAAGCGCCTAACTCAGCACGATCAGCAAGCTCAGTGAAATTTTTCCAATAGGGGTGGGTTGCAATGTCTTCTACAACAACGCGAGAGCCACGCCATGCAGCCGCTCCACATGAACCAACCGCTTCGCCAATTTCAATACGATGAATCGCTTGATTATAAAAGTCAGGCAAACTGGGCGCAGCACCAACCAGTAGGTGTTTTCCTGACTCATCAAGCAACAGAATACTG
>CAZSGH010000008.1:0-71580 GCA_964606405.1 uncultured Francisella sp.
TTTTGATGAGATTTTAATCTATGAGCGTTTACACAGTTTAATTTACAGACTCGATGAATTATAGTGTCATATCATACGACAATCCACTAGTTAAATAGAAATGGTAACGATTCCTATTTGAGTTCTTTGTTTAGTTCAAGCTTAACGCGCTGTTTCGTTTAGAGTGTGGTTCATTATGTAAATGAAATGACTAATCTAACCCCTGCGCCTCTAGTTCATCTTTCGATAAATAACGATAGGTATACCCTTTGCTCGACATGCAACGCGTGACATAAGCCACGCGTTCTCCTTCATTGGCATCAAGGGTTTCAAAGCGCATATGCGACTGATAATGACTAATGTAGCGCTCTTCGCGCCCATCATGAATACGACGACCATAAACGGGCACTTGCACCCAATAAGGTTGCTGAATCCATTTGCTGGGAAATAATGGCGTTGCTTCCTGAACGCACACATTGTAATCAGTATCATGTTGTTGCTGATTAGAAACAACACCATCCTTAAAGGCAACCGTCCGACCACAGGCACTTAATAATAACAGCGCAATCATGACAACAACTCTAATAATCATTTAACCCTCACAACGCTTATGACAATTGCCACTTGTGCCTATTGTGACATAAGGCAGGTTCTAATAATCCACTTCATCTTTGAATTTTTCTTTCCTCATCTCTCATCCTAAAAACTTTATCAAATGATAATAGTTTTTATTTACATTTAATAGTTACTTATTTACAATAGTGAAAACGATTAACAGGAGAGCGCAAAATGATTCAGATAGCCAGTCATCAACTACGTGTCTCACTTTCGAGCGAAAAACTATTAGAACTCATGGCTTCTGGTGCTTTATGTGTTGCCGACTTAACACCAATTGATGGCGTGTCACACAGCCTGTTGCGTCATATTGCCTTAGAAGCCTGTTATCAAAAATTAAATGGTCAAGGCAATGATTGTCAAAACTGCCCCTCAAAAGAATTGTGTCAAGTGCAGTCTGCTGCCATAAAACGGCAAGGCGTTGTCAGAGTAAGCGCCCTGTCATTTAACCTACATTAACGACTCCTTAGGAGGTGTTGTCGAAAACATCTGCTTTCTTCCATAGGGCATCTCTAAAAACCCACTTCGTGGCATTTTTAGATATCCCAAGTTTACTTTTCCTCTGGTGGAAGGGCTTAAATCAAGTAGTTACATGCAACGTTAGTGCATCCCTTCCCCCAGACCCCCAACCCTCTAGGGTTTTTAGAGGTCACCCATACTGTTTTTAGCCGTATGGTTTTTTATTGTTATCAAACGTTAGCCAGCCAGGACTTACGTCGTTAGCCAGCCAGGTTTGTCATTGCTTTTACTATAGGACGATCAACATGAAGCAAGTCAATAAGGCTGGTACCGATGTACCCTTGTTACCATTAGGCGCTATGATGTGTGGCATCGCCATGATACAACCCGTTATCGCTGCCGAAACGGAAAAGAAAGAGACAGCAACGATGAATGCCGTTATTGTCAAAGACTCAGCAGAAAAAGACCCACTCAATCTCAACAATAACAATGGCTATCAAGCAACACAAACGCGCGTCGGCAAAACGCTGCAAGACCCACACGATGTCCCTCAGGGCATTACCACCGTTACTCGCGAGTTAATGGACGACCAACAAGTGAGTTCACTAAAAGAAGCCTTGCGTAATGTGTCAGGGCTAACGTTTAACGCTGCCGAAGGCGGTCGCTCTGGCGATAACATGAACCTGCGTGGGTTCTATTCGTTTGGTGATCTCTATTTAGACGGTATTCGTGATACCGCACAATACAACCGCGAAGTATTCAATACCGAACAAGTCGAAGTATTACGTGGTTCTGGTTCGATGCTCTTTGGTCGTGGACAGGCTGGTGGTGTGATTAACCAAGTCAGTAAAACGCCCAAGCTGAAAGATGCCAATAAGGTAACAGCCGGCGTGGGCAGCAATGGTTATCAGCAAGCCACTGGCGACTTCAACAAAAAGGTAGGTGATACCACTGCCATTCGTGTCAATGTCATGAAACGCGGTGAAGGCAGTTTCCGTAGTAATGTGGACACAGGCACACAAGCAACCATCGAGCGCCAAGGGATTGCGCCCAGCATTGCCTTCGGCTTAGGCACCAACAATCAAACGACGATCAGTCATTATCACGTTACCACAGACGATAACCCCGATTACGGTATTAGTTTTGCCAATAAGCGCCCGATAGATGCCAATGTGAACAAATTTGCAGGGACGCAGTACACCTTCGATAAAAGTGAAACAGACATTAGCACCATCAGTAACCTGTATCGCATTTCAAATGCCACCGAAGTGCGCACCAGCTTGCGCAATGCCCACTACAAGCGTGATTATGCCGCCGCCAAACCCAATGCTGCGGGCACAACAGGAACTGGCTTTGCGACGCGTGGATTTGATGTGAACAACCTTGCCTTACAGTCCGATATCTCGCACAAAACAACCCTTGGTGGCATGAAACACGAGCTATTGGGTGGTATTGAGTATTTGAACGAAGATGCCACCCGTTCATCCTTGGCAAATTTAGGCGGAGCAGGCGCATTAGCACGTTATCAAGCAGGCGTATACAGTGGTACACCGACAACCTATAAAGGCGATACCACCTCCGTCTTTATGCAAGATCAGGTCGAGTTTATGCCCGATTGGAAATTCTTGTTAGGCGTGCGTCACGATGATATGCGCGCCAATTACTCATCGCTGACCTCACCCAAGCTGAACTTTGCCGAACAAAGTTATCGCTCTGCGCTATCTTGGCAACCCCAAGACTGGGCGCATTATTACCTCAGTTGGAGCGATTCGGTTAGCCCAACAGCCGACCTGTATCAATTATCAGGCGGTGCTTATCCACCCGAGCGAAGCCAAGTCACCGAGCTAGGCGCAAAATGGATGCTCATGGATGGTGATTTAACACTGCGCACCGCCATTTATCGTGCCGACAAGCAGTACGAACGCAATACCGACTTAGAAGCAACAGCAGCGATTTTGACCAACAAGCGCCGCACCGATGGATTAGAGGTTGAAGTGGCAGGACGCATTACGCCGAAATGGGATATGTTTGCAGGCATAGCGCTGATGGACCCGCGCATTACCGAAGTGGCGGTTAATGCCGATGGTAATGATGCAGGCACTGATCCCGATGTCGCTGATACCCGCCTAAAAGGTCAGCGCGCACGCAATGCGCCTACCTATACCTACAATATGTGGACAACCTATAAGTTTATGCCGAAGTGGAAAGCGGGTCTTGGCTTTGATGCCAAAAGCGAACGCTATGCCTACCAACCTTCTAGCACAAATGCGAGCAGTAGTTTTACCAATGGTCAATTTGATCCTAACTTAGCCCCTGCCTATGTGCGTTGGGATGGGATGCTCGCTTATGAAGAGAAAAACTATGCGGTTCGCTTGAACGTCTATAACCTTACCAATGTCGACTGGTACGAATCCATTTACGACAATGGCGGGTTTGTTGTACCAGGCATGAAGCAGGCGGCAGTATTAACCACCGAACTGAAATTTTAATGTAACCCCCTCATTGACCGCCTGCGGGCGGTCGTTTTTATGGTCATGTGTTTTCACGTAGAATACATGCCCATAAACCTTCATTCAAGGAATCCTGCCATGATGCTTCATGTTCCAGAAGTGCTTAACAGCGATGAGTTGGCACAATGCCGTACCATTTTAGAGGCCACGAACTGGCTCGATGGGCGTGACACGGCAGGCTCACAAGCAGCAAAGGTGAAACGCAACTTGCAATTGCCAGAGCAACACCCAGATACCCAAGCACTCCAGCAGATTGTCCTTGCTGCATTGAATCGCAGCGCACTATTTTTTACCGCTGCATTGCCGAAAAAGATATTACCCCCCTATTTCAACTGCTATACGGGCGAGATGAATACCTTTGGCAACCACGTCGATGGTTCGATTCGCACCGTGCCTGGTAGCATGCAACGCATCCGTTCCGATGTCTCGTGTACCCTGTTCTTCTCCGATCCAGACGATTACGAGGGCGGTGAGTTGGTGGTCGAGGACACCTTTGGTAGCCACAAAGTGAAGCTCCCCGCTGGCGATATGATTGTATATCCCTCCTCTAGTGTGCATCGTGTCGAACCGGTTACCAAAGGGGCGCGTGTGGCCTCCTTTTTCTGGACGGAAAGCATGGTGCGTGAAGATGAACGTCGTCGCTTACTCTATGATTTAGATATGAATATTCTAGCATTACGTCAAAGCATTGGCGACACGCCAGAAGTGGTTAAAATGACCAGTACCTATCATAACTTGCTGCGCATGTGGGCAGAGACATGATGACAACACGACATGATTTTGAGCAATCCGCTCACACAAGCTTGTCTAGCGAGGCTTGGGCATATTTGCAAGACACCGCAGGACGTGGACTGACAGCACAAGCCAATCGTGACGCTTTCGATGCCATTAAGCTGGTGCCAAAAATGTTAACCGATATGCGCCAAGCGTCTACGGTAGTGAC
This sequence comes from uncultured Francisella sp., assembly GCA_964606405.1. GTDB lineage: Bacteria > Pseudomonadota > Gammaproteobacteria > Thiomicrospirales > Thiomicrospiraceae. The sequence continues at coordinate 4,507 of CAZSGH010000008.1, forward strand.
CTTATTTGGACAAACCTTTGATCATCCACTACTGCTTGCCCCCATTGCCTATCAGCGCCTATTTCATACCGACGGTGAAGTGGGCAGTGCTGCCGCTGCTGATGCTCAAGGCGGGGGTATGCTTGTCAGTAGCTTGGCAAGTCAGTCGCTAGAAGCAATTGCCGCCGCCAGTGAACGCCCTTTATGGTTCCAACTTTACTGGCAAGGGAATCGAGACCGCACGCTGCGATTGCTCAAACGTGCCGAAGCAGCAGGCTATGCAGTGCTAGTGGTAACCGTTGATGCCCCTGTCAAGCAAGCAGTATGCACCTTGCCGCCGCATATTTGGGCGGTCAATGCTGAACAACCGTTACAAGCCAATCCGCTTAACGCAGGCGACAGTGCTGTGTTTCATGGCTGGATGGCACAAGCCCCCACATAGGAAGATATGCTATGGTTGCGTGATCAGACACAACTGCCCTTGGTTATGAAGGGCGTATTACACCCAGAAGATGCCGAAAAAGCCATTCATTACGGCTTTGATGGGCTGGTGGTATCGAATCACGGAGGACGCGTACTGGATAGCGTGGTGAGCAGTATCGATGCGCTGAAAGCGGTCGTGACACACGCGCAAGACCGCGTGCCTGTATTGTTCGACAGTGGTATTCGCTCGGGAATCGATGCTTACAAGGCGCTATCGTTAGGGGCATCGGCAGTGTGTATCGGTCGTCCCTATATTTACGGACTAGCAACGCATGGCGCGATGGGTGTGGCACACGTTATTCGCATGTTACGCGATGAATTAGAAATGACGATAGCGTTGATGGGATGAACAACTATCTTAAATTTTTAGTGCTATTTGTCACCTCTAAAAACGAGCGAAGCTAAGCTAAACGTAATTCTTAGAGGTTTCTATTAATTCTTAACCTAAAACAGTTAAAAATTCCCTAGCTGGTTTTCTAGGCGGTGCTGGCGGAAAAACCTTAGGATAACCTAAATAGACCATTGCAACTAAACGCATGCTCCTATGATCCAAACCTAATAATTCAAGTATTGCCTTATCTCGAATCATCGGATGCGTACTCCATTGCGCTCCTAATCCATTATTTGTTGCAGCTAACAACAAATTTTGCACAGCACAACACGTAGCAGCATAATCTTCTTCAGCAAGTAGAACATCATCATCAACCTTGCAAGCTACCATAAGAATCGCAGGAATAGCCATAAATCGATCCAATGCTGCTAGTTTATGCGTCATAAAATCGGGTGAATTTAAAGAGCACTTTTTATTCGCTCGTGCTAGAGCATAATATTCCGCTAACAATCGTCTCGTCTCATGACCTAACCAAATAAACTGCCACGGCTCAGTTAAATGATGATTAGGAGCCATAACTGCCATGTCTAATAAGGGCAAAATAGCGTTCAAGTCTACTGATTTAGATTCGAACTTAAAAATACTTCTTCTTGACCTAACAACTTGATTAAATTCCATATTTATATAATTTCCGATAACCTAACAACTTAGATAACAGCTTGTGGATAAATTGTGAATAATCAGGCAAAATAGCAATACAACACAAGTTATCCCATATTATCCACAAACTAGCTAACAAACCAATACAGAGTTTACCCTTTTCAAAAGGATCAACAACACCATGAAAAATATCAATAAAAAATATTTTTCAACATACACACAAGACTAATAACCGTAATAACAAAGAAATAAGAATATATATATCAATTAACACGGAATACATTATGACCAACATTTTACTCGAATGCTTCATCTTCATCAGCCTTGGTTATCTGCTAAAAAAAACAACACCATTAGGGTTTGAAGCAGAAACAACACGCAAAGCAATTATTTCATTAATCTACATTTTGTTGCTACCTGCGTTAATTATCAAATCATTATGGCTATCACCACCAGAACTGATTCAATGGAAAATTAGCGTAACTGTTGCACTAACAACAATCATAACAGCAATGCTCGTTTGGCTTATTTATCGAAAATTTACGACTAATACAGCAACCTTAGGTGCATTAATACTCGCTGGAAGCCTAACAAATGCAACTTATCAAGGATTACCAATACTAACGGATCAGCTTGGGGAGTTAGGTACAGCCATTGCTATTCAATATGACTTTTTTGCACAAACCCCTTTGCTCCTAACACTTGGTATTTTATTAGCTAGAAAATTGGGACATTCTCCAGAAACACCAGAACACTGGTTAAGAACACTTATTAAAGTTCCTGCATTATGGGCTGCAATGGTTGGACTTGTTTTAAATCAATTGGTTATACCACCAGTAGAGCCAATGATAGATTGGTTAACACACCTAAGCAATCCTGTTATTCCACTCATGCTAATTAGCATTGGATTAGGATTAAGATTAGAGAGTATTCATATAAAGGATATTCCTTTTCTTGCACCTGTATTAATCATTAAGCTATTGATACTACCTATAATAATAATTATTATTGCTAAATCATTTAACTTATCACCAGACATTATTACAGGTCTGGCACTAGAAGCGGGTATGTCTAGCATTGTTATTGCCATTGTCGTCTGTGATCGTTATCATTTAGACACAAACAAATACATTGAAGTCGTTACCATTACTTTACTACTTAGCTTAGGAAGTTTACCGCTGTGGAAATGGCTTTTAACGTAAAAAAATTTTATTTAACTTTAACCTGTTGTATTTTATTACAATTAGCAGGATGTAGTAGCTCGCCAAAAAATACTTCTACAAGTATTTCTTATACTATTGGCGAAACATTACCAGCATCACAAGCACGAAAAGTTGTGATACAGGAAGCGATTACTCTTATTGGTAAACCCTATAAATTAAGTGGAAATTCACCAAGAGAGGGTTTCGATTGTTCAGGATTAGTTTTTTACAGCTACCTTAAAGCTGGTAAACTACTGCCAAGACGAGCAGAAGATCAATATTTATCGTCACGAAAAGTTAATGATGTAAAACCTGGTGACCTAGTATTTTTTACCACAGACTCTCGTGGACGGCATATCGACCATGTTGGTATTTATGTTGGCGAACAACAATTTATTCATGCACCTGGTAAAGGAAGAGGCGTAACAACAGCAAATATAACGGAAAGTTATTGGCAACAACGTTACAAAGGTGCTGGTAATTATTTGGATTAATAATGAAAAAAAAATACTTAAAAACACTAACTTTTATCTTATTAGCTCATATAAATCAAGCTATTGCTCAAGAACCCTATGAAAAATTTAATCGAGATGTTGAATCATTTAACGCTAGTATTGATGCCACTATTCTTAAACCGATAACAGAGAGTTACGTTTCGATTACAGCGGATCCTATTCGTACAACTGTTAGTAACTTTGTGGATAACTTAACATATCCTGTCACAATTATTAACGACGTTTTGCAAGGAAAAATAGAACAAGGCATACAAGATAGCGCTCGATTTATTTTCAATACTACTTTTGGCTTGTTTGGTCTTATTGATATCGCTACCCCAATGGGGCTAGAAGCCCACGATGAAGACTTTGGTCAAACGTTCGCTGTATGGGGCTGGTCGGATAGTGATTATTTAAATTTACCGCTTCTAGGACCTTCTAGCGTTAGAGACGCGACGGGAAAACCTTTTAGCCTGATAATGACAAATTATGGAATTCCTTTTACTTTAGCAAGAACGCTTAGCGTGCGTGAAAAAATAATGCCAATTGATCCAATGATAGATGCTGCTCCCGATCGATATGTATTCATTCGTGATGCCTATCAGCAACAGCGTGATTTTCTTATTAACGATGGAAAATCCAAGTCAACCGACAAATTTAAAGGGTTTGATTTTTCGGAATAGGTAGGGAAAACCTTCTTTTCCTTTTGACTTTCTATACTATTGAGCTTACCCTCTAACATTCATAACACATTAAAAAACTTAACTTTATTATGTCTATAACCATTGTATCTTTTAATATTAATAGCTTACGTGCAAGATTACATCAATTGCAAGCAGTTATTGATCGTCATCAACCCGACTTAATTTTATTACAAGAAACAAAAGTACAAGATAGTGATTTTCCGTTAGCAGATATTCAAGCTTTGGGTTACGACGTGGTTTTTTATGGTCAAAAAACACATTATGGTGTAGCAACCTTGTCTAAATTACCCTTGGTATTCAGTCAAAAAGGTTATCCTTGGGATGATGAGAATGCGCAGCGTCGCTTTATTCATACCCGCTACCAATTAGCTAATGGAAAACAACTTGATGTCATGAATGGCTATTTTCCACAAGGTGAAGAGCGCGATCATCCTCTTAAATTTCCGTATAAACAACGTTTTTATGATGAGTTGAACCGTTATATTGCCACAATTCCTAACGATAATTTAGCGATTATGGGGGGTGATTTTAATATCTCTCATACTGATACCGATATTGGTATTGGCGATGTTAATGCGAAGCGTTGGTTGCGAACAGGTAAATGCTCATTTTTACCCGAAGAGCGTGACTGGATGCAAAGCTTATTAGCCTGGGGATGGACAGATACCTATCGTCAGCAACACCCTACCCCCGCCATCGAAGATAGACTCTATTCGTGGTTTGATTACCGTTCACGCGGTTTTGAAGATGAGCCTAAGCGTGGACTGCGCATCGATTTATTGTTAGCTTCAGCGCCATTACAAGAGGTCTTAGTGGCAACAGGAATTGACTACGATACGCGTGCGATGGAAAAACCGTCCGATCATGCCCCTGTTTGGGCATCTTTTAATATTGAGAAAATCTAAAAACCTCGCTTTGCTTTTTTTTAGATTTTCCCAGTTTGTTTTTTTTGCTGAAGGAAGGGAATTAATTCATGGGTTACATGCTATTTTCAACAATACCTTCCTCCAGACCTCCTACCCGTTGAGGTTTTTAAGTTTTATGTCTCATATTGAGTTACCCTTGTTTTCTTGTCAGCTCGTTCATCAAACGGCTTTGGTTGACAATATCATTGAATTGTCTTTAAGCCGTCCAGAAGGCTTTAATTGGCAAGTTGGTGATTATTTATGGTTAGGTTCAGATCAAACGGATTTTAAACCATTTTCAATTGCTAATTTACCAACTGATTCGGTGATTAAGCTTCAAGTTGCCATTGTTCCTGCTATGGCACAGTGGTTAAGTCACTGTCTTGCTCAAAATCCGTTACAGATTAAAGGATCAGTAAGTCAATATCATTGGGTTGAACATCAGCAATCGATGATACTGTTAGCAGGCGGTACGGGAATTACGCCCTTATTGGCTTTATTGCAAGGGCATCAACAAGAATTGATGCAGCAATCAGTAACCCTGTATTGGGGCGTTCGTCGTAGTGAACATTTGTTTGCGCAAGTTGCGTTAGATGCTTTATCCGCCCATTATCCCAACTTTAGATGGCAGGCTGTTGTATCAGATTTTGATGATAATTGGACGGGTTTAACAGGATTGCTACCTGATGTATTAGCACAGCAATCAATCGATTTAACCAATCATCATATATTGATTTGTGGACCTTGGCCAATGGTAACAGCCCTAAAAAGCTTGGTATTGTCATTGGGTGCAAAAGCCGAAAATATTCAGTAAAAGGAATCAGTCATGGAAGTCATTTATGGATTAATTCCAACCGTCATCTTTGTTGGTGGATCGGTTGTCATTGCGATTATTTGGGCAGCTAAGCGTGGTCAGTTCGATGATTTGGATGGTGCTGGTAGTCGCATTTTAATGGACGATGATGAAAAGCCATTTGCTATGCCTACTTATCAGCAATCAGCTGAAAAAGAAGAAGAAAACAAAAAGACGACATAGTTTCAGAAAGTGTACGAACAAAAAAATGGCTGCAATTGCAGCCATTTTTTATAAGGAACATCTAAGGAGCGCTTCAAAAAGCCTACTTTTTGTCATCCTCGCGCATGCGGGGATCGATAAAATCAATAAGATAGATTCCCACTTTCGCGGGAATGACGGGTTTTTGAGGTTATTTATAGATTATTAAACGTCTTACTGTCCATTTTTAACCCTTTTTCGCCCGATTCATCTCCCCAAATACTAACTTTGACGGAAGCAACATTACCTTTCATTAAATAATGGTCAATTAAGTCTCGTGCACGTGGAGGAGAATTTTTATTAACGTAGTTATTTAAATTACGTAATACGCAAGGATTACTTGGATCAGAAGCAGCAGGTCGTAATACACTCTCTCCTTTCATGCTAAAACCATCTTTGCTTTCGAGCACAATTTCATGATGGTAAGCTCCCGTTAACGGCTGATCAAAACAGATTTTAACCATCCGTCTAAAATCTGGAGATCCTGTATCTGTACTCACCATTTCAACAGACATAATTTTTACTTTAGCTTGTTCGCCACAACCCGTCATTATTAAGGTCGACAGTGAAAGTACACAAGTAATGAGCCATACACGCATGTCTTATCTCCCCAACTGTTAGTAACGAAAAGAACTCAGCAAATAAAATGCCAATGGCTAGAGAATATTTGAAAATAGGCGTAAGCCATATTTTTCAAACCTTTCCTAGTTATCTTGTTGAATACCTGCTAATTTCCATTCCCCATCTGCTTCACCCTGTCGAATTAAGTGCCAGTACTCGCTAAAAGCGTGTGGGAAAGCGCCTTCTTTTTCAGATAAATAGCCATTGAAACGTACCGTTAATACCCATTGTCCAGCCTCTTGAGTCCATTCAACTACCTGAGCAAACACTTCATCTACTTTAGTAACGTTATTGTCCGCTTGCTGTTCACGTTGATCACGTAATTCCGCAAGTAACTCAGGGGTGACAATAGAACCGAGCATAACATAGTCTTTTTTATCCCATGCGGCCTGTAACTGTACAAACCAGTTTTTAGCTTGAGTCGTAAATGTTGATTCATTGAACCAAGTAGGTGCCTGTGTTGATGAAAATGACGTGCTCTGGGTTGGTGTCATTGCTAATTCGCCAACACGACTCCCAATAGATACCTCACGAGCGGTGTGCGTTGATGAATGATCTGCTGGCATATAGTTGCTTGGACTTGCCGTTGCAGGCAGGGGTTGCGCAGTCGCAGTCGCTGCACGACGGCGTAAAAACATAAAGATACCCACACCAATTAACAGTATTAAGAGGATATCCATTGGACTAATGCCATCGAATGCACCGCCCATAAAGGCAGCTGCCAATAAACCACCAGCCGCTAAGCCCATCAATGGTCCCATCCAAGAAGACTTGCTTGCAGCACCCGCTGCAGTCGTTGTAGCACCTGCTGCCGCTGGTGCAGCAGCACTATTGCCCGCTGCAGGGCTAGATGGCGTTTTACTGGCAGGCGTAACACTACGTTGCATACCACTGTCGCTACCACTACCCATACGTTTAGCGAAAGCTTCTGTACTGATAAAGGTTGTTGCCAATACAGCGGATAGCAGTAGGGTTGTCAGTATTTTTTTCATCATTGAGCATGCCTCTAAAAATTAAAAGGGTTAGTTATTCTTAACGGTACGTGAAATAGTGTAATCACGACCTTGTTTTACTTTTTCGTAGTTACCAAACGATTCATTAAAGGTACGTTTCATGTAGTCGCGCAAGCCATTAATCGTGACAACCACAAATTGTCCACCTGGTTCGAGGTGCTGTTTAATATCGTGCAAGAAAATACTGAGCATCTCTTTACCGACCTTGGCAGGAATATTGGATACGACTGTGGTAAATTTTTTATCTTTTGGAATCTGGGCCAGTCCGTTCGATAACATGGCTTGTGCATTTCCTAAGCGGTTCAGCTCAATATTACGACGCGCGTAGTCTACTGCAACAAAATCTTTATCGACCATCAGAACACTGCCATTTTTAGCTTCTTTTGCCAAGGTAATGCCAATCGGACCATAACCGCAGCCTAAATCTAATATATGGTCATTTTCTGTAATATCAATATATTTGAGTAATAAATCGGTACCAGAGTCAATTTCTCGTGGTGAAAACAAGCCCCATGTACTGCTAAATTTCATGGGATGTGCGCGTAATTCGGTTTCAAAGACAATGTCTTGTTTTAATGCATCGATGTTCATAGTTGCCTATTCGTGTTATTTTGCATAACATGATGCCCCTTTCTATCGATTTGGTCAATTCCTGTGCAACTTAATCCAGCGCAATTACAAGCGGTTCATCTCACGCAAGGTCAAGTATTGGTATTGGCAGGGGCTGGTTCGGGTAAAACACGGGTGATTACCGAAAAAATTGCCTACTTAATCGAAAAAGAAGGGCACAACCCCAAAGGTATCTATGCCGTTACCTTTACCAACAAAGCTGCCAAAGAAATGCAGCATCGCTTGAGTCAGCGACTAGGTGAAGCAGGGAGGGGGGTTCAGGTATCGACTTTCCACACACTTGGGTTGGATATTTGCCGACGTGAATACAAAGCCTTGGGCATACGTCATAGTTTTTCGTTGTTCGATGATGCTGATACCATGCAATTATTACGTGAGCTAAGTCGTGATGATGAAGTGGACTCTGACCGACTTAAAACGGCACGTCACGCCATTTCCTTAGCGAAAAACAGGCTACAGTCGCCACAGTTTTTGCTCGAAACAGCCAGTAATGATGATGAAGCTTTTATTGCCAGATTATATGCCGCCTACCAAGAAAGTTTGCAGGCTTATTCAGCACTCGATTTTGATGATTTGATTGCTCGAGTGGTGTGGTTATTTCAACAGAACCCCGATATTCACGAAAAATGGCGGCATAAGGTGCGTTATTTATTAGTCGATGAGTATCAAGACACCAACCCCGTACAATTTGCTCTCATGAAGCTCTTAGCGGGCACACAAGGGCATTTTACTTGTGTCGGCGACGATGACCAGTCGATTTATGCGTGGCGTGGTGCAGCGCCCGAAATTCTCAGTCAGCTACAAAGTGATTATCCTGCGCTAACCTTAGTCAAACTCGAACAAAACTATCGTTCTAGCGCGCGTATTTTGCAAGCAGCTAACCAACTCATCACCAATAACCCGCATTTATTTATCAAAACGCTATGGTGCGACCGTGGGCTAGGGGACAAGGTGCGCATTTTAGCCTGCCCCGATGAAACCACCGAAGCCGAACGGATTGTTAGTGAGTTACTGGTACATAAAATCAAAAACCAAACGCATTGGCGTGATTACGCCATTTTGTACCGTAGCAACCATCAAGCGCGATTGGTTGAGCGTGCCTTGCGCGAGCAAGAAATTCCCTACAGTATTTCGGGCGGGCAGTCATTTTTTGACCGTATCGAAATCAAAGATGTATTGGCTTATTTGCGCTTATTAGATAATCCAGACGATGACGCTGCTTTCTTGCGTATTGCCAATACCCCTAAGCGCGATTTGGGACCACAGACGCTCTCGAAACTATCCGACTACGCCAAGGGTAGGGGTGTGAGTTTGCTCGCCGCCTGTAGCGAGTTTGGCTTGACGCAAGTGATGCCAGAACGCGCCATGATCCAACTTATTCGGTTTGCCGAGTTTTTAGACCGTTGGCGACCCGAATTCGGTGGTATGGAGTTACCCAATCAGCTAATGCAATTCTTAACTGATTTACAGTACGAAGTCTGGCTGATGGAATGTGCTGAAAACCCTAAAAAAGCCGTGCGTCAGTGGGAAGCCGTTCTTGATTTGCTGAAATGGATTGGCAGACTAGTCGAAAAGCACGATGGTGCATGGGATTTATCCGAAATTGTGCGTCATTTAACGCTGATGAATACGCTTGAACGCCAAGCTGAAGAAAAAGAAAAGGATGAAGCCTCGCTGATGACCCTGCACGCAGCTAAAGGATTAGAATTCGGACATGTTTTTTTGATGGGCATGGAGGAGGGCATATTACCGCATCAAAACAGCATTGATTCGGGTGATGTCGAAGAAGAACGTCGTTTGGCTTATGTTGGCATTACGCGTGCCGAGCGCTCTTTAACGATTAGCTATGCCCGCACCCGAAAACGCTATGGTGAGCAAAGCAGTACCACGCCCAGTCGCTTTTTAGACGAGCTACCGCTCGATGATATTTATTGGGAAGGCAAAGATGAAGAAGCCGACACCGAGGTGAAGGCACAGACGGCAGCTAATCACTTAGCTGCCATGCGGGCAATGCTGGGCTAAAATGCACTAAAACCGCGCTGACTTTGTTGGCGAGCAATCTAAAAATACTCAGTTACTGATGTAACCTCCGTTTTTTATCTTGCTCTTCGCCTCGTCATCATCGGTTTTAATTGCATTTTATGGGGTAGGTTCACTCCGCTGCCAACGCCGCTTGTTTATTCCAACGAATCGATGACCACATACCTGCTGAAATAAAGACAATACCAATCAACCCCGTAATGAGTTCGGGTACTTCGGTATGCATCGAAATAAACATAATGGTAGCCAATGCACCGATGGCATAATGCGCACCATGATCGAGATAACGATATTCGTTTAGCACGCCGTGATTAACCAATGAGATGGTAATCGAGCGCACAAACAAAGCCCCAACACCCAAACCAAGCATAATGATCACTACGTCTTTGGTGATAGCAAAAGCACCAATGACGCCATCAAAACTAAACGATGCATCCAGTACTTCTAAATATAAGAACGACGCTAACCCCGTGCGTGCTGCCGTACCAACCACATCAATGCCTGTTTCCATATTGGCTTCCATCAATTTATTGATCGATTCCAATAGAACAAAGGTAATAACACCTGCGATGCCAGAAATAAGCGCGCCCGCTTGTTGTTCGGTCGGTAAAAAACTTACGCTGGTCAATAACAATCCGAGTGCAAAGATGATTTCAAGTGATTCTAATTGTCCCATTTTCGACAACCATGCCTCACCTTTTCCGAGCCAATGCGCTTCTTTTTCATCATCGAAGATAAACCCTAAGAAAACCATCAGCAAGAAAATACCACCAAAAGCAGCAACTTGAACGTGAGAGGATTCGAGATGATGAGCATAGGTTTCACTATCATAAAGTGCCATCTGTGCCACATCCCACATGCTCAAACCAGCAATTAGGGCAACAATAACCAATGGGAACAAGACACGCATACCAAAGACAGCGATTAACATACCCCAAGTTAAAAATCGTTGTTGCCAAATGGGTTCCATTTTTTGCAAAATTTTAGCGTTCACGACCGCATTATCAAACGATAAACTTACTTCTAATACCATTAAAATAGCTGCTGCGACCAAGCCTTCTAATCCAGCCCATGCCCATGCCAAGTAAAGTGCGATCAGCATAAAGCCAATTGACCAACGGAATTCTTTCAGTAATCTCACAGTTACACCCACTGAGTTTTATAATATTATGATGAAAAATATCTAAAAACGACGCTTAGCTTGTTTTTAGCATTCTCCAAGTTTTTTTGTTGGGTAAAGGAATAAGTCAATAGGTTACATCTTTGTTTCTGCAATTCCTTCCCCCATACCCCCTTAACCCATTTGGATTATTAGAGGAATTTAGGATGCAAGTAACATAACTTGCACCACTACTTTTTCTTGTTAGAACTTAATGTTCAGTATAGCTTTTCATTTTCTCATAAAACAAATTTATTAGACAGCCCAAGCTTCTGGGACATGTACACCATAGCCTTGTGCCAAATCAACCCCTATTTTTCTCAGTTCAGAAATAATGGCTTCATTTTCAACATATTCGGCGATTGTTTTTAAACCAAAAACGCCAGCAAGTTGATGCATATTGGCAACAATAGCACGATTAATCGCATCTTTATGAATATTATGAACAAAGGCACCATCGATTTTTAAGTAATCAACGGGCATTTGTCGTAAATAAGCGAATGAAGAAAGTCCACTACCAAAGTCGTCTAATGCTAAAGATGATCCTAGATCTTTTAGCAACTTCATACAACGTAAGGCTTGTACTAAATTGCCCATAGTTGCTGTTTCAGTAATTTCAAAACAAATACGCTCTGCAATATGGGGTTTCTGTGCCAGCGCATCATGAATAAACAGTAAAAACTTTTCATCTGTTAAACTTTGACCAGATAAATTCAGGCTATAAATAATGCCATCATCGCTATTCTGATTCATAATTTTTTCGATATTTTCTAAAGAGCGCTGAATGATCCAACGATCAACTTTAGTCATAATGCCATAACGTTCTGCGGCAGGAATAAATTGATTTGGTGAAAGTAGTTTTCCCTGTTCATCTTTCATTCGAACCAACACTTCGGCATGGGCTCGAACACCTTTTAACGGTAACATGTATTGAATAAATAGAACGAGACGATTTTCTTCGATAGCACGGGGAATCCGTTCGGCCCAAGAAAGCTCTTCTTGTCTCTGGCGCACTTCTTCATTGTCAACATGTGCGGATTCAACACGGTTTCGCCCTTTCTCTTTTGCTAAATAGCATGCAGTGTCGGCTGAAATTAAGCTTTGTTCCACAGAAAGACTAAGATCATCAATCATGACTAAGCCAATACTCACGCCAACTTGGAAACGTTTGTCTTGCCATAAAAAAACAAAGTGTTGAATGTCATGAATGATTTGTTCGCAGACAGCAATCGCGGCCTCTGTATTTGTGTTAAACAATAATAGACCAAACTCATCGCCACCTAAGCGACCTAAAATGGCATCATCAGGGGTACTACGCAAGAAGACAGTACCAGAAAGTTGACGTAGTAGCTGATCTCCAGCCATATGCCCAGCAGTATCGTTAACGATTTTAAACTGATCTAAGTCAAGATAGCAGAAGGCGTGTTTTATTTTGCGTTTATGAGCATCAACAATCGTATTTTTAAGTTGATGCTCAAACTCATAGCGATTAAATAAGCCTGTTAAATGATCGCGCTTCGCCATATTTTCGATTTGTAACCGCATGTCTTCTAAATGCGTTACATCCTCTAATACAATAGCAACGCCATTAATACTCTCTGCCTCTTGATGCATTGGAGATAAAGTACAGTCCAGTAGTACTTGATCGCCATGACGATTCATCGTTTTGATGTTGTGAAGCTGAACGATTTGATTTTGTTCGATGCAACGAACAAAACTATCCATAATTTTGTGAACTTCTGTTTGAAATTTTACCGGATAAATATCGCTAAGAAGCTTACCTTCTAACATAGTGTCAGTATGGCTTGTACCTAAAATATCTTTGGCCTTAGGGTTAAGGTATAGGACTCTTCCATCGACATCTGTTGTGACGACACCTTCACCTAGCGACCTCAGCGTTGTCTCTGCACGATCGTGCTCTTTTTTGAGTGTTTTTTCTGCTATTAGGCGTTCGTTTGTGTTTTTAACTTTCTGTTTTAGTAAGTAATACAAAAAAACAATTAATAATAACGTTGTGATAACAATACTCATAGCCGTGAGCCAAGATAGTTTTTGAGTACTCAGAATGGCCTTCATACTGATGGTAACTGGTTTGTCGAGTAGTGAAAGCGTTTGTGAAAAACCAACAATAGGTAGCCAACTTGAGTCCATTGCTGCTTTTTGGTACGGAATGAGTGTGCTTCTCGTTTGCTTTGTTGTTCGATAAGTTTGAATGCCAATTTCAAACGATCTATTTTCAATATTAAGCCCGTCAATAATGTTTTTAACTAACGCATCTAAAAAAATTTCAGAGGCGACTATTGCTTGTACATGATTCATCCTCTCGCTTTCGGGGATGGCATCAATAAATTTAGTGTCATAAATAGGATGAAAAATGGTTGTTCCATGTGCGTTTTCTGCAGTGACATGTGACCAAGCTGCTACCATTTTATTGTGTGTGCACGCCTCATCAATAGCATCTTTAAAGTTTGGATAGCTATAAACATCTCGACCAAGGTGCTTTAATCCAGCAATTTTGTTTTGTTTAATGGTTTCTGAAGGAAAATAGATATGATTACTGTTAAGCGGGTCAACATCTGCGTTACCAAATACATGAAAATCTAAATAACCATCTTCTTGTTTTTGCAATTCGTATTGAATGAGGTTTTCGCTTGTAATCTTAGGTAAAATGAAAAAACTAATATCACTGCGTTGATGATTAAGCAACTGAATATACAAGTTAAGTTCGCGATCTGTATGTCTTTCTATATTCGTTAGGGTAAGCGTATTCGCAACCAGACCATTTTCTAGTGCGATAATCGTCGCAAACTCACCACGGAGACGCTCAGTAATACTGGTAAAGGTTTGTTCAAGTTCTGACTTGGCTGATTGTTGTATAAAATACACGGATAGCCAGCCAGAGGTTATCAGTATTAAAAAGGATAACCCTATAAAAATCGGCCAAGGAAGTTTTTGCATTTTCATTTTAAATTATTTTCTTTATAAACAATAGATTGTCTAATAATGGCATCAGGAATTTTAAAATGACTGGTAGATAACAAGTCTGGGTTATAACGAGATATAAATGTTCTGTTAGGAATGATCGGGATTTGCCAAGGTTGATCCCCTTTGATGATTGCTTGAGTTAACTCAGCCGCCCAATGACCAAACTCCTCTGGTGATTTTGAAAGACTATACATAGCATAGGGCATCATGAAATCTTGATTCGCAAAGATAAAACGTTGATTGTATTGTTTTAGCCAACTAATAGCCGCTTCTTTGTCCCAATCTTTAATACCTTCAACAGTTCCTAACTTAATGGCATCGCTACCTTGAGCCATTTTAATTGCTTGTTTCCATTCTTCAAAATTGCGAACTAAATAACTTTCAAGCTGAATAGTTTCTTTATCTGTTATTTTTTTAATAGCGGCTTCATCACGTTTTTCGAGTATATTATCCGCTGTAACAATTGCCAAATGTTTAAGAGAGCCAACAATCCCTTTTACGGTATTTAGCGTTTGTTTTATGGGCCAAATCTCGGTCATTCCTGTCGCATTATTCATTGGATAGCCAAAAGGTCTTGGGTCCCAATTAATACCAACATAGACAACAGGCGTATGTCCATTACGCAAGTATGGGCTCACAACATATTCACTGGCAGCATCATCTGCGGCAATAATAATATCTGGCTGCGATAAGGATATTAAGTTAGCAATTTCCATTCCTTTATTTTTAAGCTTGCTGGGGTTCGTTTCTTTTTTAGCATTTAAATAATGGTAAGAAATATTGCAGATCCCTTTTACATCTTGCGTAAATTGTGCCTGAATACGATCACCCCATTCATATCCTAGATGATAGGAATTAATATAAAAGCAGTTAGCTGCCTGTACAGAGCTTGTTAAGCAGCAACTCAATGTAAAAATAGACAACCACAATTTCATATTAAGAATAATCCAATTGATGACGATGTTTATGCTCATAGACATCAAATACGGTAATGGCCATCGCTGCAAGCATTGGACCAAAAACCAATCCCATAATGCCAAAATGTAATAAGCCTGCAAAAGTAGATAATAAGGTTATCCATGTATGATCTAAAGCACTATTGCCATCATTGTGTTGGTGTAGTCGATTGAGTTTTTGAATAATGACAGGACGTAACAGGTTATCAATGCCAAAACCAATTAATATGGAACTATATAAGGCAGTTGTAATGGCAAGTGCTGGTGCATCGAAAGCAATAAAATAGAGTGAGACAGGTCCCCAGACTAAAAATCCGCCAACAATTGGTACAAAAGAGGCAACGGCAAAAGCCAAACCTAAAAATAGCCAAGGCATGCCTAAGATAGCCATTAGTAGCGCAAATACAGTTCCTTGTAGCATGGCAACACCGAGTACGCTCAGGGTCAGCACTGTCGACAAACTAGCAAATCGATTGAGTAAAAAATAATCCAAATGATTAGCAAGAGGCGATAGTGTAACAATACGTTTAATAAAGTTTGCACCGTCACGATAGAAAAAAAACAGGCTAAATAAGGCAATTGCCATAAATCCTGTAAAGCCAACAATCCCGCTAAATAAATTGCTTGCCAACCAAATACTGGCAGTCTTCATTTTATCGATCAGTGTTGGCAGTTGTTCTTTAATGCTGTTTTCGAGTGTTTGTTGTAAGCTGTCGGTTAGTGGTAAGCCGTTAATAATTTTATGCTCTAATGCCAGTAATGCACCTGGTGGTTGAGTATTGAGCCAGTGTTGCGCTTGTGCAATTAGATCTGCTCCCATTCGACCACCTTCAGCCAATAAGTAGCTAATAGGAAGAATAACTAATAAGAAAAGCAATGCTGTCATGAAGCCTGCCGCGGCATTTGGCGATAGCTTTCCTTGATGTTGCAGTTTTTGATAAAGCGAATAGGAGGCTGTTGCTAAGAGTAGTGCAAATAGCAAAGCTGGCACAAACTGACCAAAAAGCCACAATAACGCGCCTAATGAAATAAGTAGTAACGCCAGTAAAAAAGGCTCTTCGTAGGGGTGTTTGTTTTCCATTTGTATGATGTTATCCCGCAGATAATGGTACTGGATAGTTTTATTGTTTTCTTTGACTCATTATCTACTTGATTGAGCAGAATAGCGAGTCGTTATTATTTATACGTAGCCAATAATTTGTTCCTGTTTCACGTGAAACACAGTGATTTTTAGACAAGACTGACCCCTAAATAAGTGGGAATGAATGCCACCCAGACAAAGTGATTATGGCTGGGGTGGCATGTTTAAACGTGTCCAAAAACTATAAGGGGAATCTATTCTATGAGAGACTCTCCTCGCATTAAGTCTTCTAATGTTTCTCGCTTGCGTACAATATGGTATTGATTACCATCGACCATAACTTCGGCAGTACGCGGGCGACTGTTATAGTTAGAACTCATCACAAAACCGTATGCACCAGCAGATAGAATGGCAAGATAATCACCTTCCTCTATGGCAAGCTGGCGTTGTTTTCCTAAAAAGTCGCCTGTTTCACATACAGGACCAACAATATCGATGAGCTGTGTTGGTGTATTTTTTATTTGCACTTCGCAAATTTCTTGCCATGCGCCGTATAGGGATGGGCGAATTAAATCATTCATGGCAGCATCGACAATAGCAAAGTGTTTGCCTTCGTTTTCTTTTAGATATTCTACTTTTGTTACCAATACACCATTATTGCCAACAATAGCGCGACCTGGCTCAACCAAAATTTCAACATCAGGCTGCCCAACAGCCTGAATAATTGCCTGAACATACTGCGACGGGGAGGGAGCGTGGTCATCTTCTTGATAATTAATTCCTAGGCCACCACCCATGTCGATATGGTGTAAATAAATACCTTCATTGGCGAGTTGTTGTTGAAAGGCAACGACGCGTTTCGCTGCTTCTTGTAATGGAGATAGATCCAAGAGCTGAGAGCCAATGTGGCAATCGAGACCTTGCACAACGAGGTATTCTGAAGCAAAGGCGTAACGATATAGTTCAAATGCCTTATCGAATGAAACGCCAAATTTGTTTTCTTTTAATCCTGTTGATATATAAGCATGTGTTTTGGGATCAACATCGGGGTTAACTCGAATAGATATTACAGCTGGAATATCCTGTTCTTGAGCGATTTGTTCCAGTCGATAAAGTTCCGCTTCTGACTCTATGTTAAAACATTTAATACCCATTTGTAGGGCAAATCTCATTTCACTTTCTGTTTTACCAACACCAGAGAAAACCACTTTTTTAGCGTCGCCGCCAGCGCGTAGTACGCGAGCCAATTCTCCCCCAGACACAATATCAAAACCAGCACCTGCTTGCGCTAAGGTTTGCAATACAGCAAGGTTACTGTTTGTTTTGACTGCGTAGCAGACTAAGTGAGGCTGTTGCCCGAAGGCAATATCGAATGCTTGCCAGCGTGCACGAATGCCGTTGCGACTGTAGATATAGCAAGGCGTGCCTACTTGTTTTGCAATGCTATTAATTGCCATGTCTTCAATGGTTAATGCGCCATCAATGCGCTGTATTGGGTTTTGATTCATTGTATTCGTTCGCTATAAGATTTATTGGGAAGGGTTTTGATGTGGTTGTATTGTTTTATCTGCTGGCGGAGTGGGGGGCGGTAAAAGCGTTCCTTTTTTACCACAAGCGAATAAAAAAAACGTTACAGTAACAATTAATAATGCTCGCAACATTAATTGGTTTTCCGTTAAAAAATGAATTGCTCATAGTTTACTCGAATTGTCGGTTTTTGTTCGTTTATTTGGCACTAGATTTGCTAAAATCAACACTATTGAATTATAAAATATCGAGTTTGTCATGAGCCATTGCTTGACTAATCATCAGGCTGATTTCGATCAGTTCATACAGGGTATTAAAACACTAACATTGGCAACGGTTTCGTCAGAAGGGATTGCTGAAGCGAGTTATGCTCCTTTTGTTCGTGTTGGAGGATATTGGTACGTTTATGTCAGTGAGTTGGCGACACATACCCAAAATATGATGAGTGCGGGAACTGCATCTGTTTTGCTAATTGAACCAGAACAAGATGCTAGCAATTTGTTTGCACGTAGGCGAGCTACTTTCCAAATGAATGCCCAAGAAGTTCCACGTGAAACATCTGATTGGTTGGCAATCATGTCGCAGTTTGAGGCTCAATTTGGATCTATCATTGCATTGATTAAAGGACTTAGCGATTTTCATTTGATGGCATTAACTCCTATTTCTGGCAGCTTTGTCTGTGGTTTTGCACAAGCTTTTGCTCTGGGTGGAGAGAATATGTTATTGGTTAAGCAACGTCGCGAGCCAAGTAGTCGGAATAAAACATTGGTGGATGTCAATTGTGCGTAATGTAAGGCGTTATTTTAGGCTGGATGTTTTAGTGCCAGCGGTCATTAAGCTTGCGGATAAAGACGAGGTTGTACGGGTTGTTTTGCCTGAGTTGGCTGGTGGGGCTTGGACTGAAAGTGAAATGCGTTTCGATATTGACTCTCGGAGAGTTATTGAAAAATTGGCGCAAGAGAACGAAACGGCAGGCAAAATTCTTCGTGATTTACAGAGTCGATTAGATATGCTCGCTGAGGCGATTATTTGGTTGGTTCAAGGCGACTTTCCGCAAGAGCGAATCGAAAACTACGTGCCGCGTCGTGCAATGGCTGCCTTGGTGATGCATTTAAAAGCGGGTAGTTTTACGGTTGATATGCTCAGAGCATTGAATGAAAAAATAGAATTTTATTTTTCGGTTGTGGATGTCGCCGCAAATAAAAACTATGCTGCGTTTTTGGATATGATGAAATCGGTTGAGTTTGTTTTTGACTCATTATTGGTAGGATTGGCCGAGAAATCGTCTTCGGGGGCCGTATTGGCAAAAGCAGTCTTATCGCTTCATGCTAAGTTAGAGCGCCATGTAGATTTTTTACACAAATTTCGTCAAGAAGCCCAGTACATGGTTAATAAAGACTCATGGCCTGTACGCAAGCTCAATGTTAGCGCTGGCGGGGTAGGTTTTCTCAGTGCGCATCCTTATCCTAAATTTGCGCGTTTAGTGATTAATTTCCGTTTAGGTCCTAAATTAGAAACGTTTAATATGACTGGCAATATTGTTAGTAGCCGGACCTTATCAGATGGTGAGCATTACATTGCGGTTGAGTTTACAAATGCGATAGAGTCAGTGCAAAGTAGGATAATTATTCTTCTTCAAAATGAAGAGCTTAATCAAGTAATGTCTTATCTTCACAAGCCCGCTAAGGCGGCTGTCGTTGATGACGATGAATGGTAGGAAACCTCTAAAAACCTCACTTTGTTTGTTTTTATCTTTCCTAATTTATTTTTAGAGACTACTTGAGCTTCCCAATTTTATGTTTACTGGTGATTGCTGACAATAAAAAAGGAGCTAGCAGCTCCTTTTTTATTGTCAGATTAGGACACTTATTTTACTTTTGCCATTAGCGCAAAGCTTTTAACAAAAGGATTAGCTAGGGCAGGGTTCTTAATCATCGTGCCAAAATCGCCACTTGCAAACTTCATTTTACCGAAAGTTACTGCTGAACCTAAGCCCATCATTCCGGGAGGATCATTCATCCATTTTTCCCACTGTTCTTTCTTAGCACGCATATCCCAGTCTAATGGACTGCCATCGTATGCGCCTGCATGGGTAATCATGCCGTTTTCAACTTTCACGAAGGCATGTGCTTGCGCTTCGCCCTGAAAGCCAATAGCAATCGTGGTGGTGAAACCAACTTTTGCTAACTCGCCAGATACTTCGGGTGCTGTATTCCAAGCATCTTTGTACTTATTCATCCATTCGTCGTCAAATAGTTCCATTACTTTAAGTCTCCTATTGTCGTTATTCATTTTTTATGTCATATTTCGAGCTATGATTATCGGTTAAATAATAACAACACGAAAGCTGAAAGATTTTATTACTCCATAAATAAAGACAATGTACGCATGGCACTATTACACGAATACGAAAATCGATTAATACGGTTACTTCCTCCTAATGCACAACATGTTGCTGAGATGTTGTTGTCTCGTTTATCGCTGACGGATATGTTACGTATGCGTGATGATGGCGATATGGATTTGTTTTTATTGAACCAGCATAAGGTTGATAAGGAGTTGTGGCCAGAGATTCTGCGAGCGGTAATTTTAGCAAAAGTTACCTACTTTGATCCGACTGAGTTTTTGGATCAGGCAAAGGTTTTGTTATTAGTTAAACTGGCTGTTGAAGCTGCAGGTTTTAGCCTGTCTACCCCATTGCCACAAGTTGTGGCAGCGGTGAAGACAGACTATCCGAGATTGACACGTTGGTTGGTTATGATGGCACAATTGCTAGGCAAATTACGCGCTAGCAACACAAAGTAACCACGAGTAAGTCAACGGGTTGGAAGTCTGAAGGAAGGTTTTTTGAAAACAGCATGTAACGCATTGATTAAATCCCTTCCTTCAGCTAAAAAATAAACTTGGGAGCCTAAAAACTAGCAAAGCGCAGTTTTTAGAGATTCCCCAAATAATCCACTCGACAAATAGCGATCACCTCGGTCACATACGATGGTGACGATTGTCGCGTTGTTAAGGGTTTGCGCCAGTGAAATGGCGGCATGCATGCAGCCTCCCGACGATACACCCGAGAAAATACCTTCCTGTTTCGCCAATTGGTGCATGGTTTCTTCTGCCTCGTATTGTGCCACATCAATAATACGATCCACACGACGCGGATCGAATATCTTAGGTAAATACTCGGTTGGCCAGCGACGAATGCCAGGAATTTGTGCGCCTTCGCTAGGCTGTACGCCGATAATTTGAATGTTGCTATTTTGCTCTTTTAGGAATTTTCCTGTTCCCATAATCGTACCTGTGGTTCCCATCGATGAAACGAAGTGAGTTACTTTTTCTGATGTTTGTTGCCAAATTTCAGGGCCAGTGCTCAGATAGTGCGCCATGGGGTTGTCAGGATTAGAAAATTGGTCGAGCAGAAATCCTTCGCCACGTTTTGCCATATTTTGTGCCAAGTCGCGTGCGCCTTCCATTCCTGTTTCACGTGAAACAAGAATAAGTTCTGCACCATAGGCTCGCATCGCATCTTTGCGCTCTTGTGTCATATTGTCGGGCATAATCAGTTTAATGGGGTAGCCACGCATTGCTGCAACCATTGCTAAGGCGATGCCCGTATTGCCGCTGGTGGCTTCAATTAGGGTATCGCCTGCTTTAATGTCGCCCCGAATTTCTGCTTGCAGAATCATGTTAAAGGCGGGACGATCCTTGACCGAGCCAGCGGGGTTGTTGCCTTCGAGTTTGGCAAGAATGGTGTTGCCACGCTCATCTTGATAAAGACGCTGAATGCGCACAAGTGGTGTGTTGCCAACGGTATCGGCAAGGGTGGCGTAAGTGTGGGGCATGTTAAAAGTCTCCGTAGATTTATTCTTTGGGGAGTCTCTAAAAACTCCAATAGGTAGGAGGTCTGGAGGAAGGGGGTGTTGAATAGTATGTAACCCATTGATCATCCCCCTTCCTTCAGTTAAAAACAAACTTGGAAAATCTAAAAATGAGCATGGCGACGTTTTTAGCGTTGCCCTTTAATGTACACCAAATCCCAAACACCATGACCTAAGCGCTGACCACGGCGTTCAAACTTGGTTTCTGGGCGATAGTCGGGCTTAATGGAAAAGTTTCCTGTGCCAGCTGAGTTTTGGTAGTCGGGATGACTATCAAGCACTTCCATCATCCATTGGGCGTAAGGCTCCCAGTCGGTTGCTGCATGAAATGCTCCGCTAACACTCAGGCGGCTGGCAACCAATGACATAAATTCGGCTTGAACAATGCGGCGCTTGTGATGACGTGTTTTGTGCCAAGGATCTGGAAAAAAGAGCAGTAGGCGGGCAAGGCTATTTTCTGCGATCATATTTTTAAGAACTTCAACCGCATCGTGACTCATGACGCGAATATTGGTTAAGTTTTTTTCTTGCACTGCATTCAATAAGCTGCCAACGCCAGGGCGATGAACTTCGATGCCTAGAAAGTTAATATGGGGCATGGTCTCTGCCATGCTGGCAAGACTTTGTCCCATGCCAAAACCGATTTCGAGCCATACAGGGTTATCGTTGCCAAAAAGTTGCGTAAAGTTTAGTTGTTGATCTGGGCAATAGTCGATACCATAAACGGGTAAGAGTTCGTTTAAAGCACGTTCTTGCGCGGGTGTTGTTCTGCCTTCTCGGCGAACAAAGCTTTTAATTTCTCGGCGATGTGTTATGGTTTTTTCGTCGTTTTCTTGTGCAGGGGTTTCGTTTGTTGTCATCTGTTGATTCATCCTTTAGTGAGCGCTTATTGGCTTGGTTCGAGCGTCATGGTCGTCATGACTTGCCTTGGCAGCATCCCGCTACGCCTTATCGTGTATGGGTTTCGGAGGTTATGTTACAGCAAACACAAGTGGTTACCGTTATTCCTTATTTCGAGCGCTTTATGCTATCGTTTGCGACAGTGCAGGATTTAGCAAATGCTACCGTCGATGAGGTGTTAGCGCATTGGAGCGGTTTGGGCTATTATGCCAGAGGGCGCAATTTGCATAAAGCGGCACAGGTGATTATGCAGCAACATTCAGGCATTTTTCCTAGTAGAGTAGAGGATATGATCGCTTTGCCTGGTATTGGTTTGTCGACAGCACATGCTATTCTGTCTTTGGCTTATCAGCAGCCTACCGCAATTTGCGATGGCAATGTGCGTCGCGTCCTAGCGCGCTGGTCGGCATTAGACTTGCCCATAGAAGAAAAGGCGGCGCAGAACAGATTGTGGCAATTAGCACAGTCTTTACAGAGTCAAAAGAAAGCAGGGTCTTATACCCAAGCAATTATGGATTTGGGCGCGACCTTGTGTACTCGAACGGCTCCTCAATGCGGTCGGTGCCCCGTTGTTGCCGATTGTCAAGCAAAGTTATCGGGTCG
Source organism: uncultured Francisella sp. (assembly GCA_964606405.1). Lineage (GTDB taxonomy): Bacteria > Pseudomonadota > Gammaproteobacteria > Thiomicrospirales > Thiomicrospiraceae. Next base: position 27,709 of record CAZSGH010000008.1, read on the forward strand.
AGCTGTTACCTTGTGGCCTGTTCGAGAGAAAAAGCTCAAAAAACCCGAGCGAGAGTGTGTTATGTTTATTCTAATGCGTGACAATGGGGATGTTTGGTTGGAGTATCCTGTCAAGCAAACGGGCTTGTGGGGTGGGCTATACCAGTTGCCACAAGCCTTACCGTCTGAACTGTCTCATTTATTAGTGGATAGATTGCCACAAGTGAAGCATGTTTTTACGCATTTTACGTTGTGGATAACGCCTTGCGTAATAAATGTAACGAATATTGATTTGGCAGGGTTTATGGCAAATGGCGTATGGTATAATCGGGAGCAGAATGAGCTTTCGATTGCACGACCAGCAGTGGTCGATAAGTTGATTCGTTATACTCTGGAAAAACTAAGCTATAAGGAACCTGTGTTGTGAGTCGAAAAGTATATTGTGCAAAGTTAAAAAAAGAAGCCGACGGTCTTGCTTTTGCGCCCTATCCTGGTGAAATGGGCGTGCGCATTATGAATGAAGTTTCTGCAGAAGCATGGAAGTTGTGGCTTGCGCAGCAAACGATTCTGATTAATGAGTATCGGTTGTCATCGATGGATCCCAAAGCGAAGCTTTTTTTGCGCGAGCAAATGGAAGAGTTTTTGTTTGGTGATGCTGCAGTTGCGATGCCCGATGCTTACAAGCCGATGGCTTAAGTTATTTCAGAGAGAGATTGTATGAGTACTTTGTTAGATGTTTTCGTTGGTCGTCAACCCATTTTCAATAAAGATCTGGGTGTTTATGCCTATGAGCTTTTATTTCGTAGTGGCGATCAGTCCAATCATGCCGTTATTCTTGGTGGCGATTCGGCAACGGCACAGGTGGTACTTAACGCTTTTATGGAAATTGGTTTAAGTAATTTAGTTGGCGAGCATAAAGCGTTCCTGAACTTTACCGAAGGGTTTTTGCTGCGCGAGAACATTCCTTTGTTTCCGCGTGCGCAGTTAGTTATTGAAGTATTAGAGACAGTAAAACCAACTCCTGCTGTCATTAAGGCGGTGGAGCACTTGCGTGGCTTAGGTTATACCATTGCGCTCGACGACTTCTTCTATACTGATGAGTATAAACCCCTAGTTGCTTTAGCTGACATCATCAAAATTGATATTTTGGATGTGGGCGCTAAGAATCTGGCTAGTCATATTCGCTCTATTCGCGCTACGAATGAACGTGTGCGTCTATTGGCCGAAAAAGTCGAAACCCGAGAACAGTTTGAGTATTGCAAGAGCTTGGGTATGGATTATTTCCAAGGTTACTTCTTTGCTAAACCACAAATTATTAAAGGGCATCGTTTGCCTTCTAATAAAATGGCGATTTTGAATTTACTGGCTAGCGTCTATGACCCTGATGTGGATATGAGCGATTTGGCCGCAATTGTTGGACGTGATGTGGGGTTATCGCATAAGCTGTTGAGTTTTGTGAAAACCTATCCCGGCAATCAAGATATTCAAATTAACTCAATTAAAGATGCGGTACTGCGCTTTGGATTGCAAAAGCTACAAAGTTGGGTGAGCGTACTGGTTCTGTCGGGCATGGATGATAAGCCGCATGAGTTGTTTAATACCGCATTGATTCGCGCACGTTTTATGGAATTGCTGGCCGAAAAAGGCAAGTGCGCAATGCGCGATACTTATTTTATGGTTGGCTTGTTCTCTTGTTTAGATGCCTTAATGGATACGGCAATGATTGAAGCTTTGGCTGCCATGACGATTACCGATGAGGCGAAATTGGCTTTAACCACCAATGAGGGAATAATGGGTCAAGCTTTGAGTTGTGCTTTGGCGATTGAGCGCGGTGATATTGCAAAAACTACATTTTTGGATATTAATCCTGGTGATATTTCTGCGCTTTATATGCAGGCGATGGTTTGGGCGACGGCAACTAGCTCTAATATGGGATAACAAGTTAGCTTGCGCGGGACTTTGTTTTCTGTAATCCTTTTGGGAATCTCTAAAAACCCTCGCCTTGCTCGTTTTTAGATTTTCCAAGCTTGTTTTTTAGCTGAAGGAAGGGGGTTAATCAATGTGTTACATGCTACTTGTTGCAACCCCTTCCTCCATGCCTCCTGCCCATTGGGTTTTTAGATGTGCCCCTTTCTCTTAGATCCATACCCGTTAGGTTTTAGGTGTGTATCATATCTATAGTGTTGATTTATTAAATTAACACTATAGGTAGCTGTTGCAAAACATTTTCTTTGTCGGTATAATTTTCGTTTATTTTTCAAGATACCAAAGCAGGAATTTGCCATGAAAGAAGGCATTCACCCACAATACAACCCAGTTGTTTTCCAAGACATCACAACGGGCGAAATGTTTATCACGCGTTCTACCATGCGCACGAGCCAGAAAATTGAGCTAGAAGGCAAAGAGTACGGTTTGGTTCGTTTGGAAGTTTCTAGCGCTTCTCACCCTTTCTATACAGGTCAGCAAACACTGGTCGATACAGAAGGTCGTATCGAGAAGTTCCGCAACCGCTACAAGCGTTAATTGCGGTGGCCTGCTTACAAGCACGGCGCTCATTAAAAAGCCTAGCACTGGTTGCTGGGCTTTTTACATTGGGGCAAGCTTATTCTGCGCCAGTCGCGCCTGAAAATCCCGATTGCCTTGCTCAAACAATAGACATCGAAGAAAAAGTTAGTATTGTCTATGATGGTGATACCTTTTTAATGGGTAATCAGTATGTGCGCTTAACCGGCGTTCACGTTCCTTCGTCGTCGCAGCATTTAGAGCCTCCTGAGCCTTTAGGGAAGGCTGTTTCTCAGGCTGTTGGTGAGTTGGTTTCGCGCAGTAAAGGCATGCTTAAAATCGAATACGATCAGCTAAAGAGCGAAAAGGGAAAGATTTTCGTGCACGCATATCTAGCGGATGGGCGAAATTTAGCTAAGGTATTGCTTGAAAACGGCTTTGCATTGGTTGATACGCGTTTGCCCAATACGCGTCATGCTTTATGTTATCGTGAAGCAGAAGCCAAAGCGAGAGCAGAAAAGAAAGGTTTGTGGCAGTATGCGGATAAAGGCGTTCCCTTAATCGAGTCTAAAGATTTAACGGGCGACCGTATTGGTTTCCAAGTGGTGCGAGGTAAGGTTGTTCTGGCCAAGCAAGGTAAGGATTTCTTTATTTTGAATATGGATACTATCGGTTTTCGTATCAGTAAAGAGGCGATGGCACAGTTTAATGAACGCGACTTGCTTGCCTTAGAGGGTAAGGTTGTTGAAATTCGTGATAACTTAGCCTATTTCAAGGGCACGATGTTTTCAATGCTAGAACATCCTGGGCAAATTAATTTGCTCGCCGATAAGTTTTACGCTGAGCAGGCTAAGCTTGCCAGTAAATCATCTAAAAATAAACCATAGGGCGCCTCTAAAAACCCAATGGGTAGGAGGTCTGGAGGAAGGGGTTACTGAGAATAGCATGTAACGCATTGATAGAACCCCTTCCTTCAGCTAAAAAACAAACTTGGAAAGTCTAAAAACCAGCGAAGCGAGGTTTTTAGAGGTTCCCCATAAGTCATAAAGTTAGGAAAGTACATCATGTCTGTTGAATTGAAAAATGATCGTTTTTTGCGTGCGCTACTGCGTCAGCCAGTTGATACCACACCTGTATGGATGATGCGTCAGGCAGGACGTTATTTGCCAGAATATCGCGCAACGCGGGCGAAAGCGGGTAGCTTTATGGCGTTGTGTACCAATCCTGAGTTGGCTTGTGAGGTGACCTTGCAGCCATTAGAGCGTTATGATTTAGATGCAGCGATTTTGTTCTCGGATATTTTGACGATTCCTGATGCGATGGGGTTGGGTTTAAGTTTTGCTCAGGGAGAAGGTCCTCAGTTTGCACGTCCGATTACCTGTAAAGCAGACGTAGATAAAATTGGTGTACCAGATCCAGAAGGTGAGCTGAAATATGTGATGGATGCTGTGCGCACCATTCGTCGTGAGTTGAATGGTCGTGTGCCGCTAATCGGTTTTTCGGGTAGTCCTTGGACATTGGCGACCTATATGATTGAGGGCGGTAGCAGCAAAACCTTCTCTAAAATTAAGGCGATGATGTATAACGAGCCTGCAACGGTGCATTTGTTGTTAGATAAGTTGGCTCAGTCGGTAACAAGTTACCTAAATGCTCAAATTGCTGCGGGTGCTCAGGCTGTACAGATTTTCGATACCTGGGGTGGTGCTTTATCGACACCAGCCTTCCGCGAGTTTTCGTTGCGTTATATGCAGCAGATCGTATCGGGTCTAACGCGCGAAGCCGATGGTCGTGTTGTGCCAGTGATTCTATTCACCAAGGGCGGTGGTCAGTGGATCGAAGAAATCGCAGCGACGGGTGCGGATTGTGTCGGGTTAGATTGGACGGTTGAGTTGGGTGATATTCGTGCTCGCGTTAAAGATGGCGTGTCTTTGCAGGGCAATATGGATCCTGGTTTGTTGTATGCTCGCCCTGAAGTGATTGATGCCGAAGTAGCACGCATTTTGGCGAGTTTTGGGCAGCATAGCGCCACTTCTGGGCATGTGTTTAACCTTGGGCATGGTATTCATCCAGAAATTGATCCTGAGCACGTTAAAGCTTACGTGGATGCTGTGCATGTACACGGTGCGAAATTTCATTAATGACACTCTGTCACTAATGAAAAACTTGTTTTTCTGGTGGAAGGGCTTTACGCTTGTGTTCGCAGTTCTTAGCGAGCCCCTTCCCCCAGACCCCCATCCGTGTTTTCGTTTTTCAAGGGTTGACTTATGACACTTCTTCAAGCATTACAAAGCCAAGGTGTTGGTAGCCGCAAGGTGTGCTTAGCCATTATCGACGATGGCGAAGCCTTTATTGATGGTGAAGTTTGTACCAAGCCGAAGCAAAAAGTTGACCCCGAGCGGGTCACTTTTTTATTCGAGGGAGAACTTTGCTCGTGGCAAGAGCGTGTCGTCATTATGATGCATAAACCTTTGGGTTATGAATGTTCGGCGCGTCCTCAGTTTCATCCGAGCGTATTAGAGCTGCTGCCTGCGATTTATCGGGCGCGTGGGGTTCAGCCGATTGGTCGCTTAGATGTCGATACGAGTGGGCTACTCATTTTGACTGATGACGGTCAACTGATTCATCGCGTTACCCACCCCAAACGTCATGTACCCAAGGTGTACGAGGTGACAACGGTCGATCCGATTTCGCCCGAACAGCTTGCTGGTTTAATGTCAGAAATTGAATTAAACGATGAGCCGCGCCCTGTTCACGCGCTAGAAGTGGCCTTGCTTGATACTCATAAAGTGAAACTTGTGATCGATGAAGGACGTTACCATCAGGTACGTCGTATGTTGGCCGCTGTGGGTAATCGTGTGGATAAGTTAGAACGCACCCAGGTCGGCAATTTAAGCTTGCCAGCCGATTTGCCGGCTGGGCAGTGGGTTGCTATAGACGAGACAGAGATAGGCCTGTAATCGGCTTATTCGGCGCGATTACGGCCATTTCGTTTGGCAAGATAGAGGCGTGAGTCTGCCTCACCAATGTAATGATTAACAACCTCTTTGGTAACGAACGATAGGTTGCTGGGTTCGATGGTCGCGATACCAACACTGACGGTATAGCGAACAAGTTGATCGTCAAGGGTCAGTATTTCTTGATGACGCACTTCATTGAGTATTTTTTGAGCAATATTCTGTGCTTCGCTTGCATTGGTTGATGGAACCAATACTAAAAACTCTTCGCCACCATAACGGAAAATAAAGTCTGACTTACGTAAGACGCGCTTAAGTATGTCGGTAAAGTTCTGAATGACCTGATCGCCAGCTAGGTGACCGTAAGTATCGTTGATGTTTTTGAAGTGGTCTAAGTCGAGCATCATTAACACACAAGTACTTTCTGTTGCCTTAGCAATTTCAATTTGCGCACTCATGATTTTATCGAGTAGGTGACGCGTGAGTACGCCTGTGAGTGGGTCTTTGTGGTACTCCGTGATCATTAGCATGTCGTTCAGAATGGCGATTTCGGCACCAATTTCTAATGAAATATAGTCCAATCGACTCATCAGATGAATCATACTTTTGCAATTAATGCTGTCTTGTTGATGATGTGTTAAAACATCTCGTCCAAGCTGATGGAGTTGAATGTGTAAGCGTTCGACTTCTTTGAAGTGACTGGTCGATTTAATTGAAGGGATTGCTTTACCATGCAACCACTTTCCGAAGGCGCAAAGATTATGATCAAGCTCAATATTTTCAGGCAGTTCGGCACCTTGTAGCTTGTTAATTAAGCGAATCATCCACTGTAGATGGTTTTGGTAGTGAACCAGCAGGTTTTTCTCGCTCAGATTGGCTAGGTGTGTCAGGCGAATATGATTTTTAACCGATAATTTGCGCAAATAGTTCTGCAAATAAGCTTGACTGACTTTCTTTTCGATACGATCAAAACTTTGGTTCAGTTCGACCATGAGTAAGCAGTTTTGACCATCGGCTAATGCACCAAGCAGGGTTCTCCCTAGGGTCATCAAGTCACCATAAACAAGCGTATAAGAAATATCGTTAGCGATGCATTCGCTCACAAAAATTTCGGTTTGTGCTTCTTCATTGTCATGGTTTAAGCTAGCAAAGAGTGCGATGATTTGTTGTTGTCGCGCTTGTTGGGCAAGCTGATGACCTTGTGCTGTTGCACTATCACCATCCATTTGTGGATAGATGTTGTGTAGTGCTGATTCGATCAGGGGTAGGTATGCTTGCCAATCAATCATTTTTAAATCCTATTGCGCGCTTCAATTGCGTTGTTGCTGCGGTACTCGGAACAGTACTTACCCTCGCTTCATCGAGTTAAAGAAGTCTTCGTTGGTTTTGCTCGCTTTGAGTTTGTCGTACAAGAACTCCATCGCTTCGACTTCGCCCATATTGCCTAAGAATTTACGGATAATCCACAGCATATTCAACTCATCTGCCTTGGTTAGCAATTCTTCACGGCGTGTGCCAGAGCGTTTGATGTTAATGGCAGGGAAGACACGACGTTCGGCAATATGACGATCCATATGGACTTCCATGTTGCCCGTACCTTTGAATTCTTCGTAGATGACATCATCCATTTTAGAGCCGGTTTCGACAAGCGCCGTGGCTAAAATGGTGAGAGATCCACCTTCTTCGATGTTACGTGCCGCACCAAAGAAACGCTTAGGACGGTGTAAAGCGTTGGCATCGACACCACCTGTTAGGATTTTGCCTGATGATGGCGCTACGGTGTTGTAAGCACGTGCTAAACGGGTGATTGAATCGAGCAGGATGATGACATCACGCTTGTGCTCAACTAAGCGCTTGGCTTTTTCGATCACCATTTCGGCAACCTGTACATGACGACTGGCGGGTTCGTCGAATGTCGAAGCAATCACTTCGCCACGCACGGTGCGTTGCATTTCGGTGACTTCCTCTGGGCGCTCGTCGATGAGCAGCACAATTAAGTAGGCATCGGGATGATTGATGGCAATCGAATGTGCGATGTTTTGCAACATCATGGTTTTACCCGCTTTAGGCGGCGCGACAATCAAACCACGTTGTCCTTTACCAAAGGGTGCAACTAAGTCGATGACGCGCGCGGTAATGTCTTCGGTCGAGCCATTACCAATTTCCATGCGTAAGCGCTTGTTGGCGTGTAACGGGGTTAGGTTTTCGAACAAAATCTTGTGCTGTGCCACTTCTGGTGGTTCGAAGTTGATGCTATCAACTTTTAACAAGGCAAAATAGCGCTCGCCATCTTTTGGTGTGCGGATGCGACCCGATACCGTATCGCCTTGACGTAAACCAAAACGACGAATTTGGCTCGGCGACACATAAAGGTCGTCGGGACCTGATAGGTAGGTGCTTTCTTCTGTACGCAGGAAGCCAAAGCCATCGGGGAGAATTTCGAGCACGCCTGAACCTGAAATATCTTCGCCTTTTTTGGCGTGGTCTTTAAGTAGGGCAAAAATGATATCTTGCTTACGTCCACGGGTCAGTTCGAGACCAAGGCTGTTAGCAATTTCTTGTAATTCGGAGATATGACGTTTTTTGAGTTCGTTGAGGTTCATTCGGGTGCTTTTAATTCAGATAAGGAGGGAGGAAAGATGTGACGACCATGAAAGGGAGCTACTAAAAACCGCACTTGATGCAGTTTTTAGTATTCCCAACATTGTTTTTGGCAGGTGGAAGGGAATTAATTAACAAGTACATGTGCTTATTTTAAATCCCTTCCTCCAGACCCCTAACCCATACGGATTTTTAGAGGCAAACAAAAATCATCGCGTAAAAAAGGTTAGGCAAGGTTGTTGTTTAAGAAATCGACTAATTGAGATTTAGACAGAGCACCAACACGCGTTGCGGCAACTTCGCCATTTTTTAACAACATCAATGTTGGGATGCCACGCACACCAAACTTGGGCGGTTGTGCTGGGTTTTCGTCGATGTTCAGTTTGGCAACAGTCACTTTACCTTCGAATTCTTTAGATACTTCGTCCAGAATCGGTGCAATCATTTTGCATGGACCACACCACGGCGCCCAAAAGTCGAGTAAAACAGGCAAGGCAGCATTAACAACGTCGTGTTCAAAAGTTGCGTCGGTTGTGTGGACAATTAGATCGCTCATGAAGGTCTCCCTATGGGGTGCTTGATAATGAATTGAGTGAGATGCTTGCCTTAGGCAAAGCGGAGAATATTGGCAATTGCATCGAATGCAATAAAGTTATATTGCGATTTTTACAGCATTTGCAGTGTAATTGCAAGAAGAAAATGATATCTGTGCATTTTAAATGCCTTTTACATAAACCCAGCGTCCTTTTTCGCGCGCAAACTGACTGGTTTCGTGTAGCTGGTGGGTGGTTCCATTCGTTTCTTGCCAGTGGGCGATAAATTCGACGATCCCTGTGCTGTCGTTGATGTCGCCTGCTTCGGTTCGAATAACTGTCAGTCCCGTCCATTGTGTTGGCGCGAGCTGGTTCAGGCTATTTTGTGAGGGGCGTGTTGCCGCAGACCATGTTCGGTGTAGGTAGGCACCATCGCGCCTGACGTAGGCGGTGTAGCGTGAGCGCATCAGGGCTTGGGCTGTCGGTGCTGCTTTGCCCTGTAAATAGGGCTTGCAGCACTGCGAAAAGTCGAGCTCTGAGCCACAAAAACACATCTTAGATACCTCGCCGAGCTAACAAAAGCGCTTTAAAGTCATCGAATACTAGGGGTTTAGAGAGTAAATAACCCTGAATCTTAATGTCTTCGCCCACTTCTGTCAGCGCAGCGAGTTGTTCGGCTGTTTCCACGCCCTCGGCAACCACTTCGATGCCCATGCTTTGTGCTAATCCGTGCGTAAATACCACGATGCTGCGACTGTTGTCATTTTCAATCATGTTAGCAATAAAGCGCTGATCAATCTTAACTTCGGCGGGCGATATTTTTTGCATGTAGCTTAGGCAAGAGTAGCCCGTTCCAAAGTCGTCGACCGAAATACGGTAGCCATAAGATCTCAGTGCGGCAAGCGTATTCAGTGCCATGCTTTCGTTGTGCATAACAGCAGACTCGGTTACTTCAATCATGATATGTTCGGCAGGTACGCCATAAAGTGCCAAAATCTTATGAATATTGGATGCAAGGTTCGCCTCGACTAATTGACGTGCGGAACAATTAATAGAAATCGGAACCATATGGCAGCCAGCAGCGCTCAGTTGTTGATAAGCGCGTGCAACGGCATCGACCACCCAAATGCCGAGTTGGACAATTTGTCCCGTTTCTTCGGCAATCGGGATAAATTCGCCAGGACTAATGTTGCCAAGTTGGTCGTCGTGCCAACGAATCAGAGCCTCTGCGCTAAGCATGGTTTTGCCATCGGTATGATATTGTGGCTGAAATGCCATGTATAGCCCTAGTCCTTGACGAGATAGGCTATGACGTAAGGCATTGTCAATTCTCATGAATCGGGCGACATCGGTGTGCATGCCCCCTTCGTAAAAGCGATAGAGGTTGCTGCCTTCGTGTTTGGCTTGGTACATGGCGGTATCCGCACAGCGTAGCAGTTGTTCGACATTCTGACCGTCGTTAGGATAAAGTGCAACGCCTGCGCTCATGCTCAGATGGTGTGGTGAGTTATTAATCATGAAGGGGCGTTGCAAGCTGGCAATCAATCGCTTGATCAGTTCGCTAATGTGTTGATAGTCATTCGTCGGTAATACAACAACAAACTCATCTCCTCCCCAGCGAGCAAGCAGATAGTCGTTACGCATTTCTTGTTTAAATCGAGTGGCGGTTTCGAGCAGTACCTGATCGCCAATAGGATGTCCAAGGCTATCGTTGATGTGTTTGAATTTATCCAAGTCGATAAAAATGAGTGCTAATCCATTGTGTTTGATGTTGTTTTCTGCAATTAATGTATTGGTTTTGAGTTGCATGAGGTGGCGATTGGGCAGGTCGGTTAAGACATCGTAGTTGGCAAGGTGAACGAGGCGCTGTTCGTTAGCTTTCTTTTCACTAATGTCGTCGAAGATGCCAATGTAATGAGCGATGTTGCCCTGGGCATCTTTTAACGTGTGGATCATTAACCATTCGGGATAAATCTCACCAGATTTTTTGCGATTCCAGATTTCTCCCTGCCAGTTACCGTTTTCAGAAAGCGCCTCACGTATTTGACGGTAGAATGTTTTATCTTGTCGCCCAGAGCTGAGCAGCTTGGGGTTTTTGCCAACAGTTTCTTCTGAGCTATAGCCTGTGATTTTTTGAAACGCTTTGTTTGTACGAATAATTTTTTGGTTAGCATCGGTAATGATAATGCCTTGGGTGCTGTCTTCAAAAACGCGACTGGCGAGTAATAGTTCGGCATTATTGGATTGTAAGCGCGTAACCAAATCTGACAGGTTGCTCGCTAACACTGATAGCTCATCTTTCCCTGTTGGTTTGGGTAAGGTTACCGACAGATTGTTATGCGAAATGTGTTCTGCGGCTTCGCTAATGTGTTCGAGTGGTCGCAGTTGGCGTGAGATAACATTAGATATGAGCAGCATAAAGATCAGGGCACCAGCCGTCGTGAGTCCTGCAATAGTCCAGCTGAGTTGTTTGGCGCTGGCAAAGGCGGTGGCTTCTGCTTTGCGGGCGACGACAGTCCAGCCCATGCCAGAGTAGTCGGCAAAGCCTGTTTCTTTAACCGCTGTGGTGAGGTAACGCACGCCATTTTGCCAAGCTTCAATTTGTGTACTAGGTTGACCTTCTTTACTTTGATTAACGCTCACCAAACCGCTCAAATCGACGGCAAGAGAAGGCAATTCTGGGGTTCCCATGAGTACCTTTCCATCTCGATTGAGTACGATAAGATCAAGTTGCTGTTTGCTGAGTTGGTCTAAAATGCGGTTGCGTGCTTCGAAAGCCCAGTCCAAACTGAGGTGTCCGCAAATAACGCCCAAAAATTGCCCATTATCGTCGTGCAGTGGGGCAGAAATATCGACAAGACGCAAAGGCAAGTCATCCCATTTGGGCTTAGGCATGAGTTTGGCGAGTAAAAAAGCGTCGTGCGCATCACCAAAGTGTAAGCTTTGTGAGCCGAGCAAAAACCAATCGCGTTTGGCAACACTTTTACCCACAAGCACCCCATCGGTTCCGACCAAAATATTACCTTCGGTGTCAGTAATACCAATCCATGCATAGTAAGGATAGGACGCTCGAATGCTGTCTAAAATGGCTTGTTTTTTGGTAACAGATACTGTGCCGTCTTTGAGCATGTCACGTTGAGCAAGAAACTTGATTTCGCCACCACGTGTGCTCATGTCTTGGTCGAGACGTGACATCATTGTTGTGGCTACTTGCTCTAGCAAAGCAGTTTGGTCTTGTTCGATTTGTGTGCGATTGAGTTGACCAACAAAATGGTTGATGACCAGTGCAAGAAGGAGCGTCATCAATGCAATCATTAATGAAAGACGCGTTTTTAATCGATAAAGGGAGAACATAGCCCCTCCTATTTTGTATTGTTTTTTATCAACAGGGAGCTTTTTTATCTCGATCTCTGCTGGTAAATTAACACAAAAATTACTGTCTTGCCAGCCTCGGCATGTCGACCCATGCATGCGCGTGAGGATCGCTGGTGCGCCACGGGTTAATATCGAGTCCGCCGCGGCGCACATAGCGCGCATAAACCAATAGCTTTTCGGGTTTAAATATCTGCCAGATGTCGCTGTAAATGCTTTCGACACAGTGCTCATGAAAGCCTTGATGATCACGATAAGAAACGATGTAGGCGAGTAGGCTCTCTGCAGCGGGTAGATGTCGGGCTTGTATGTCGATGACAATGCTGCCCCAGTCGGGTTGTCCTGTTACAGGGCAGTTCGATTTAAGCAGGTGGCTATGCCAGCAAGCATTACCGCTGAGGTGGCCGGTTTGCAGTAGGGTTGCATCGGGTTGATAGCGGTCGATAGAAACCGTTAGATTGTCTAAGCAAATGCCTGGTAAATTGCCAATAGAAAGGGCGTTAACAGCATGAATTCGCATCGAAACAATCGCGCCAGCACAAGCCGATAGGTCGTGCGTTATTTGTGTTATCAAGTCGCTTTGGTTGGCAAAGCGATGGGCATTGAGTGAGTTTAAATAGAGCTTAAAGGATTTGGATTCGATAATATTCGGGCTGTTCGCAGGAATGCTGAATTCGGCAATGGCAACCTGTGGCAAACCTTGCGCGTTGAGCCAAGAGAGTTCGTAGCCTGTCCAAATATCGACCCCATGCAATGGGCTTGGCGATAAGTATTGCCGATTTTCGCTGCGTGGCACGGCAAACAGTAAACTGGCATCGTATTGGGTTGGGTACTGGGTATGATGTCCCAGTTGACTATTTTCGATGTGTGACATGGAGACCTTTTCTCTTCGTATTTTTTAGCGATGTCTTATTGTAGACGATTGAGAAGCGCTAAAAACCTCGTAGTACTCTATTTTTAGCGCTTCCAAGATTGTTTTTCTCTGGTGGAAGGGATTAACTAAAATAGTTATATGTTATTTCAGTTTTCCCCTTCCCCCAGCCCCCCCTTCCTGTTATGGTTTTTATATGTCACTAAGCTTTTAGTTTTGATTAATAACTTGATCTGAGTCAAGTTTTGCGTCATGATGACACCATGAAAAAACTAACCAATATAACCTTTAATGCTACTTATGCAGAGCTTGGTGACGATTTTAGCGCGTCTGTTCGTGCTGATGCCTTAGTCAATGCTCGCTTGGTTGACGCGAGTGCATCGTGTGCGCAATTAATGGGCGCGTCTTTAGGCGATGCGTCATTACTAACGGCAGTGTGCGCTGGTGAGCAGCTGTTGTCGGGCATGAAGCCTGTTGCTGCTTTGTATGCGGGGCATCAGTTTGGGCATTATGTGTCGCAATTAGGCGATGGTCGCGCATTACTGCTGGGCGATATGACGCATGATGGTCGACGTTGGCATTGGCAGCTAAAAGGGGCAGGGGTGACACCGTTTTCGCGTCGGGGAGACGGTCGAGCGGTACTGCGTTCGAGTATCCGTGAGTATTTGGTGTCTGAGGCGATGGCGGGGCTGGGCATTCCAACCACGCGCGCTTTGGCATTGGTTGCCAGCGATTTGCCGGTGTATCGCGAAAGCGTCGAGTCAGCCGCTTGTGTGTTGCGTGTGGCGTCCAGTTTTGTTCGCTTTGGTAGTTTCGAAGTGTTTTATTATCGTGGTCAATACGATTGTTTGCGCGATTTAGCCGATTATGTCATTGAGTATGATTTTCCAGAGTTTGCACAACACGATAATCCCTACCTGTCTTTGCTCGAAGCGGTGATTGAGCGTACGGCTCGTCTTTTGGCGCATTGGCAAAGTGTCGGCTTTATGCACGGGGTAATGAATACCGATAATATGTCGATTGTGGGGCTAACATTGGACTATGGTCCTTTTATGTTTATGGAACGCTATCAACCCGATTTTATTTGTAATCACTCCGATACCGAAGGGCGCTATGCCTTTAATCGTCAGCCTGAGGTGGCGTTATGGAATTGTGCTTGCTTGGCGCAGGCTTTATTGCCCTTGCTTGATGACGACACCGACACAGCCGTTAAGTTGGCGCGTGTTGCACTTGATGGTTATTGGTTGCATTATCAGGGGCATTATTTAGCGTTGATGCGTGCCAAGCTTGGCTTGACGCAAGTTCGTGAAGGGGATGCTTTACTCATTCGTGATTGGCTAAATCTGTTGCAGCGTGAGCAGCTCGACTTTACCCTTGCTCATCGTCGCTTAGCCACTCAAACACGTTGTCCCTATATTCAGGCAGAAAGTGTTGTTTGGTGGGGGCGTTACCAGACCCGATTGGCAGAAGAAGCTGTTGCACTAAATGTGCGTGTTGCAGCGATGAATGCGGTTAATCCCTTGTATGTGCTGCGTACTTGGATGGCACAAGAAGCGATTGATAAAGCTAATCGGGGTGATGATACGGGGGTGCAGCGCTTAAGAGCGCTTTTGGCGAATCCGTTTGTCGAGCAGGCTGGCATGGAAGTCTATGCCAGCGAATCGCCCGATTGGGCGTGCGGGTTGAGCTTGAGTTGTTCGTCTTAGTCCTGCTTAAGCAGTTTTTCTAACTTAACGATCTTCTTTTTAATGTGTGCTTCGAAACCAAAGGGCGGGTTAATAATTAACATCCCTGTGCCATTCATGGCGAGGGTGTTTTCCAGTCCTGTCATGATTTGCAAGTTGAGCACTTTTTCGTCATCGTTGACTAACGCGCGCATTTTATTGACGAATGGCAAAGCGCTTGCGCGGGTTTTGACGGGATACCAAATGGCAAACACGCCCTGACGGAAGCGGTGCAATGCTTTGGGGATGGTGTCGTAGAGTCGAGCATAATCGTTTTGTTCAAAAGGCGGGTCGATATGAACGAGGGCGCGTTTGGCTTCTTTGGGTGGGAGCAAAGCGATTAAGGCTTCGTAACCATCGCGCTGATGAATGTGTACACGGCGGTTGTCACCAAAGTTTTCGCGCAGGTGTTTCATTGGGCCATCGGAAGTTTCGCACAGCGTGAGGGTGTCGACAATGCGCAAGTGCTCCGCCATGAGCAGGGGTGATCCTGGGTAATAGCTGAGCTTGTTGCTTTCGCCATTGAGGTCTTTAACGATTGACAATAGCGGTTGCCAGTCGGGATCGGTGCTGCCCCACAACTTGCCGATGCCGCCTTTCCATTCGCCTGTTTTTTGCGATGGCGTAGCGGTTAGGTCGTACATGCCCGCACCCGCATGGGTGTCGAACATCGCTAAGGGCGTGTCTTTGCGTTGCATAAAGGACACCAGTTCTAATAAGATCAGGTGTTTGAAAACATCGGCAAAGTTGCCTGCGTGGTAATGGTGTAAGTAGTTCATGGTGAGATTGTACCATAATCAATTGTGCAGTGAGTTTAATCGGCTTTTACACCTTCATCAACTGCCCCAAATAGTTTTTATTAGTCAAATAACTGGCTGTGACTCCCTATGCGCACCAAAATAAGTTCGTCATCGGTAACTTTGTAAATCACTAACACATCGCCACTAATATGAAACTCTCGAAAACTTTCCCAATTGCCAATAAGGGCATGATCTTTAGCTTCTTCGGGAAGCGTTTGACTTTGTGCGAGTATTGCCAGATAGGAAATGAGTTTGGTGAAGTGTTTATCACTTAGCGGGCATTTGGTCATGTCTTTCAAAAATAGCTTATGTCTCTTGATGACGCGCATGATTCAATTCTTCTGTTAGTTGCGCTAGGTTAGTATCATCCATGTTGATGCCAGCATCGACATCTTTTAATGCCTGTCGCGTCTGTGCATTGGGTACTTTCAACTCGAAGGGTATGCCCTTATGGAGTACCACACTGTGCAAAAATAGGCGTACAGCTTCACTGGTACTTAATCCCATTTGTGATAAATAATAAGCGGCATCTTCTTTGACTTGTGAGTCGATGCGTAATGTCATCGCGGCATTCATTTTGCATACTCCTGTATGTCATTTGACATACACATTCTGGCATAACAGTTATGAATAAACAACTACTTCCCGCAAGCTTTCATCAACTGCCCGAACAACTTGCGCTTATCGGGTGGTAAGGCTAAAAACGCCTCAATCGCTTCGCGTTCTTCGGGAGTGATTTTACTGTCCCAACGGGCGACTTGTTCGGTTGCTGCTTTCACTGCCTCCTCACCATAGAGTAAATACTGCTTATTAACGCCCAACCATTCAACCATTATGACCAATCTAGCTCTTAAGTAGCATAGAGCCACTTCACGCTCTGAAGATTAACAGGAAGTATTTCTTTATAGATATATTTATTTTGTTGAAATTAGTTGCGGGTCTTGTTATAGTTCATCTGTATTAAGCAATAAGGATGACAGATCATGGCACAACATACTGCCCAAACTAAGGTAACTTTTAAGCTCATTACGTCAATTCACAAAAGTCTTGTTGAGCGTTTAAAAGCTATTTCAATGAAGCGGGATGCCTTTATAAACTTAGTTCTAAAGACAGAATTGGATGAGCTAACCAAAGAACTTGATGGAAAACAGCTATCCCCAAAAATTAAGGGGCTTATTAGCTCAGACTTCAACGGCAGGGATACAACCTTAGTGAGTATGACATTAGATAGTGAGGTTGCTGCTAGGCTAAATGAAATCGTTGAAAAATCTAATATTGTCAGAGACGCTTTCATGAATCGCTTGATGTATTTGATTCTTTGCCCAGAAAAATTAATGCAGGAATGGAACCTAGAAAAAGATATTAGTATTGGTGATGTTAATCAACTCAACGCTGGTGCTCTGCCTACAAACCCACTGGATTTTCTAACCCTAACCATTAAGGACCCTTTGTTCTTTTTGCGCCTTAAAATGGATGGCAAATTATACAGTGGCATAAATGGCTTACCTTACTGTTTAATTTGTTATGAAGAATATATTACGGTAGATGATTTATAGGATGTTTGTATGCACGTATTAACACATCATGCACAGCAGCGGCTGCAACAACGCGCCATTCCTGAATGGATAATCGATTTGTTGGATGCGTTTGGTCATTATCACTATATAGGTAATGGACTCGTCTGTATTCATCTAAGTAAACGTGCACTGAATCGGATCAAGGAACACTGCGATAGCCACCTCTGGAAAGCAGTAATCAATTGTTGCGGTGCTTATGTCATCGAATCGGTATCTGATCGTGCAGTTGTAACCGTTGGTTGGCGATCAAAACGAATTAAAGCTAAATAAGGAACCATCAAAATGAAAGAAATGAAAAACTTTACATTTAAAAAAACAACAGATAATGAAAAATGTGGCTTGTCTGGTAAAACCATTTCTGTCGAAGTTCCAAAATTTGACTGGGAGGCATTTAAGAGCAATCCAAATGCGAGGTTTTTTTGCAAAAAAATGTTCGAGGCAGAAGTTACCAAAATTGTCAGAGAAATGCTCTGTGAAAAAAATGGCACTACAGATAATGATTTATCCGACATGAACAGTGTGATTATGAGAACCTTGCCAAAGCCTACAGTAACAGATATATCGGAATGGATAGACTCTCAGGACTGGAGCGATTGTCAATTTCCTCGGGGTGAAGATACAGCACGCGATGCTCTAAAAAAAGAACTTCCTAAAATAGTCTCTGGTAAGGCTGTACGCGATAAAAAAAAGCTAGAAAAGATACAAAAACACATAACGGACATTAGAAATATAGAAAGCAATGATTATATTGCGGAATATTTGTGGTCAAAAATTGACGTTTTAACAAAAGAAAACGATTTGTTACCTCTTGATGATTTGTAAAATATTTTACTGGAATAATTAAAATGAAAACTAAAAACGATTCGTTACAATGCGACTGCATGTGTCAACTGAGTTTATACAATAACGCTATCAATAAGCTAGAACCACCGAAATTTGCAACATTAGGTGACAACCGAGCAACTGAAATTAACTCGGTTAAGGCAGAAAAACTATTACAATTAAGTAAAAATATTATTGCATCAAAAGACGCATTTATATATTTAGAGTCCCATGTTGTAGAAAATCTGCTTCACACCGATGGTGTTTTACGGATTGCGCTGGTTGGCGCGAAAGGTGGCGACAAGGTTCAAAAAATTACACACAGCTTAGACGAACTCAATGAGCTTTTCCCACTTACAACTTGGAAAACCGCTATTGCAATGGTAAGGGCTGATGAGCAAATGAGCTTGCAACGCTTTGAAATGATAAGCCAAAAGCTTTCCGCCCGTTTTTCGAATCAAGCTTTTAAACTAGGACTAACTTTTGATTCAGCTTTGAAGGATGAAATCACTGTTACCCTAATAACCCGCTAAATATCACTTTAAAAAATGGCTTAATGCTCTGCAATACAAACGTCTATTTTGGCATAGGTTATACGAATACACTCAAAGCACTAATGAATACTTTCGTGTCAAAATTTAAGCGTAAATAAAGTGTCATAACATGAAAACAACCAAAGGAACACTATGAGCAGCATGCGTTCACTTACTGAGATTGAGCTTAGAAATCTAGCAAATCAACTGGAATCTGCACACGATTTGATTGCCGAAAGTTACGATTACCCACTTAAGGATTTGATCGCAAACTTGAGACACCCTGATTATAAAGGCGGCAATATTGAAGAAAGTTCAAACGGACATATCAAAAGTTATCAACTATCATTTACAAGTCCACCTTCGACTTGGCGAACTTTATGCGGCGTTTGGGGTTATTATCAAATCGAGGCATCAACACTAAGATCAACTGAATTTTTAAGCTTCATAAATTCTTAATGTCATGATTTAATTAATGAGTTTTCACTTTTAAGCTAGTATACCCAATACACCATCTACCTCTAATTCGTTCGACTAAGTTTCAGCAATACACAAAGCACCCAGTTTTAGGAAATACTTACGCTAACGTGGCTAGCATCACTCCATCGGATCAAGTAATAACACCTGCGCATTAAAAAGTCTTTGATATTACGCGTCACCAAAGTCATATTGTGCTGGCGAGCCGTTGCGCAAATTAACGAATCCATAAGTGGCATAGGCTTGCCTTGCGACGCTAATGCCACCATCATTAATGCCCAATTTTCTCCCGTTTCAGTACCGAAGGCTAACGTTCTATCGCCAAATTGCTCCGTTAGGTCTATAGCCACTGATTTAAATCGTTACGACGTTCTGATGGCGGCAGTTGAGCCACACCACGATGCAATTCAGCCCAAGAAAGACTAGAAATGTAAAGCTTCGCGCATCTTGGGGTTTGAAGCCATGTCAACACATTCGCTGAAGTCTCTATTTTAACCAACTCAGACAACACGTAAGTATTGAGCAGATAATTCACAGCACAATATCTCGCACCGAAGCGTTTGAACGATTGATGTTCAACGCTTCCCCTTTGGGTGCGTTCATGAGAACGTCCATGAGGTTTTTTTTCTTAAATCATCAATCGTTATTGGTTTGTAGTCGCTGTGTTAAAATAGCAGCCATTCAAGAGATTAGAGCGGGCAAGCAGATGTTTTCACAACAACAATACGATGTCATCGTTATCGGTGGCGGACACGCGGGTACAGAGGCAGCGGCAGCGGCAGCACGAATGGGGGTGAATACCCTGTTACTGACGCAAAGCATCGAAGGCTTAGGGTCTATGTCGTGTAACCCAGCGATTGGCGGTATTGGTAAGGGGCATCTGGTTAAGGAAGTCGATGCCATGGGCGGTATCATGGGCTTGGCAACCGATGATTCGGGTATCCAGTTCCGCACCCTGAATGCCTCTAAAGGTCCTGCTGTGCGGGCAACACGCGCCCAAGCTGACCGTTTGTTATATAAAGCATCGGTGCGCTATCGCCTCGAAAATCAGCCAAACTTAACCTTGTTTCAGCAGATGGCAGAAGATTTAATTGTTGAAAATGGGCAGATTACGGGGGTGGTTACCGCCACGGGTTGGAAGTTTTATGCGCGTCAGGTTGTTTTGACTGCAGGTACCTTTTTGAATGGCAAAATTCACATCGGGCTACAAAATCATTCGGGTGGACGTGCGGGCGATCCGCCCAGTATCCGACTTGCCGAGCGCTTAAAAGAACTCAACTTGCCCGTTGGGCGCTTAAAAACAGGTACGCCTTGCCGTATTGATGCACGTAGTGTCGACTTTTCAGTGATGCAGGTACAGGCAGGTGATAACCCTTTGCCCGTGTTCTCGTTTATGGGTAATGTGGCGATGCACCCGCGTCAAGTGCCGTGTTATATCACGCATACCAATGAGCGCACACACGATATTATTCGCCAATACCTCGACCAGTCGCCGATGTATCAGGGGGTGATTGAAGGGGTAGGTCCGCGCTATTGCCCGTCGATTGAAGATAAAATTACCCGCTTTGCCGATAAAGACAATCATCAGATTTTTATCGAGCCAGAAGGGCTAACCACGCACGAGCTTTACCCCAATGGCATTTCAACAAGCTTGCCATTCGAAGCACAGATTCAGATGATTCATAGCATGAAAGGGCTAGAAAATGCGGTGCTCACACGCCCTGCTTACGCCATCGAGTACGATTATTTCGATCCGCGTGCACTCAAGCCAACCTTAGAAACCCATAGCATTAGTGGTTTGTTTTTTGCAGGGCAAATTAACGGCACAACGGGTTACGAAGAGGCAGCGGCTCAGGGCTTGCTAGCTGGCATCAATGCTGCGCGGGCGGTGCAAGGCAAGGACAGTTGGTATCCTCGCCGTGATCAGGCTTATTTGGGGGTGTTGGTCGATGACTTGAACACCTTGGGGGCGACAGAACCCTATCGTATGTTTACCAGTCGTGCCGAATACCGCCTATTGTTGCGCGAAGACAATGCGGATCGTCGCTTAACGCCGATTGCGCGTGAGTTTGGCATGATCGACGAGGATCGTTGGGCGAGCTTTAACCAAAAAGTCGAAGCGATTGAGCAGGAATCGCAACGCTTGCGCGATACGTGGATTTCGCCCGCGCGCTTGTCAGCCGAAGAGAGCGAGCGTATTTTTGGTACAACGATGAGTAAAGAGCAAAACCTCGAAACCTTGCTGCGCCGCCCTGAAGTGGACTATCTCAAGCTTTCAACACTGACAGGTTTTGGCACTGCTGTCGTTGATCCTGCGGTGATTGAACAGGTCGAAATCGATGTGAAGTATGCGGGTTACTTATCGCGCATGAACGATGAAATCGACAAGATTAAGCGCAACGAAGAAACCAAAATCCCCGAAGATATCGACATCGATGCCATCGATGGCTTATCGAATGAAGTGAAGCAAAAGCTGAAACTGCATCGCCCCAATACCTTGGGGCAAGCAGGGCGTGTGCCAGGGGTGACGGCAGCGGCTTTGTCGTTGTTGTTGGTGCATCTGAAGAAGCGGGGTTAAAACCTGTCATTCCCGCAAAAGCGGGAATCTATCCGTTTGTTTTATGGATCCCCGCATGCGCGAGGATGACGCAAAGTTAGCGTTATTGGCTCCTTTAGGTATCGTCGTGGTCGACTTGAGACCATTCGGCTTTACGGCATAGTAGGGCTAAATGACAGTAAGTGCAGGCGTTTTTGCCTGTGGTCATGATCGGGTCGGCGGTTGCTACGCCAGCACGGAAGTCGTCGGCAAGGGTTTGCAGGGTGGTGTTCCATTGGGTTAACTGTGCTTGCCAATCGCTTTCGCTGAGTGATATGTCGTTGCGCGTTAAGGACGGCAGTGGCACATCATCACGAGCTAACCCCTGTAGTTGAGGCTTGTCGCTGTCTTTTAACGCATAAAATGCCAGACCTGCGACATCGTTTCGCTGCGCCAATGCCAAAGCATACACGGGTAACTGGGGTTCCCACGGGCGTTCGCCTTGCCAGTCTTTTGCCGAAACTGCACCTGTTTTATAGTCCACAATCCATGTTGCTTTGGGGGCAGCGGTGTCGAATGTCTGCAAGCGGTCGATGCGTAGGTTAACCGCAATGCTGCATACGTCTTGCTTTAAGCTGGCTTCGCTTTCGACGCTAAACGCGGGTAGTCCCGATAAGGCGAGGTGGGTGTCATTCATGAGTACGGCTAACACCAAATCTGTGATGCGTTGCTGTTCTAGCTGAAGGTAACGCTCGCCCAATAGGTCGGGCGAGGCTTCTTGCTCGACGGCTAAGGTCTGTGCTACTTTTTCGTGTACCAGCTCAAGGCGTTGACGGTCGCTTAAGTCGAGCAGGTTATCGCTGTTGCCGATGGCTTTCCACACGGCTTCGAGGCTGTTGTGTACCAGTGTGCCACGCAATGCGGCATCGGGTCCTTCGCTGGCGGTTTTGCTGTCTTTGGCATCGAGTCTAAATTGCGCAAAAGCGCGAAAGGGGCATTGTGATTGCGCCTTAAATAGCCCTGTTCCGCCCTTGGCGGTCTCGTTAGCTGCTAAGGGAGGGGCTTGCCAGAGGTCTTCACCACAACCATCTCCCAGAAGTCGAGGGCGTAATCGTTGAGCGGAGGCAGTTCCTTCTTCCTTTGGAATAAGGTTAGGAAGCGGGGTTTGCCAATCCACCGTTAATAATCCCGTTGGTAGTAGGTCGACACGACTGCCATCGCTACGCGCATGACTGACAGTAATCTGCCCTGCCTGTTCCATGACGGCAGCCAATAGTTGTCTGGCGTAGTCTGCTTGTTTGCTGGGGTCGGCATCGCGAACGCCAGCCTGCTTTTGCAGGCGCAGCGGTATTAATGGGTTAGGGGTCGCTTTGGGTGGCCATTGCTCAAAGCCCATATCGGCGATCCATAGTGCATCGCAGGCTAAGCCCGCGGCTTCCATCATGCCCAGTAGTTGTACTTGTGTCTTGCCCTGACGCGCTTGCCACGGCATGATGAGCACGCCATCGAGTAACGACAAGGCTTTTTCAAGTGAGACCTTGCCGCTGACTAAATCGAGCGGAGCGAGTTGATCAAAGTCATCATCTAAAGCAGTCCATGCCTGATAAGCCAAACTGCCCAGTCCGCGCGGACTTAACCCGACCTGCGTTAAGCGTGAGCGCATCCATATTGCCCAATCTGAGGGGAGGCGTCTCGTGCTGATATCGGCGGGGAGTTTCCAAAGGGTTAAACAGTGAAGCCCCATGCGAACCGCAGCCAGAAGGCGCTGCTCTTTGTCTGACAGTGCTCCCTGTTCTTGTTGTTGATGCGTGAGTGACTCGTCAATACGTTTCATGCGCGCAAATAGGCTTTTCCACTGCCAGTGTGCAGTTTGTGCTTCTGTTAGCCATTGTCCTAAGCGCAAAGCCTCTACCGAACCAGCCGAAAAAGGCGAGCGTAATAAGTTGAGTAAATCGGCATGGTCGATGCCATCAAAGCGTAGCCCCAGCAGTAGCCGAGCAATGGCAACAATGGGTTGTTGCGCTAAGGGATCGCCGAGCCATAAGTTAACGGGTGGCGGTGCATCCAACTGATGTGGCAATAAGCTTTGCGCTGCAGTTAGGGAGAGCATCTTTTCGAGCAGTCCATCGCGCCATTCGCGCATTCTGGGCAGGGCGACAACAAGGCGCGCATCGGGGTTGTTGGCGAGTTGCGAGGCAACCCAATGAGCAATGGCGTTTTGTTCATCATCGATGCTGGCGAAGGCGCGTGCGTTATGAATCGGTGGCAGGTGTATGGCATGATGCGTTAAGCCATCAACGATTACGCCAAGTTGCTGTAATCGCTGCCAGAAAGACAACTCCAGCGCGGTCATTTGCACAAAGCCAATCAGTTGAATGTGTTGGGGCAATAGGGATGCTAAGGCGGGAAGATGTTGTATCAGTGCGCTGAGCAGTCTTGATTCATCGAGCCAATTATCTTGCTCGCATCGGGCGATAAAGGCTTGCGACCAGCTCGCGAACTGAACATGTTCGGGGGTGCCGTCGGTAAAAGCAGTATCGCCCAGATCGATTTGCCATGCGTGTATCAGTTTCCAGGCATTGGCTGCCTGTGTTGCCAATAACGCAGGATGCAATAAGTCGGATAGGGTTTGTGCCTGTGTTTCGATTATCTGTTGCCAGAGGTGTTTCGCCTGATTGGCATCGAGTAAAATCGGTGGTTCAATACCCGCTTCGCACTGCAACACCACCCAAGCATCCCAGAGTTGGCGTTGCCATGTTGAAAAGGTGAGCACCTCTGGTGCTTCCCATGCCGTGTTACCCGCCGCGAGTTGTTGGGCTGCGTATTGGCTTAGGGTTGTTTGTGCTAAGCGTTTATTGGCGGTAAGGGTCAGCCTCATTCGCCTTCCCACTTTTCTAACTTGGCGATGCTGAGCATCAGCCAACGGGTTGCGTCGCAAAAGCGTACTTGCACGCGCCCGTCTTCGCCCATACCATCGGTCGCTAAAACTAAGCCCTCACCAAAACGCGCATGAACCACTTTGCTGCCTTTGGGGAAAGGCACGTCAGCAGTTGGTTTTGGGGTTTGTACAGGACTATCGTTGCGAGTCGTGCTTGCAGAATGGGTATAAGCACTGTGGTTGCTGATGCCTCCGACTTTTTTCAGCATTTCTTTAGGGATCTCGCCTAAAAAGCGCGACACCATCATCAGCTCTTCTTTGCCATGAAAACGACGCATACCGCAAGACGATAACAACAATTGACGACGCGCCCGCGTCATGGCGACGTACATGAGGCGACGCTCTTCTTCTAAGCCTGTCGGGTCTTCGAGCGCGCGCGATAGCGGGAAAATCCCTTCTTCCAGTCCCGTGACAGCAACAAAACCAAACTCTAGCCCTTTAGCAGCATGGATGGTCATTAAGTTGACCTTGTCTTGCTTATCCGTATCGTGGGTTTCGCCCGAATCAAGGGCGGTTTGTGCTAAAAACAGCAACAAAGGATCTTCGTTAGCCAAATCTTCGGGCGTATCGTCACTGACGCGATATTGTGCTGCGGCATTAACCAACTCTTCCAAGTTTTCTTTGCGTCCTTCGCCCGTTAAGCCATCCTGACCGTAAAAGTCCCACAAGCCCGAGTCGCGCACAATGCGTTCCATTAAGCCATCGAGCGAGCCTTCGCGTAACACATGCCAACCATCGAATAAGCTGAGAAAATTCGTTGCGCCTAGCAATGCCTTACCCGATAGCCCACCATGCGTTACCATCTGACGCAGACTGGTGAGCAATCCTAAATTGTTAGCACGGGCATGAAGCTGTACTTTTTCCAGCGACTTATCGCCAATGCCGCGCGTGGGGACATTGATGACACGCGCAAAGGCGGCATCGTCTTGTTCGTTGAGCAGCAAACGCGCATAGGCAAGTGAATCTTTAATTTCGGCACGCTCGAAGAAGCGCATGCCGCCCGTGACTTTGTAAGGAATGCCTTCGCGCGTGAGTACCTGCTCGAGTACACGGCTTTGGTGGTTAGAACGATATAAAATCGCACTATTGACGAGGTTGTCGCCTTGCTGTCGCCATGCACGCAATTGGGTGACGATATAACGTGCTTCGTCGAACTCGTTGATGGCGGCATAGTGCGCCAGCTTGTCGCCTTCGGCTTCTGCCGACCAGAGGTTTTTGCCCATGCGTCCTGTGTTATTGCTAATCACCGCATTGGCGGCGTTCAGAATGGTCTGCGTCGAGCGGTAATTTTGCTCCAAGCGAACCACATCGCACGGGGTCATGGTTTCGACAAAGTCTTTGATATTGGCAACCTCAGCACCCCGCCAGCCATAAATGGATTGATCGTCGTCACCGACCACAAACACACCACAAGCATCGCCTGCCAACAGTTTAATCCACTGATATTGCAGACGGTTGGTATCCTGAAACTCATCGACTAAAATCTGACGGAAACGCCCTTGGTAGCTGTTGAGCAAGCTGGCATTATTGGCTAATAGCTCGTAGCTGCGTAGTAGCAATTCGGCAAAGTCGACTAGCCCGCTCGCTCTACATTGTTGCTCGTAAGCTTCGTACAGCGGTAACCAAGGCAAGTTGCCGTAAGCCGCTGCCACATCGGCAGGTCGTCGCCCTGCATCTTTTTCGTGACTGATTAAATAGGCAAGGGTTTTGCTCGATAGCACTTTATCATCGATTTCGTGCTCGCGTAGGATGCGTTTGCATAAGCGTTGCTGATCTTCGCTATCGATGACCGTAAAAGCAGCGGGTAAACCTGCTTGTTCGTAATGTAAACGCAATAAACGGTGAGCGATACCGTGAAACGTTCCCATCCATACCGAGCCGGACCACGGAAAAGCCGTTGCCAAGCGTGCGCGCATTTCTCCTGCTGCCTTGTTGGTAAAGGTCAGCGCTAACACCTGCCCAGGACCATAGCTTTTGTGCATAAACAAATACAACAAACGCGAAATCAGCACCCGTGTTTTACCACTGCCAGCACCCGCTAATACTAGGGCGTATGGCAAATCGGAGGTAACGGCTGCAGCTTGGGCATCGTTTAAGCCGTCGAGCCAGAGGGGGGGATTGGGCATGTAAATTCCTTTTATTGTTGTTTTCTTTAGTTTGTTGCCAATTATATGCTAGATTATGCTCATACCCTAGGGAACATCTAAAAACCTCGCTTCGCTCGTTTTTAGACTTCCTAAGTTTGTTTTTTTGCTGAAGGAAGGTTGTTAATCAATGGGTTACATGCCGTTTTTTGCACACCCTTCCTCCAGACCTCCTACCCATTGGGTTTTTGGAGATGCCCCCCTATTTCCCTGAGGTGATGAATGGAAGGCTTGTTATCGAACTTACCTGCTGTTATTTGGTTTGCCTTAACAGGAGTGCTCCTCATCGGAGAGATTTTTAGCGGAACCCTCTATCTGCTTGCCTTATCATTAGGAACGCTGGCGGGTGGTGCTTTGGCCTACAATATCAGCCCGTTAGAGCAGCAATTAACTGCTGCCATTTTGCTATCGAGTATTGCCACCTTTGTGATTTGGCTAAACCGTCGCCCCAATACCCTTGTTGATAACAATGATCCTGATATTGGTCAAGCGGTTAAAGTCGTTGCGCTGGAGCCGCTCACCGTGCATTACCGTGGTGCAGACTGGCAAGCGGAGTTGTCGACAACTTCGTCCCTGACGCCTGAAGTTGGCGTAATCTTACACATTCACAGTAAACATGCCAATGCCTTAGTGGTTGGTTAAGGGAGAAAGGTTATGGACATTACGGTTTTTGGTTTATTGGTCTTCGTGTTTGTCGTTGTCGTCGTTATTGGTAAGGGCATTGTGATTGTGCCTCAGCAAATGGCATTTGTTGTCGAGCGCTTGGGGCGTTACAACGGCACGCTCGATGCAGGGCTGCATATTATTATTCCTGTGATCGACCGTATTGCTTATCGTCATTCGCTGAAAGAAGTGCCATTGGATGTTGCGCCACAAGTCTGTATTACGCGCGATAACACGCAAGTGCAAATCGACGGTATTTTGTACTATCAGGTTACTGATGCCAAGCTGGCTTCTTACGGTAACGAAAATTACACCATGGCCATCGAAAGTTTGGCAAAAACCTGTTTGCGTTCAGAAGTGGGTAGACGTGAGCTGGATAAACTGCTCGAAGAGCGTGCAACCATCAACGTCGCCGTGGTGAGTGCCTTGGATGAAGCCTCAATTACTTGGGGCGTGAAAACCCTGCGTTATGAAATTAAAGACATCACCCCACCGCACGACGTATTGGCATCGATGCAGTTACAAATGACGGCTGAACGCGAAAAACGAGCGGTCATTGCCAAAGCAGAAGGTGATAAACAAGCCGCTATTGCCAGCTCGGAAGGCGAAAAGCAGGCAGCCATTAACGCCGCAACCGGTCAGGCAGAAGCTATTCGCCTAGTCGCCGAAGCCAATGCCGATGCGATTGCTAAAGTCGCCGCAGCAACAGAATTGGCGGGTGGTATGCAGGCGGTTAATCTAAAAGTTGCCGAACAATATGTCGAAGCCTTTGCGCAGATTGCTAAAGAAGGTAATACCGTGGTGATTCCTGCTAACTTAGCCGATTTAGGTAGCTTAATTACCTCGGCGATGAGCGTGGTTAAAGCAAGCCGTTAATGGACTGGACAGAGCAAGGCATACTGCTACTGGTATCTCTGGTTGCCAATGCATTTTCGGCACTCGCAGGCGGCGGGGCTGGCTTATTGCAGTTTCCTGCGCTGCTCTGGTTGGGGCTTCCCTTTGCCGTTGCATTGGCGACGCATAAGGTCGCTACTGTCGCATTAGGGGTTGGGGCAAGTATTCGTTACCTGAAAGCGGGTAGCTTGTCGTTACGCTTTTCGTTGTTTATCTTAGCGCTGGGCTTGCCTGGGGTTTGGTTGGGGGCTGTATCTGTTTTAGCCATTCCCGAAAGTTGGTTATTAGTTGCTTTGGGCATTTTGACCATCCTGATGGGCATCTATTCAATGGTTAGCCCCAAATTGGGACTAGAAACGCTTGCTATCGAACCATCAACACAACACAGCCTAATCGGTGGTTTTGTTTTGTTTATCATTGGCTTTTTGAATGGTTCGTTAAGCTCTGGCACGGGATTGTTTGTGACGCTATGGCTGGTGCGCTGGTTTGGTTTAGACTACAAACAAGCCGTTGCTTACACCTTGGTACTGGTCGGTTTGTTTTGGAATGGTGCAGGCGGTTTAACCCTTGCATTGGTCGGACAAGTGCAATGGGACTGGTTACCTGTTTTACTCTTTGCCTCGCTCGTTGGTGGCTACTTGGGTGCGCACTGGGCATTGCTTAAAGGCAACTTATGGGTGAAGCGATCGTTTGAAATCGTTACCATCTTTACGGGTTTTAGCTTGTTGTGGCGGGGAATAAGCTAAGGGTGGGGGGTAAATCAGACCGCCATTCCGCACGCAACGCCACTCGCCCACGCCCACTGAAAATTATAGCCCCCCAAATCACCCGTCACATCGAGTACCTCACCAATAAAATACAACCCTTGTTGGGCTAAGGTTTCCATGGTTTTCGATGAAATCGCTTGTGTATCGACACCACCAACAGTGACTTCCGCTTTGCCATAGCCATCGGTTCCTGTTGGGGTAATTTGCCAGTTTTGTAATGCATGCGCCCAAGTGCGTAAGGTGTCATCAGACAGCTCGGCAGGTTTGCCATCGAGCGGATACAACTGCCAATAATAATCGGCAAGGCGTTTTGGCAAATGCGAACGCAACCAAGGGCGCAGTTCTTTATTCTGCGCTTTGAGCGCCAACACCTCGCGTAGCGCATCGACCTGTGGCAACAGGTTCACACCAATCGACAGCCCGTCGCGCCACACGTTAGAAACAAGTAGTACCACAGGGCCACTAATGCCAGTATGGGTAAACAACAAATCGCGTGTCCAGTCGTAACCTTGGCAAGACAGAGTGGCAGGTAAAGAAATGCCTGCTAAGTCTGTCCAATCGGGCAAGCCAATTCTTAACCCCACCAGTCCAGGGCGCAAGGGAGCAACAGGGATGGCAAATTGTTTGGCAATGCGATAGCCAAAATCGGATGCTTTGAGTTTAGGGTAAGACAAGGCACCCGTAGCAACAACCAGCTTGGGGGTGGTGAATGTGCCTTGCGCGGTGGATACATGGTAATGATCCGCTTGCCACGCAACCGAACTCACACTGCAATTAAGCCGTATCTCAACGCCAGCCCAATCACATTCCGTTCGCAGCATGGCGATAATCTCACCAGCGCCATTGAGGGTAAAGAGTTGCCCATGATCGCGTTCTTCATAGTCAATGCCATGACGTTCTACCATATCGATAAATAACGACGAGGGATAACGCGCCAGTGCCGATTTGACGAAGTGCGGATTTTGACTGTGATAATTGGCTGAGCTGACCGTACGATTGGTAAAGTTACACTTACCCCCGCCCGAAATACGAATTTTAGCCCCCACCTTGGGGGCGTGGTCGATGACGAGTACGCGCTTACCGCGATAGCCTGCTGTGGCAGCAGCCATCATCCCCGATGCGCCTGCACCGACGACGATGACATCATAGGTGGGATCGGATTTAGGCAATTAGGCTTTTGCCTGTCATCTCAACTGGCTGAGGAATGTCCATCATCGCTAAAATCGTGGGCATCACATCAGGTAAAGCACCGCCTTCGCGTAATCTGACGTCGCGCTGGCTAAACAACACCAACGGCACAAGGTTAGTCGTATGCGCCGTATGTGGCTGACCTGTCACCGCATCGCGCAACTGCTCGATATTGCCATGATCAGCCGTGATGATCATCTCACCACCAACGCTACCCATCGCCGCCACGATTTCACCAATGGCTTTGTCCACCGCTTCTACTGCTTTAATACAAGCCGTTAAATCGCCCGAATGTCCAACCATATCGGGGTTGGCAATGTTGCAAATAAAGGTATCGTACTTACCAGAGGTAATCGCTTCGCACAACTTGGCACTCACTTCGGCTGCGCTCATTTCTGGCTGTAAGTCGTAGGTTGCTACTTTAGGCGAGGGTACTAAAATACGGTCTTCGCCTTCAAAGGGGATTTCGATACCGCCATTCATAAAGAAAGTAACGTGGGCATACTTTTCGGTTTCAGCAATGCGTAACTGCTTCAAGCCCAACTTCGATACATACTCACCAAAGGTATTGGTGAGCTCAACCGACGCAAAGGCAACCTCAGCACCAAACTTGGGCGCGAAGTCTTTGTGGTATTCGGTCATCGTCACAAAATGCGATAACTTTGGCATGCTGGTGCGCTCGAACCCAGCAAACTCTGGCTCGATAAAAGCACGGCTGATTTGACGCACACGGTCTGAGCGATAGTTAGTGAAAATCATTGCATCGCCATCGTTCACACAAACCTGCTCACCAATACGTGTAGGCGTAATAAACTCATCAACCTCACCACGCGCATAAGCTTGCTCGATGGCGGTAATGGCACGCGCTGTGGCGTGCTCACCCTCGCCCTTGGCAATCAGGTTGTAAGCTTTTTGCACACGATCCCAACGGTTATCACGGTCTAGCGCAAAATAACGACCAATAATGGTAGCGATACGTGCATTAGGGTGGTTTTCTAAGAAACGCTCTAAATCACCGATGTAATCTTCGGCGCTCTTAGGTGCAACATCGCGACCGTCGGTGAAAGCATGGACATAAATATGCTTCACGCCCTTGTCGCTAGCCATTTTGATGGTCGCTTTGAGGTGATAAATGTGAGAATGCACACCACCATCCGACAATAACGCCAACAGGTGTAACGCCTTACCGCTCGCTGCGATGGCATCCATCGTATTACCTAAGGCAGCATTGTGGAAAAAGTCACCATCATCAATCGCTTTAGAAATACGGGTAAACTCTTGATACACCACGCGACCCGCACCTAAATTCAAATGCCCCACTTCTGAGTTACCCATCTGACCTTCTGGCAAGCCAACGACATTACCCGAAGTATTAATCAACGTGTGTGGATAGGCATTCCACAATGCATCCCAGTTAGGGGTGTTTGCTTGTGCAATGGCATTAAAATCGGTCGCTTCCCGATGACCCCAGCCATCTAAAATAATCAGACCAGTGGGTTTGTGCTTCGGGCTTGATGTGCTCATCTTGCGATTTTCCTATACTTTAATGTCATAAGCCGATAATTATAACCAAAAAAAAGCGCAATCTCTAAAAACTTCGGTTAGAATCATGCGATGTTATTCGGTTTTACAAGGTTCTCTTCATGGATTTGGCATTATTAGGCGAGTTTGCACAGCAGCAGTGGCTACTATTTTTTTCTTTGTTTATCATTATCGTGATGATTATTAACAGTCACTTTGGCGACAAAATGGCGGGATATGCTAGCGTGTCTCCAGAGCAGGCGGTTCGCCTTATGAATGATGGTGCCTTTGTTTTAGATGTGCGTTCGGTCGATGAATATCGTACGGGTTACTTAAATGGTGCTAAAAATATTTCCATTGCCGATTTGGGTCAAAAACTCGATACCTTAGAAAGCCATAAAGCGGGTACGACACTGGTTTATTGCGCAAGCGGTATGCGTTCGGCGCGCGCGTGTGGCATGTTAGTTAAAGCGGGTTTTAGCAATGTTAACAACTTGTCTGGTGGTATTACGTCGTGGAAATCGGCTCATTTACCCTTGGCAAAGCACGGCAAGAAAAAATAAGTAAGGCGGTTTTTATGAATAAAATCATTATTTATACCACGCCCGTTTGTCCTTATTGCACCATGGCAAAGCGCTTGCTAACGCATAAAGGCATTACGACGTGGACGGATATTGACGCGTCAAAAAGCAGAGAAGTTTGGCAAGAGATGCAAGAGAAAACGGGTCGTCGTACCGTACCGCAAATTTTTATCGGAGATGTCCATGTTGGCGGCTTCGATGATTTGTCTGCTTTAGATCGCGCGGGTAAGTTGGATGC
The DNA here is from genome assembly GCA_964606405.1 of uncultured Francisella sp. Lineage (GTDB taxonomy): Bacteria > Pseudomonadota > Gammaproteobacteria > Thiomicrospirales > Thiomicrospiraceae. The sequence continues at coordinate 59,924 of CAZSGH010000008.1, forward strand.
CTTGTTAGGCATTGAGTGCATAGACGAATCAGATATTACTTAAAAAGCCGATTGCGCTGTCATCTTGCGTTGTTGCGCGGTGCTCAACTCAGTCATGTACTTCGTGTACACTCCTTCGTTTGTGCTCCGTGCGCCTAGCAATTTTGCCAGCTCATGACGGCTTTTGATTAACCCCAGTTGGGGATTTTACAAAATTTGGAAAAGAGTGAAAATTATGAGCGAACAAGCTACCCCCCATTTTGCTGTCGAAAAAATTTATTTGCGCGATGCTTCGTTTGAATCACCGATGTCGCCGCAGGTATTCACCATGCCGTTCAACTCGACCTTAGACTTACAGGTTAAAGTAGATCCTGAACAGTTGGGCGAACATCACTGGCAGGTGTCGTTGCGTTTGACTGCAACGGTGCGTCTAGAAGAGCAAACCGCTTTTTTAGTCGAAGTCGAGCAAGCGGGCTTATTTGCCATTGCTAACTTTGCACCAGAAGATATGGCAGGTTTACTAAACAGCTACTGTCCAACCATTTTGTTCCCTTATGCGCGCGAAACCATTGCTAGCTTGTCGCTCAAAGGCGGCTTCCCGCCATTAGAGTTGCAACCGCTTAACTTCGATGCTTTGCACGCGCAGCAGGCAGCGGCTTAAGTGAAATTCTAAAAACCTCGCTTTGCTTGTTTTTAGAGTTTCCCAAGTTTGTTTTTGGCTGAAGGAAGGGAGTTTATCAAGTGGTTACATGTTATTTCAGTAACCCCTTCCTCCAGACCTCCTACCCATTGGCTTTTTAGAGGTATTTGCGCATGAATATCGCAGTACTTGGTGCGGGTGCATGGGGTGGTGCGCTTGCCATTCAGTTGGCGCGTGCGGGCTGCAGGGTACGTTTGTGGACGCATAGCACCGACTCGGCGCAGCAGATGCAAGCCACGCGCAGCATCCGTCAATTACCCGATTGCACCTTGCCAGATGCCATCAGCATTACTGCTGATTTGGCAGATGCGGTATCGGGCGCGAGTGGTGTGCTGATTGCCGTTCCCAGTCATGCCTTTAGCGATCTACTGACTCAGCTGGGTGCGTTAAGCTTGCCACCTCAGTTGGCTTGGGCAACCAAAGGCTTCGACCCGTTGCATCATCAGCTTCTGCACCAACGTGTGGCGATCGCATTACCCGATGTGATTGGTACGGTGCTTTCTGGTCCTACCTTTGCTAGCGAAGTCGCACAAGGCTTGCCGACCGCAATGGTCGCAGCCAGTAATCATGTGAATGCCGCCGACTGGTGGGCAGCACGATTACACAGCGCGACCTTCCGCGTGTATACCAATAGCGATGTGCTCGGTGTCGAAATTGGTGGAGCGCTTAAAAACATTATGGCGATTGCGGCAGGGGTTTCCGATGGCTTAGGCTTTGGTGCTAACGCCCGCGCTGCCTTGGTGTCTCGTGCGCTGGCAGAGGTGATGCGATTGGGTGTGTGCTTGGGCGCTAAACCCGATACCTTTATGGGGCTGGCTGGGCTGGGCGACTTGGTGCTCACGTGTACCGATAACCAATCGCGTAACCGTCGTTTCGGACTGGCATTGGCAGCGGGGCAATCTGTTGACTATGCTCAGGCATCTATCGGCACGGTCGAAGGCATCGCTGCCGTTAAGAGTGCTGTTGTGTTATCAAAACAGCATCAGCTCGATATGCCCATTGCCCAAGCAGTTTATGCTGTCATTAAGGGCAAGGTCGCTCCTAAAGATGCCGTGGCGCAGTTGCTTGCGCGCGCACCGAGAGCAGAGGGGTAACTCGGAAAGAATCGGGCTTTTACCCTATTGTTAGATTGGTTTTTTACGCAGGGACGAATCATGCAGTCGCGTTAGATGCGCTATAATGCCACAATAAGTCTATGCCTAGGTCGTAATGAGAATGAAAAAATCGCACAGTTCCGAACTAACCAATGTAATCGGTAGCTTTAAGCACGCCTTTTTATACATTGGTTTGTTTAGTTTTATCATCAATTTGCTAATGTTAGCGCCATCTATCTACATGCTTCAGGTCTACGACCGCGTCATGATGAGTCGTAGTAATGAAACCCTCTTCATGTTAACGGCGATTGTGGTATGGCTATTTGTTGTTATGGGACTGCTCGAATATGTTCGTTCTGGACTCATGATTCGCCTAGGTTCTCAACTCGATGCAAAACTCAATCGCCGTCTTTACGGTGCAATGGTAAGTTATGCGCTCGCTAAACCCGGTCAAGGAAGTGCGCAAGCGATGTCAGACTTAACCAGTGTGCGTCAATTCTTAACGGGTAATGGTCTATTTGCTTTCTTCGATGCACCGTGGATACCGATTTATATTGCGGTTCTGTTTCTTTTTCACCCTGCTTTTGGTTGGTTTGCTATTGGTGCTGCCATTATTCTGATTATTATTGCCTATTTTAACGAGCGCTCCACTAAAGAGCCGCTCGCAGAAGCCAATCATTTGAGTATTCAATCGAATCAGGCGGTTGCAACCCAGTTGCGTAGTGTCGAAGTGCTACATGCCATGGGCATGCTCGGTTCATTGCGAGAGCGTTGGTTGGGTAAGCATCTGCAGTTTTTAGCACGACAATCAGATGCCTCTGATCGAGCGGCTGTGTGGGCAAACCTGTCTAAATCCTTACGTATATTATTTCAATCGCTCATTTTGGGTGTGGGTGCCTACTTGGCAATTCATAATGAAATTAGCGCGGGGATGCTGATTGCAGGTTCGATTATTATGGGGCGTGCTTTAGCACCAATCGATCAAATGATTGCCACATGGAAGCAATTTGGTGGCGCTCGCACAGCCTACGGACGTTTAGAAGGTCTCTTGGCAGATTTTCCTGAGCAAAAAGCCCCCATGTCGCTACCAACCCCGAAAGGAAATCTTGCCGTTGAGTCGGCAGATTTATTCCCGCCAGGCTCAACACAAGCCTCTTTAACAAATGTGAGCTTTGCCATCAACGCAGGCGAAATACTCGGGGTTATTGGCCCAAGTGCTGCGGGAAAGTCCTCTTTAGCGCGAGCGCTTATGGGCGTGTGGCCCTTGGCTAATGGCAAAGTACGCTTAGATGGTGCTGAACTGATTCACTACAATCGCAATGAACTCGGTCAACATGTTGGTTACCTACCGCAAGACATCGAATTGTTTGAAGGCACCATTGCCGAAAACATTGCTCGTTTTGGCGAAATCGACCCAGAAAAAGTGGTGCAAGCGGCGCAACTGGCGGGTGTACACGAAATGATTTTACGCTTACCTGGTGGCTATAACAGTCCATTAGGTGCAGGAGGCATCGCCTTGTCAGGTGGGCAGCGTCAGCGCATTGGTTTAGCGCGCGCAATGTATGGCAACCCACGTTTTGTGGTGCTAGACGAACCCAACTCCAACTTAGATGAAGCAGGAGAGCGTGCACTCGTGCAAGCCCTGCTTAACTTTAAGCAAATGGGAACAACCGTTGTCTTAATTACCCACCGCCCTGGTATCTTAGGCGTAACCGACAAAATTTTATTGTTGGTTGAAGGAAAAGTCCGAGCCTTTGGTGTTCGTGACGACGTATTACGCGCCTTGCAAAACCCATCACCAGCACCTGCCGCACCCAGTGCGGAAAATGGGGAGAAATAACCACATGACCCTATTAAAGCCCCTTAACAATACAGATGAAACATCCGACGTATTATTAGCAAAAGAAGCCGTATTAACTGCCCCTGTTACCGAAAAGAAAGACCCATTACCCCACTTACAAATGGACGACAAGCCCTTACGTCGAATGGGCTTGTTTGTCACCTTAGGGCTACTTGGTGGCTTTGCATTATGGGCAACACTCGCACCACTCAAATCTGCCATTGTTGGTCCTGGTAAAGTCGTGGTCGAATCGCGCAATAAGGTCGTGCAGCACCTAGACGGTGGTATTGTGAGCGATATCTACGTTCGAGAAGGCGATTTGGTTAAAAAAGGTCAGCCGCTATTAAAGCTATCAGAAGTACAGATTAAAGCCCAGCTTGATATTGTCAACAGCCAACTATGGGAAGCCATGGCAAGCCTAGAGCGCCTAACGGCCGAACGGAATGGTAAAGAAACCATGACGCTATCGGAAGCGGTTATCGCCCTACAAAACGAACCTAAAATGCTCGAGTATTTGACCACACAAAAACAACTCTTTACCGTTCGCCGTCAAGCCTTTCACAGCGAGCAGTCTGTTCTCAAACAACGTGTCGGACAAAGCAAACAACAGGTTCAAGGATTAGAGCAAGTTATCCGTAGTGAACAAAACCGAGCACAATCATTAGCAACCGATGTTAAAGACTGGCAATCACTTTATGAAAAGCAGTTCGCCGATAAAGTACGCCTACGCGACATGCAGCGTCAACTAACCGAACTAGAAGGCGATATTGCCAGCAAGCAATCAGAAGTGTTGCGTCTTAAGCAAGTTACCGCCGAAACAGAACACCAGATTATCTTACGTCAGCAAGAATATCTGAAAGAAGTCTCAGACCAGATGAGAGACGCACAAGCCAGACGCTCAGAAGCGCAAGCACGCAGCGTGGCACTGACCGACCAGCTCCGTCGCGTCGACATCAATGCCCCAGATGATGGGCGAGTTGTTGGCTTTGAAGTGGTTACCGTTGGCGCAGTCATCGAACCCCGCCGTCCGATTATGGAAATTGTGCCCGCAGAACGCGCATTCGCAGTCATGGCGCAGGTACAAACCACCGACATCGACCTGCTCATGGTGGGTCAAAAAGCAGAAATTAAATTTACCGCATTCAACACCAACTACCTCCCCATTTTGTATGGTCATGTTGCCACCATTGGTGCCGACGCCATGATGGATGAAGCCACCAAAATGCCCTACTACAAAGTCAAAATTGCACCAGAACCAGAAGCCGTTGCCCTGCTCGAAGCACAAGGTTGGCAACTCGTCTCTGGTATGCCAGCAGATACCTATATTCAGACACGCGAACGTACCCTCATGAACTACATCGTCAAACCACTCATGCTCATGTTCTCTCGTGCCTTTAATGAAGACGAAGGGGTCAAATAATGCCTAACCAACTACGCACCATTATCCTACTTCTGAGCATGAGCGGCAGTGCATTTGCTGCCAGCATGACCTTAGATGAAGCCTATCAACTTGCCTTAGCCAAAGATGCCAAGCTTGCCGCATCGCAAGCCCAACTAGACGCAAGCAAAGAACTAACAGAACAAGCCTTTGCACAACTACTACCCCAAGTTAGCGTATCCGCATCGGTCAAAAAAGAACAATACCAACTCCCGAACAATACATTATCCTTCGACGAAAACACCAACAACAAAAACCTACAAGTAACCCAAGCGCTGTACAACCGCCAAGCGCTTTACGCACTCGAACAAGCAGGTCTTAAAGTAGACTACTCACGCCTACGTCTTTCAGGGGCGAACAATGAACTGGGTGTTCGTGTGACACAAGCCTATTTAAATGTACTCTTAACACAAGAAAACCTACTCATCTCTGAACAACAAGTTAACGCCACCGAAAAAAGGCTAGAGCAAGTGTCTGCAGCCCTAAAAGTCGGCTACTCAACCAAAGTAGACAAGCTCAGCCTACAAGCCGAGCTAGACGACGCCAAAGCAAAACTAACCTCGGACCAACAACAACTCATCTTTTTTCGCCAAAAACTAAAAGTATTCATTGGTCAAGACATCACCAGCAGTCTACCTTGGCCAAAGGTAAACGCCCAAGCATTGGTTAACCAATTTGTACGCAGCAAATCATGGCTAGAAGAAGCACAAAACAACAACATCGACGTACAACTTCAACAAAAAGCAGTCGAAGTCGCACAACAAGAAATCGCCATCCGCCAATCCGCTTTTTATCCAACCGTTAACTTAGGCGGATACTACTCGGATGCAAGCGGCGCGAGTTACTTTGCACAAAAAAATGACAATAAAGCCGTCTACATCGAAGTCAAAATGCCACTCTATCAAGGCGGTTATGACAGCTCTCGCGTCAGAGAAAGTCAATCGTTATTACGCGCAGCAGAATACGATGCCCAGTACGCAAAACGCGACGCAACCCAACAAGCACAAGAACAGATCTCTGCCGCCAACGCCTCTGTAGAAAAGCTAGAAGCCTTAAAACAAGCCATTGAATCGGGAGAGTCCTACTTAGATTCCGTCGAAGAAGGCTACCGTTTAGGGATTCGAGACATTACCGAATTATCTCGCGCCAAAGAAAAACTCTATGCTAACCGCCGAGATCACATACGAGCGTCGGTTGAACTGTTAAATGCACTCACCTTACTGCATGCCGTGTCGGGACAGCTAGACGCTCAAGCAATGAAACAGTTGAGCCAAGCGGTTTGGTAAAAGTAGAGATGCTCGCTTATGCGACGATGACGAATATTTGGGTTTTTAGATGTGTCCATAGGCATTCCCAGTTATAATCATCCACATATCGTTTTGGAGATTTTGTCGTGTCTCGTACTCGTCTTGCCGTTACCTATTCTGGGCTATTTTTTGCATCTACAGCCTTTTCGACCAGCGCTGTTGCCGCCGCTTACACCATTCAACTGATTGCAGGAGGATCCGTAGCGCAGACAGCAGAATTGCAACGTCAGTTTAATGAAAATGGATCACTGCAAACGGTTCAGCATCAAGGCTTAACAAAGCTGTGGTTAGGGCGATTTACCACGCGAGTTGAGGCAGATAGCTTCTTGGTGCGCGTTCGTCATCAGGTTCCCGATGCCTTCGTACGTAAAGTCGAGGATGAAGACATGGCTGCTGCGCCGATAAAACGTGAGCGTAGCACTGTTGCAGTTGCTCCTGTGCAGCAGAGTCTGTCTCTACCTGTCTCCTCATCAGAAAAAAACTATGTTATTCAACTTGGAACAGGCAGTCTTGCTCAGGTCGGAAACATTTATGATCGACTGCACCATCAATTACCGCAATTGCGAATCCAATCAATGCCAGATGGATACAAACTATGGTCAGGAAGTTATCAGACTGTTCGTTCTGCTGTTAACGATTTAGAACACATACGCCGTTTTGTTCCCGATGCCTATATGCGACAAGTACAAGCAGAACTTGTTCAACCTCCTAAGCAGGTTAAACAACCTAGTTTACCTGTGCCTGCAACATCTGTTTCAGACAATAAAATTCAGCCAGCCCAGTTAGTAGTAACCAATATGCAAGGTGGTGCGACACGACCTCCTGCTATGATTGCTTTGAATCAAGCAGTGAATCAAAACGATTGGAAAACCGCTTTAGAGGCAGCATTGCGCATTGATAACGATTTAAGCCTCATGCCATCAGCAGACGAGCAACGCCAGATGGGTTGGGCATACTACCATAACGGTTATTTCGAAGCTGCTCGCGACTTGTTCTTACAAAGCCTAGAAAAAGACCCAGCCAGTGATGCAAAAACAGGATTGTCACAAGCCTACAGTAAATTGGGTGTGTCGGTGAGCGGTCAGTAACTTAGCGCTGAGTCGTTGCACGTCACTCCCGCTTTCCTGTTTTCCTGTCATTCCCGCTTTCCTGTCATTCCCGCGAAGGCGGGAATCTATCCCTTTTTGTGGTTATTCTTGCTTATTGTTACTCAATGTTACTCAATGTTACTTAAATGTCATCTGGGACTGATACCAAACCCGCGTCAACTGTGTTATATTCCAAGCTATTACAAATCCGTATTCTGCTTGGAGCGTTATCATGATCCGCAACTCTGTTAAAACAGGTCAAACTTACCGTAAGCCACGTACACATATCCTGCCATTGGTGCAGGCAATGTTGGGCTTGACTGCATTTTTTGGTACGGGTCATGCGCTGGCAGCAATAGCCAACGATGCGCTACCAACAGGCGGTGTTGTCACATCGGGTAGTGCTGCCTTTAATCAAACGGGCAATACCTTAACGGTTACACAAGGCTCAGATAAAGCCAGTATCAATTGGCAACAGTTCAATATCGGTGATGCCGCCAAAGTTCAGTTCTTGCAACCCAGCAGCTCAAGTGTTGCGCTTAACCGTGTTGTTGGTGTCGATCCCTCACAAATCTTGGGTACGCTCTCTGCCAATGGTAAAGTCTTCTTGGTTAACCCCAATGGCGTATTGTTCGGCGCGAATGCGCAAGTCGATGTCGGTGGTATCGTTGCAACGACACTGAATATTTCAGATGCCGACTTTAATGCAGGCAAGCTCACCTTTAGCGGTAATGGCACAGGCAATGTTACCAACCTAGGCGTCATTAAAACTGCCGATGGTGGTTATATTATTTTGGCTGCACCTCAGGCAGACAACCAAGGCACGATGACTGCTAATGGTGGTACGGTTGGTTTGGCAGCGGGTAGCACGGTGACCTTATCGACCAATGCCGACGGGTTAATCAATCTTAAAGTTGATGCGGCAGCGTTAAATGCGCTTGCGAGCAACAGTGGCACGCTATCAGCGAATGGCGGTAGTGCCGTGATGACAGCGAAAGGTATCGATGCGGCAGCCTTGGTTGTGAATAACACGGGTATTGTGCAGGCTCAGGGGTTAGTCAATCGTAATGGTGTGATTCGCTTAGAAGGCGGCGATACAGGTATCGTCAGCAACAGCGGTACTGTCGATGCCAGCAGCACTGTTGGTAAGGGTGGCGATATTGTCGTCACAGGTCAGAAAGTGGGCATGTTCGACAATGCGGTGGTGAGTGCTAATGGCGCAACAGGCGGCGGAACCATTCATATTGGTGGTAGTCAGCAAGGTGCAGGTCCATTGCCAAATAGCCAAGCGGTCTACATTGCGCCAACAGCACAAATTAAAGCCAACGCCACAACGCAAGGCGATGGCGGTAAGGTGATTGTCTATGCCGACAACAGCGCTAAAATCTACGGCAGCATTTCTGCTACAGGCGCAGGCACGGGTAAAGGTGGCTTTGTCGAAACCTCGGGTAAAAACTTCTTAGATGTGAACAATGCACCAACTGTCGGTAAGGGCGGTACATGGTTAATTGATCCGAACGATATTGAGATTGTTGCGGGTGGTGGTAACAGCAATATCACTGGTGCAAATCCCTTCGATACGACAGATGATACAGCAGTATTGGGCGTTGATTTAATTACTGCGGCATTAGGTAACGGCGGAGCAGGTGGTGTTCAGGTTCTGGTGACTACGGGAACTGCTGGTACTGATTCAGAGCAAGGAAATATCACGTTAAGTACGGCGTTAATTTATGGCGGTGCATCTGGTAGTGAGTTGGTGTTAAATGCCGCAAATAATATTATCTTGAACGCTTCTGTCACGACGACTAACGCGATGAGCTTGACGTTAAATGCAGCTCAAACCACGCCAGCAGGAACGATTCAGTTAAATGATGGCACTATTTCCTTGGCAGGTGGCAGCTTGAATGCTAATGGTGCAACAGTGTTGGGCACGGATGTGTCAATTACAACCTCTGGTTCTGGACAGGTTGTATTTGGCGGTGTGGTGGATAGTGCTGCTGCGACGAACTATTCTCTATCAGTGAATGCTGGCACGGGTGTGATTTTATTTAGTGGTGCAGTGGGCGGAACAGACAAGTTAAGCACAATCAGCTTAACCAGTTCGGATACACAAGTTGACCAAGGTGTGAGCACAACAGGCGCGCAGAACTACAATACCAATGCCGCAGGTAATTTGATTACGATTGGCGGTAACATGGTGGCTGACGATGGTCAGATTTCGGTTGGTAGTAATGCAACCGATGTGATTACCTTAACAAGTAACACAACGTTAGATACATCAGCAGGTACAGCGCGCGCAGTAAATGTAACGGGTGTCGTTGATGGCTCAGTAGGTGGAGAAACGTTGACAATCAGTGCTAGCGGCGAATCTACCCTGACAGGAACAATGGGTCAAAGTAAAGCGCTTGGTGGTGTTGGTGTGACCGCAAGCCAAATCAACCTAGCCGAGACAGCCATGACTGGTTCTGCTAGTGCTGCATTGACTTTCAGCGGTCCTGTGAAGTTGGTGGATAATGTTAGCATTACGAATGGTGCGGGTGGACAGGTTGTCTTTCAGGATGTAGTTGATAGTGCATCAGGACAGAATAAATCGTTAAGCATTAACGCAGGCACAGGTGTTATTTTATTTAGTGGAGCAGTGGGCGGAACAGATAAGTTAAGCACAATCAGCTTAACCAGCTCGGACACACAAATTGACCAAGGCGTGAGCACAACAGGCGCGCAGAACTATAGCACGAATGCAGCAGGTAATGTGATTACGATTGGCGGCAACATGGTAGCTGACGATGGTCAGATTTCGATTGGTAGTAACGCAACCGATGTGATTACTTTAACAAGTAATACTGCTTTAGATACATCGACTGGTGCAGCTCGCGCTGTGAACGTAACAGGTATTGTTGATGGTTCGGTTGGCGGAGAAACTCTGACCATTAATGCGAGTGGGACATCTACGTTGACAGGTACAATGGGTCAAAGTCAAGCGCTTGGCGGTGTTAGTGTGACGGCAACACAAATCAACCTAGCTGAAACGGCGATGACAGGTTCTGCAGCGGCGCAGTTATCTTTTAGCGGTCCTGTGAAGTTGGTGGATAATGTCAGTATCACGAATGGTGCTGGTGGGCAGGTTGTATTTGGTGATGTAGTTGATAGTGCATCAGGACAAAATAAATCGTTAAGTATTAACGCGGGAACAGGCGTTATTTTAATTAGCGGTGCAGTGGGTGGAACAGATAAGTTAAGCACAATCAGCTTAACCAGCTCGGACACACAAATTGACCAAGGTGTGAGCACAACAGGCGCACAAAACTACAGCACGAATGCCGCAGGTAATGTGATTACGATTGGCGGCAACATGGTAGCTGATGATGGTCAGATTTCGGTCGGTAGTAATGCAACCGATGTGATTACCTTAACAAGTAATACAACGTTAAATACATCAGCTGGTGCGGCGCGTGCAGTAAATGTAACGGGTATTGTGGATGGTCAGACAGCAGGTACTCAGTCTCTGACTATTAATGCGAGTGGTACGTCAAACTTGACGGGAACTTTGGGTCAGAGCCAAGCGTTAAGTACTTTGACTGTTACATCAACAAATACGTCTTTAGGCGGTGCGGTTGCGACAACAGGTAATCAGACGTATTCTGGAACAACATCAGTTAATGGCAGTTTAACAACAAGTGGTGGTGGTAATGTCTTATTCAATAATGCTGCCAGTATCGCTAATGGCGTAAGTATTATTACTGATGGTTCTGCTGATGGCAACATCACCTTTACGGGGGCTGTAACTGCTGCTGGATCATTAAATTTAAATGCGGGAACTGCAAATATTTCTGCAATAAATGCCGCGAACGACTTCCAAGGTGCTGTCAGTTTAACTGGTGCGAGCGTTAGCTTGAAAGACGCGAATGCGTTAGACGTATTAGGAACCGTAACAGGCAACCTAACAACAGTCGCAGGCACAACAACGAACTTTGGCACGACAAGTGTTGGCGGTAACTTAGGTGTTACAGGTTCAGGTGCAGTTACTCAGACAGCAGCAACAACCTTGGGCGTTACAGGCACCAGCGCGTTTGCAGTAGGCGCAGCTAACGACGTAACCTTAGCGAACACAGGCAACGACTTTGGTGGCGTGGTAACCATCACTAGCGCTAAAGATGTTAGCTTGAAAGACGCGAATGCGTTAGACGTATTAGGAACCGTAACAGGCAACC
>CAZSGH010000008.1:71680-72137 GCA_964606405.1 uncultured Francisella sp.
ACAGTCGCAGGCACAACAACGAACTTTGGCACGACAAGTGTTGGCGGTAACTTAGACGTAACAGGTTCAGGTGCAGTGGGTCAAACAGGTGCATTGGCAGTCACAGGCACAACAGGTATTACAGCGACAGGCAGTGATATTACGCTAGACAACGTCAGCAACGACTTTGGTGGTGCGGTTACAGCGTCAGGCGCGAATGTTACCCTTGTTGACACCAACGGCTTAACAGCAGCGATCAGCTCAACAGGCAACGGCTTACTGACAGCAGGCGGCAACTTAGTTGCTAGCGGCAGCACAACAGGCAACTTAGGCACAACAACGACAGGCACAACCAGCTTTGGTGCAACAACTGTTGGCGGCAACCTAACAGTAGCCAGTGCCGGTGCAGTGGGTCAAACAGGTGCATTGGCAGTCACAGGCACAACAGGTATTACAGCGACAGGCAGTGATATTACGC
>CAZSGH010000009.1:0-61989 GCA_964606405.1 uncultured Francisella sp.
GGGTACTCGATCATATTATTATTGGACGTGGACTGCGTTATGTCTCGTTGGCAGAGTTAGGATATATCTGATGAAAAAGAAGCAGCTCTGAAAACGCGTCATTCCCGCGAAAGCGGGAATCCTCTTCTTTGATTTTATGGATCCCCGCATGCGCGGGGATGACGTGAAATGCATGCGCGTGAATGACGTGAAATAGGCATTATTTAAAAACTATCCTAGCAGGATAACGACATAACGATTATGCTAATAGCCATTAAAACGCATAGAGTTCACCAAAATGATTGATTTGCCACCCATCAAACCGACCCAGCAACTGAGCAAATACAATCCTTTCGGTTTGGGCTTTCGTCCTTTCTTTTTATTAACAACACTGTGGGGCATTATCGCTATTCTATTATGGGGCGTGATGTTGTTTAGCAATGCCCCAATTCCTCACTATGCCGATGCACTAACATGGCATAAGCATGAAATGCTGATTGGATTGGGCTCTGCACTGGCTGCTGGATTTTTACTCACCGCTGTGCGTAATTGGACAAAAATAGACACCCCAACAGGCACGCATCTGGCACTGCTGACTGCAACTTGGGTAGCTGGGCGACTGGCTTGGACACTGGGGGGAGACAGCTTACCTGCATGGCTGATTATGCTCATCGATTTCGCTTTTTTGCCTTGGCTCACCTACGCTATCGGCTTCCCCATTTGGAAGCGTAAGCAATGGAATCAACTTCCCTTCCCTGTCATTTTACTGACCTTGAGTTTGGCAAATGCGCTCATTTATTTCTCGCTTTGGCAAGGCGTTGACTGGCTAGAGGTTGCTGGCAAACTGGCAGTTTACGCCTTACTGTCATTGCTAGTGGTTATGGGCGGACGGATTATTCCTTTTTTTACTGAAAAAGGGTGCAATCTACGCTTTAAGCCAACCCCTCGCTTTGTGGTGAGAGGTTATCTCAGCGCGTTTGCGGTGGTTGCATTACTCGACATGAATAACAGCTTGCCACCAATAATGGCGCTTTTTGCCTTTGTGGCGGGCGTATTGTTTTGGGCACAACTTTACTACTGGCAAGCTTGGCGTACAGGCAGTAACCCTCTGGTGTGGATATTGCACTTAGGCTATGCGGGCATTGGTTTAGGCTTTATGCTCAAAGCGGCATCTGTTATTTGGACAGAACTTTCTCCGCTTGCCATTCATGCCTGGATGATGATTACCTTGGGCGGCATTGGGCTGGGCATGATGGCACGCGTATCGCTAGGACATAGCGGCAGAACGCTAACGACCTTACCAGCGATGCGCTGGGCATTTTCGCTGATGATTGCTGCTGGCATCCTACGATTGTTTGAACCCTTACACCCGATGGCATTACATATTGCCTTGCTGTTATGGACGTTAGCATTAGGGTTGTTTTTCTGGCGCTATCTCCCTGTGTGGTTACAAACACGGCTAGATGGTCGCCCCGATTAACGCTTTTCTAACAAACCGTCATTCCCGCGCAGGCGGGAATCTATCTTCTTGATGTTATGGATCCCCGCCTTCGCGGGGATGACGAAAAGAGGGTTTTTAGATATTTTTCATAGATAAAAGACTATCAACCCCATAGAAAACAATCATGACAATCTATCATTTTGACAACCCGTTTTCCATTAGAATGGTATGAGTTTAAACGCCTTTTAAGGATCCAACCATGAGCAAACACAGACCTCAAACCTATCCTGGACTAGACAATGACCAGTGGGGCGGATTCACGCATACTGGCGAGATTATTCGCAATGCGCGCATTTTTGGCTTTATTCCCGAGACAGAAACCTGCCAAGGTTGGCGCATGGATCAAATCGAAGTCTTGTGGGATAAAGTCAACGACTATTGGGATCAGCATGGCGCACAAGCCAGCAACTTGCCAGCAGATGTGTTCGTCAAATTTGAGCGCACCCATAACGATGCCTTAGAAAAGGCTAAAGCGATGGGCTGGACACCTGAGGACTGGTTAACGGCATCGGACTTCGATGGCTGGATTAAAGAAGAAGAATTAGATGACCTGATGCCACCCGAATGGCTAGAACGGGCTGAGCGCCATCGATAATAATGCAATCAACAGACTGATCTTTCATTCATCAATGAAAGATCAGTACCCACAAGCCCCTGCCCAACTTCATCATCCCAAGTTTTTCTCACACAATGCCTGAAACGATGGCGACAACTACCGCGCCAGAAGCTGACGATACCGATAAGTTAGTGGTAAGATCATAGATCAAAAAGTGATTGCATAAAGATTACGCTGATGCAAAACCAAATGATGCTAGAAATAACGAAACAAGCGACTTAATAAACTTAACACTAAGCATTCCTTTGTCCTTGTTTTGGCGTATTATTTGCTAAGTTTAAGAATTATCTCGTTATTACCACTGGGAATACTGTTATGTTTGGCTGGCTTAATCGTAACGAACAAGAGCAACATATAGAAATTCAACGCTTAACGTTGGAAAACGCGCAGTTGCGTCGTGAGTTAGAACAACTCAAGCACGAACAACTCTCAAGCGCGAAGCTTAACGTAGCACGCAGTGAATCTCAGGATGACAGCGCTCAGGTCACCACCGCTTTCTATACTGCACTCAATACTTATGCAGACAGCATCAATATCATGCAAACAGCCCTGTACGATCTGCATGATAGTACGCAAGATGATCATCTTCCGATTCTTGAATCGAAAGGAAAATCGGAAACAACTCGAGAGAATGTTCGTACCATTACCAATGGCATGACCAATCTAAGTGGCGATATGCAAGATGCCGCACAAATGATTAACACCTTAAATGCACGCGCGGCTGAAATCGGCGGCATCATCAACATCATTGCCGAAATTTCTGAACAAACCAATCTATTGGCACTTAACGCAGCCATCGAGGCTGCGCGTGCAGGTGAAGCAGGTCGCGGCTTTGCCGTCGTTGCCGATGAAGTTCGCGTACTCTCGCACAAAACAGCACAAGCAACGGCTAACATTGCCAACCTTGTTCGTCAAATTCAAAACGAGGTAGCTCGTTCACAGTACCATATCGAACAAGCAACAAGTCATTCTGTCGCACTAAGCAAAGTAGGCAACAATGCAGAACAATCATTAACAGAGTTGATTGACATCACAGAGGGCATGAAAAACCTAATCAACGCGAATACCTTGCGCATGTTTGTCAACACGGCCAAAATGGATCATCTCGCATTCAAAATGGACATTTATCGCGTGTTTATGGGACTACTGCAGACCAAGGCATCCGAAATCAGCACCGACCACAACTGTCGCTTAGGAGAATGGTACTATCATGGTGCTGGTGTGCGTTGTTATTCTAAACTGGATGGTTACCAACAAGTCAAACCATCACACAAACTCATTCATGACGCAGCCGCTCGTGCGCTCACCCTTTTAGATCAAGGCAACAAACTCGGCGCGGCCAAAGCATTGCAGGAAATGGAGCTTGCCAGCCTTGATGTGTTAAAACATTTAGAAACCATTGCTGTTGCAGGTTATCAACACAAAAACATCTTGTGCGAACTCGGCAAAGACGACGATTACATTATTAAATAATCGCAACCGCCCAACCTCACTCACAACATGCGTGGAATTTGCGACGAATGATGATGCACAATCGGGCTTTGCTTGCTCATATCGAGCATATAACTGAATCTTGCTTCAAAATTAAGCAACTCATCGTCAACAGTAAAGCGCCAGTTATACAAGCCACTTAAAACAAATAACGCATCGCTAATTGATTGCACCGTTAAGGTTTTATCGTGCAATACAATACTCAATCCTTCCCTCGCACCCAAACGCTCGAAATAGTCGCGCAATTTGTCTGGCGTATTGAGCATACGGTTAGAAAAGGTCGGAATGAGTACGGCTTTTTCATCGTACAAAGACAAGAGCAACTCAACATCTGCCGTATTCACGCCTTGCATCCATTGTTCAATCACATCATTGGGGGTTTTCATTATTTCTTCCTATTTAACTCAGCACATCAGGGAACATCTAAAAACCTAGCTTCGCTTGTTTTTAGATTTCCCAAATTTGTTTTTTAACTGAAGGAAGGGCTTAATCAATGGGTTACATATTATTTTCAGAGCCCCCCTTCCTCCAGACCTCCTACCTATTGGTTTTTTAGAAATGCCCATCATGCATAAAGGCATTGCAAGCGCCCAATAAAAAAGCGAGAAATTCTCGCTTTTTAGGTTAGTGTTTATTTGGTCAACGACATAAACAACTGTGGTAACTTCTCGGGAAGTTTTTGCACGTTATCGACCACCGCATACATCTTATCGCCAAAAATGCGCGACACATAAGTATCGGCATGCGGGTCTAAGCTAATGCAGTAAGGCGTAATGCCTTGCGATTTCAATTCTTCAACCGCTTTTTTGGCATCGAAACGCAAGTGTTGCGGATCATCGACATCGATGTCGGCTGGTTCTCCGTCAGTAATCACCAGCATTAGCTTTTTCTGCGCTTGCTGTTTACCCAAGTGCTTACCTGCATGACGCATCGCTGCGCCCATACGAGTAGACAGTTGACCCGTCATGCCTGCCAAACGCGCTTGCGCATGCTCATCCCACTGCTCAAAGTAATCTTTAAAGCGGTAATACTGCACATCATGACGAGAATCGGACGCAAAGCCATGCACCGCAAAACGATCACCAATACCATCAAGCGCCCAAGCTAACAAGGCGGTTGCCTCCTTGGTCAGTTGCAAAATACTCTTATCGCTACCACGCACTAAATCGTTGGTCGATTGCGACAAGTCCATCAGCACCATCACCGCCACATCACGATGTTTTTGAATGCGACGCATTTGGATACGATCATCGGGGGTATTGCCCATACGCAAATCAATCATCGCCCGCACGGCGGCATCTAAATCGAGGTCGTCGCCTTCGGTTTGTTTGCGTTCGATTTGCAACCCACGCGGTTGTAACATATCAATAATGTGCTTTAAGCGCGTAGCAACGCCTTTGTGGTCGCGCAAAATGTTATCGACTTCGTTACGATCACCACGCGGTAAACGACGCTCGTACACTGTTGCCCAATCGGGACGGTGAACCTGCACTTGGTAATCCCATTCGGGATAGTGGAAAGGTCCTAAGATAGGTTCTTTGCCTTCCAAATCATTAAAGCTAACGCCATTATCTTCGTACTGGTAAAGCTCGGTCGATAATACCAACACTTCACCATCGTCTTCCATGTCACCCGTCATTTCGGAGTCGATTTCGTTAATAAACTCCATCAACCCCACATGACGACGCTCAGCACGCTGACTGGCTGGCGTATAGTCTTTACCACCGCCTTCCCAATCGAGTTCGGCAAAGTCCCAGATAAAACGGTTATCATCACGATAAACAATCGGCAACCCCGCCATCACCGTCGATGACAAACGCGCTTGCATCTTGCTTAACAACTGACCGCAATAGGTCACGCCCAAATCCCATGCCATCTGATTGTCATCGGCTTTGGTTTGCATGGCTTCGCGGAAGCGTCCAATCCAATCACGCTGTAATTCCGTGGGGGCAACAAAGTCTTCATCTAACAAGCCACGACTGAGCAGTAACAAGTCCGCTAAAAACGGCTCTTGCGCCTGAATCTGTTCTGGCGTTGGCATCAAGGATAACCACAGGTTTTTTAAGCCAGGGAAGCGTGCCACCGCATTCGCCTCGACACGCGCATCTTCGAATACCGCCACACAAATACGTTGAAACATATTTAGGTTGTCTGCCTGAATCGCAGCCTTGGTGTACATAATGTGCGCTGCCGTGTGCGCGGCAACCGCACGGTAGACTTCCATACCGCTAATGCCATCAATATCATCATAAGCATCGGGTACAAACACCGCGCCTTTTTCGATGTAAGGCTTGTAACCTTCTTTGTTTTCGTAGTCGCCAGACGTCGGACGCAAGTAAAACTCACGATTCCAAAAAGCACGCAAATACATTTGCAACTTACGTTGCGCGTCGATAAATAACACCCCACGACGCTGAGACTGAATCATACTGTGTGCATCGGCAGACTCTAACGAAAAATAGGCAATTTGCGCGGTAAAATCACGACGATAGGTTTCTGCGCCATACATCACCCAACGACGTAGCCCACCTAAGGTCAACAGCGTTAATAGGTGATCGACATTGGCTAAAAACGGACGCAAACCACGCGGTGCTAAAGCAACCATGCGCTCAAGCAGACTTAAATAACCCTTAAATACGGCAATGTCGCCCAAACGCTTCGATGCCATCGGCATACTCGACACCATCAGCGCCAGCACAGGACCGGAGGTTTGCGAGGCAAGCTTGAGCAATACCAGCACGATTTCACCCACCGCATCTTCACCAATCTCGCGTGCCACTTCGGGCATGTTTTCGAGATACGAAACGAGCAAATCTTCGCCTTTGCCCAAATTGCAGAGCGCATCGACCCCGTCCAGATAGGTCTGAATGCCATTGGGTGACATGACACGCTGGGCTTCTTCAATGCTACCCTCTAGTGCATCGCGCACAATGTGCGATTTTTGCGCACAGCTTAAACCAGCAATAAAGGCTTGAATATCAATCGACATAATTCTTTCTCCGAACGGGAGGTTTCGACGCAACAAAACCGTTATGAGCAGTTGAAGTTCGCGGCGCAAGGCGCGCAACACAAGGAATGTACACTAGTACATGACGCATGTGTGAGCACCGCAGTAACAAAGAAATTCAGCTGCGCAATAGGTTTTAGAAGAATGTTGCAATCGTTGCATCCAATGTATCGCGAATATCCGCATCATCCGTAATCGGACGCACCATCGCCATCTTACAAGCCGACTTAGGCTCAACACCTTTCGCAATCAATTTGCCAGCATAGATACATAGACGTGTTGAAATACCCTCGTCTAAGCCATGACCTTTAAGGTTACGCGCCCGCTGGGCAATCTGCACCAACTTTTCAGCATCCCCTAAGCTGATGCCTGCTTCTCGGCTAATGACTTTCGCTTCGGTCACTTCACTAGGGTAATCAAAATCAAAGCCTGCAAAACGCTGTTTGGTCGATTGCTTCAAATCTTTCATCAGGTTTTGATAGCCTGGGTTGTACGAAATCACCAACTGAAAATCAGGGTGCGCTTCGACCAACTCGCCCTTCTTGTCAATTGGCAAAGTACGACGGTGGTCGGTTAGCGGGTGAATTACCACAGTCGTGTCTTGACGCGCTTCAACGATTTCATCGAGGTAGCAAATCGCGCCCATACGTGCTGCCAAGGTCAACGGACCATCTTGCCAACGCGTACCGTCTTTATCTAACAACCAACGACCGACCAAATCAGCCGCCGTCATGTCTTCGTTACATGCCACCGTAATGAGCGGCTTACCCAAACGCCACGCCATATATTCCACAAAACGTGACTTACCACAACCCGTTGGTCCTTTGAGCATCACGGGCAAACGGTTTTCATAAGCCGCTTCGTACAGGGCAATTTCATCTTCTTGGGGTTCGTAATAAGGCTCTTTGGTCACACGGTATTGAGCAAGTAAGTCAGACATGATGGCTCTCCTAAGTGAAAAATGAATTTTTTATCAGTGACAACACACTCAGCCAATGCATTGTCAGTGATAAAAAACCCCAAACACTGCTGCTTGGGGTTAAATTAGCATTTATTGTGCAGCGACAATAATTACCTGCTAGAGGTTAAGGTGTCGGTGAGCGACGATGAGTAGTAGGCGCAAGGAACGCAGAACAAGGAATGTACATAAAGTACATGACACAGTTCGAGTACCGAGGCAACAACCTAATCATGTCGCGCAACCAGCATTAACTTATTTTGTGTTTCCACGGTAAATAACCATCGAAGCACCTTGCGACTGCTTGAAGTTATCGTAACCGATTAAACGGACGTGGTTACCTGGGTTAGCATCTTTACATGCTTTGCATTCACCCAAAATGGTATCGATATCTGTTTCGCCGAACAATGGCAGCTTCCACATATACCAGTAGTTATCCATTAGGTATTCTGGTTCGATATGTTCTACCGCTGGGTTCCAGCCTTTAGAAACAATATAGGCCACTTGCTTACGAATTTCTTCGTCAGTCATCGCAGGCAAGTAAGAGAAAGTCTCGAACTTACGTGTCGAAGGGTCAGACAAACGTGACTTGTAATCTTGCATTTCGCTCATTTTTTCACCTCAAAAAATTAAATATGGTGTTTAGTGAGGGTTCTCATCATACAATTCAGAGAACCCAAACGCATTACTTGTGTGCAGCGTCTAACTTATCGACTGTGTCGAATTCGAAACGGATTTCTTTCCATGTTTCTAACGCAACTTTCAACTCTGGGCTGCTTTCGCCTGCTTTACGCAGGATGTCGCCACCGACTTTCTCTAGCTCAGCGCCTTCGTTACGTGCTTTTACACAAGCTTCCAAAGCAACACGGTTAGCACAAGCACCCGCAGCATTGCCCCATGGGTGACCTAAGGTACCACCACCGAACTGCAATACAGAGTCGTCACCGAAGATATTGACCAACGCTGGCATATGCCATACGTGAATACCACCAGAAGCAACTGGGATCATACCTGGCATGTAGCCGAAGTCTTGATCGAACATGATGCCACGTGAACGGTCTTCTGCAACGAACTCTTCGCGCATGATATCAATCCAACCCAAAGTCGCTGTACGGTCGCCTTCCAGCTTACCAACAACAGTACCTGAGTGCAGGTGATCGCCACCCATCAAACGTAAGATCTTAGCCAAAACGCGGAAGTGGATACCGTGCATTGGGTTACGGTCGATGACACCGTGCATTGCGCGGTGAACGTGCAACAGGATGCCGTTTTCTTTACAGAAACGAGAAATCGATGTATGCGCCGCAAAACCAGCCGTGATGTAGTCGGTCATGATAATCGGTGTACCGATTTCTTTCGCATACTCAGCACGCTTCATCATTTCTTCAGCAGTCGCAGCCGTTACGTTTAAGTAGTGACCTTTACGCTCGCCCGTTTCTTTTTCTGCTTTTTCAATCGCTTCCTGACAGAAGTCAAAACGCTGCTTCCAGTTCATGAATGGCTGACTGTTAACGTTTTCGTCGTCTTTGGTAAAGTCCAAACCACCACGTAACGCTTCATATACAGCACGACCGTAGTTCTTAGCAGACAACCCTAACTTAGGCTTAATCGTACAACCCAACATCGGACGACCATACTTGTTCATCATGTCGCGTTCAACTTGAATACCATGGGGAGGACCATCACAAGTCGTTAAGTAAGCTAATGGGAAACGAATATCTTCTAAACGAATCGAGCGTAATGCCTTAAATCCGAATACGTTACCAACAAGCGAAGTGAACACGTTTACAATCGAACCTGACTCGAACAAATCGATTGGATATGCAATGAACGCATAAAACGCAGTATCGTCACCAGGCACGTCTTCGATTGAGTAAGCACGACCCTTGTAGTAGTCTAGGTCTGTTAACAAGTCAGTCCAAACCGTTGTCCATGTACCTGTCGAAGATTCAGCAGCAACCGCAGCAGCAACTTCTTCACGGTCAACCCCAGGTTGAGGTACAACTTTAAAACAAGCCAATACATCGCTTTCTTTTGGCGTGTATTCAGGCATCCAGTAGGTAGCGCGGTATTCTTTTACACCTGCGTTATACTTCTTAGCCATTAGGGTGCTCCTTAGATGAAGGGATAAAAACTGTGTGTAAGCGCACCAAGTGATGCTTACACCAAACTTGGTGCAGATCGTTTCCGATCACCACGGAGCACATATTACCCAAGCACAAAGATAAACAACAATCAATTATTATCATTATCGTCATAGACATAAATCTATTGTTGTTTCAAGAAAAACAATTAATTTGAGCTAAAAAAATATTTTTAGACTCATTATTTCGCGTTAAAACAGGTAAAAACAACTAAAAACAACAATAATAGTTGACTGAAAAACCATACAACTATTCATAAAAAATGGTCTTTAATATAGAAATATTATTTTTTATCAAGTAGTTAATACTCTTTATAAGCCTATAAACAATAACGTCTAAAGATAATAGACAATCTTTATCATAGATAATTATCTATAATCGTTATTGAAAACTTGTGTTAGACAGCATAAATTAAACGCTATAAAATGCACCCATAGACAAATAAAGGGCTTGCTTCTTTGTTTGTTTAGCCAAATTTGACGCAGCAGCATCGTTTTCGGTCACCACAATGTCCTCGATGTTCTCGTCAAACCCACATCAACACTTGGAGATGACACTATGGATCAATCAGGACGTTATGCTGATCTCAGCTTAAAAGAAGAAGACTTAATCAAGGGCGACAACCATATTCTGGTTGCTTACCACATGACACCAGCAGCTGGTCACGGCTTCTTAGAAGTCGCTGCACACGTTGCTGCTGAATCTTCTACTGGTACTAACGTAGAAGTTTGTACAACAGACGACTTCACTAAAGGCGTTGACGCTTTAGTATACGAAATCAACGAAGCAACTGGCTTAGTTAAAATCGCTTATCCATTAGACCTGTTCGATCGTAATGTTATCGATGGTCGTATGATGATCGTTTCTTTCCTAACCTTGGCGATTGGTAACAACCAGGGTATGGGTGACTGTGAATCATTGCAAATGCAAGACTTCTGGGTTCCTTCTCGTGCAGTTCAATTGTTCGACGGTCCTTCAAAAGACATTTCTGATTTATGGCGCATTTTAGGTCGTCCAGTTCAGGACGGCGGTTATATCTCTGGTACGATCATTAAGCCTAAGTTAGGCTTGCGTCCTGAGCCTTTCGCGAAAGCAGCTTACCAGTTCTGGTTGGGCGGCGACTTCATCAAGAACGATGAGCCACAAGGTAACCAAACTTTCGCACCAATGAAGAAAGTTATGCCATTGGTTTATGATGCGATGAAGCGTGCGCAAGACGAAACTGGCGAAGCTAAGTTGTTCTCTGCAAACATCACTGCTGATGATCACTACGAAATGTGTGCTCGTGCTGACTACATCCTAGAAACATTTGGTGCTGATGCAGACAAAGTAGCGTTCTTGGTTGACGGTTATGTTGGTGGTCCAGGCATGATCACGACAGCGCGTCGTCAGTACCCTAACCAGTACTTACACTACCACCGTGCTGGTCACGGTGCGGTAACATCGCCTTCATCTAAGCGTGGTTACACAGCTTATGTATTGGCTAAGATGTCTCGTTTACAGGGTGCGTCTGGTATCCACGTGGGTACAATGGGCTTCGGTAAGATGGAAGGCGGTAACGAAGATCGCGCAATCGCTTACATCATCGAACGCGACAGCTACACAGGTCCTTACTTCCACCAAGAATGGCATGGCATGAAGCCAACAACACCAATTATTTCTGGTGGTATGAATGCGTTACGTCTACCTGCGTTCTTCGCGAACTTAGGTCACGGTAACGTTATCAACACTGCTGGTGGTGGTTCTTACGGTCATATCGACAGCCCAGCTGCTGGTGCTAAGTCGTTACGTCAAGCGTACGAGTGCTGGAAAGCAGGTGCTGATCCTATCGAATGGGCTAAAGAGCACAACGAGTTCGCTCGTGCGTTCGAATCTTTCCCGAAAGATGCGGACAAGATCTACCCAGGTTGGCGCGAGAAGTTGGGCGTTCACAAGTAATTTGTGATGTTCAACTAAAAGATAACCCTGTGCTTCGGCACGGGGTTATTTCTTAATGCCTTAGGCAACTGAATCATTCAGAAATAACCCCTCTATCACTCAAGGAAAATTCGCCATGAGCAACGATTTTGATATTAATCAGTATCTTATTAAAGACGAACCCTTCTACCAAGCGCAAGGCAACGAAGTTAGCCTGTACGAAACCGCTTATAAAAGCCGTATGCCTGTCATGGTCAAGGGACCGACTGGGTGTGGTAAATCGCGCTTTGTCGAGCACATGGCTTGGAAGTTAGGCAAACCGATTATTACCGTTGCGTGTAACGAAGACATGACTGCTTCTGACTTGGTTGGCCGTTATTTGCTTGATGCCAACGGCACCCGTTGGGTCGATGGTCCATTAACCTTAGCTGCACGTCATGGCGCAATTTGCTACCTCGATGAAATCGTCGAAGCGCGTCAAGACACCACTGTGGTCATTCACCCGCTTACCGACCACCGTCGCACTTTGCCTTTAGATAAAAAAGGTGAGTTAGTACAAGCGCATCCCGATTTCCAGTTGGTTATTTCTTATAACCCTGGCTATCAGTCGCTGATGAAAGACTTAAAACAGTCAACCAAGCAACGCTTCGGTGGCATGACCTTTGACTATGCACCAGTAGACTTAGAAATCGGTATTTTGGCACGCGAAGCAAAAGTCAGCACCGAAATCGCTTCTGGCTTAGTTCAAATTGCGGTTACCGCACGTAACCTGAAAGGTCATGGCTTAACCGAAGGGATTTCGACCCGTTTATTGGTGTACGCAGCAAGCCTCATTCGTGATGGCGCTGATGTACGCGAAGCCTGCCGTATGGCATTGGTTGAGCCTATCACTGACGATGCCGATATTCGTGATACCCTACTGCATGCGATTGATGCTATTTTCGGTTAACCCAAAACAGCACTAGGAGTCGATATGGCCAATCTCGCCGACTACCGCGCACGCTTTAAGTGTAGCTTCCCGCAGGCAAAAGACATTTTTGATGCCTGCATAACACGTGCGCTGCAAGTGTTATCCGACAAAGGGGTCGATGAGTACCTACACGCTGCCAGCCTCATTTGCATGATGGGGCGCGGCGTTGAGCCTGTGTTGGTATACTTGGAAGAAGCGCCCGAAGTGGCCGACGCAGTCGGCGAAGACATTTTAGCCGACCTAACCAACTTTACCTTTAAGCTCAATAAGTCACCCAACAGTAAAGCGATTGTTCCTTTTTTGCAGAGCCTTGCCCCTGTCGCGCGTCGCTTAGAGTGTCAGGAGTCGATGCGTGCTTACTTGCAAATCGTTATCGATACGATGCAAGCCACCACACCATCGATTCATGGGTTTCACGCCATTATCAATAGCCCTTGTTTAGTTGAGTTTTTAGAAAGCGCACCGCGCGTGCTGCAAACGCTATCGCTTGCAGGCATGAAGAACTGGATTCATTATGGCGTTAAAGCTCATGCTGCCGATCCAGAACGTCAGGCTGCCTACTTCTCGTTAGACACCCCCGATAGCCTCAGCATTTTACAGCGCGAGCGTCATGGCACGCTGTTGGTCGACAACGAACGACAACTCGATGCGATTCTGAAAGCCATGTGGGATACAGATGCCATGATCGTACCCTACCCAACGGCTCTGGAAGAAGGTGTTGCACAACGCCCCTACTTCGATGAGTTTGGTTTGCGTGCGCCTGATATTTACGATGACATCAATGGTGTTTCAGGCATCAACCGCTACCGCGCGCTCATTGCCCATATGGCGGCACACAAACGCTACTCGACACGCATTGTTGCCGACAACTACAGCCCCATGCAGCGTTTTGCCATTGAGCTATTCGAGGATTGTCGTGTCGAAGCGCTGGCTATGCGCCAATACCCTGGGTTACGTCGCCTATGGTTAAGCTTGCATCCTGTACCACTCGAACACGCCTGTAACGAAAGCAATGAATCTTGCTTACGTCATCGTGCGGCGATGCTGTCTTATGCCATTTTGAATCCCAATCATGGCTACACCAACCCAGCAATTTTGGAGTTCTTGAGCAAGTTCAACAACATGATGGCGACTGATACAAGCACAACACGCGATGCTGCCGACTTAGCCATTAGCTTTGTCGCCCGCACCCGTCGTCAGTCCGATGCGCTACCCAATATTTTCTTTACCGATACCGAAATCGATTACCGCGATGACAACCGTCATTTATGGTTATTCATCGAAGAAGGCGATGAGGAAGAAGTTTTCGACTTATCGAAAAAGCAGCCGGACGATCAAAAACCCGAACTGACAGGATTGCCACCACGTCATTACCCAGAATGGGATTATCATAGCGAAAGCTATAAACCAGAATGGGTCAGTTTGTTCGAGACCTTGCATCCGAGCGGACAGGCAAGCACCATCGACAAGCTGCTGGAAAAGCATTCGGGTATTGCGCGTCAGCTCAAGCAACTCATCGACATGATTAAGCCACAAAACAAGGTGCGCATTCGTTACCAAGAAGATGGTAGCGAGTTGGACTTAGACGTGGCGATTCGCTCGTTAATTGATTACAAAGGCGGCTCTAGCCCCGACCCACGTATCAATATGAGTCATAAAACGGATGGTCGTGATTTTGCTGTGTCGTTATTAATCGACTTGTCGGCATCGGTGGGTAATAAAGCAACGGGCAGTACGCAAACCATCTTAGAACTGAGCCAAGAAGCGGTGAGTTTACTGGCATGGGCGGTCGATAAAATGGGTGACCCACTGGCAATTGCAGGGTTTGATTCGAATACGCGCCACGAAGTGCGTTATCGTCACATCAAGGGCTTTAACGAAGCATGGGATGATGGGGTTAAAGCACGATTGGCTGCTATGCAACCTGGGCAATCGACACGTATGGGTGCTGCTTTGCGTCATGCAGGACATTATTTAGAACACCGCGATGCCGACAAAAAGCTGTTGCTGGTACTCACCGATGGTGAACCTGCCGATATCGACAGCAAAGACCCACAAGCCTTAATTTCTGACAGCCGCGAAGCAGTGAAAGAATTGAGTCAAAAAGGGATTGCTACCTACTGTATCAACCTCGATCCCAATGCCGATAAGTATGTGGCGGACATTTTTGGTAAACACTACACCGTCATCGACCATGTAGACCGTTTGCCAGAGCGTTTGCCGCAATTATTTATTTCGTTGACGAAATAGGACACCAACAACAACCCAACACTTTGGGGTATCTATAAAATCAAGGATATGGATTCCCGCTTTCGCGGGAATGACGGTTGGTTAGCGTGCGCTTATTTTAGGCTTTCCTGCCACTGCGCTAACCAATAAGCCGCTGGTTCTGGCTTGCCGAATAAATAGCCCTGATGAATCACATCGGCACGAGCATTTAAAAACTCTGCCTGTTCTGGGGTTTCGACACCTTCTGCAACCACACTTAAATTTAAATGCATAGCAATGGCTAAAATGGTTTCGACTAAAGCGGCATCATCGGCATCGACAGGAGCCTCTTGCACAAACGTCTTGTCGATTTTAAGTTCCTGAATGGGTAGACGCTTAATATACGCCAGCGACGAATAACCCGTACCAAAATCGTCAATCGAAAAATGGATACCCAACTCATGCAGTTCGCTCATTTTGGCGATGACGTCATGAATATTGTCGATCATTAAGCCTTCGGTAATTTCTAGCGTTAATTGATGTGGGTCGGCTCCTGTTTCACGTAAAACTTGCTTCATCCAAGACACAAATCCTGCCTGACGAAAGTGACGCGGACTGAGGTTGACTGATAAGCGAATCTCTAACTGACGCAGGGTATCTTGTGCCAATAGCTTACAAGATTCGACCATGACCCACTTGCCCAATTCGACAATTAAGTCCGAGGATTCTGCAATCGGAATAAAGACCATCGGAGGAACCAAACCGCGTTCTGGATGCTGCCAACGCACCAAGACCTCGGCACCCACTCGTTCGCCTTTTGCATCGACCTGCGGCTGCAAATATAAACACAACTGTTGCTGTGCTAAGGCTTCACGCAACTCCCGCTCAATGCGGAATCGATGACGCACGTTTTCGCCCATATCGGTTTCGAAAAAGACAAACTGATTACCCCCAGCCGCTTTAGCTAAGTGCAAGGCGGTATCAGCATGACGCAACACCGTCTGGGTGTTATCGGCATGATGCTCGGGATAAAAACAGACCCCAAAACTCATGCTGATAACCATATCTTCACCATCGACCAATAACGGCGCATGGAAAGCATGCATAATGCGCTCAAGCAATTCCTGAACAATATGACGATGATGCGGTGATTGGTGATTCAATCGCATGGTCAGCAAGGCAAACTCATCGGCTGCAATACGTACCAAAACATCTTCGCTACGAATAAGATGTTGCAATCTTGCTGCAACCCCTTTAAGCAAGGCATCGCCGACATTTTTACCGCGCGCATCGTTAACCAACTTAAAGCGATCAATATTGAGCAAAACCAAGGCGTGAACATCTCTATCTTGCGCCGCAGTCACAATCGATTGTGCCAAGGTTTCGGTGAGCACACTGCGATTAGGAAGCCCTGTCAATCCATCGTAAAAGGCCAGTTGATGAATACGTGCCTCATCTCGCATCTTGTACTTCTGTGCTAATCTTAACCGACGATTCACCGCAACAAGGTAAACCAATAGCCCTAACAATAACGATACGATTAAGCTCACTAGCACCAAAACTTCGGTTTGCCAACGCTGCCAAACATCACTAAATGAAAAAACTGCATCGCCTTCAAACGGTGGCAAGCGCAGCTGATGCAATAGGCTGTCGATTTCTCGATAATCTCCTGGGATGGTGAAACCCGCAATTTTTAACGCTTGCGCGATCTCTCCATTATGCGGCATGCTCAACAGCGCAGTCGTCACCTCTCGCGCCAAAGTCGTATTGACGCTTTGTAGCGCAACAAAAGGCCATTCAGGATATAAACGCGTACTGGTTAAAAACGGAAATTCAGCGCGCCATTGCGCATCGACAACTTTAATCGCATCCGAACGTATCTCGCCTTTGCTCACAAGTGACTCCAACACCCCCGTGCGCACAAATGCTGCATCAGCACGTTTTTCCATCAGTTCTAGCAATGCATTTTCTTGCGGTTGCCCCACCTCCAACAAGGTAAAATCGTCGGGTTCAATACCTAGCTGAAGCAATTCGTACATCTGCATTTGATAAGCACCTAACGATGATTTGTTCGGCGCAGCGACACGTTTACCCTTTAAGTCGGCAAGCGTATTAATATCCTTTTGATCGGCACGAACCACCACAACCCCTGCGAACTGTGCGACGGGTAAGCCACCATCATTGTTGACCAGCGTTGCTAAGGGAGACGACAACCCATACCGATAAGTCAGTTGCACGTAATCCGTCGGATTAGTAAATACAAAACTAACGGTTGTATCATGTAGCAAGGTTTCGAACTGGTCATTGTGATAGTAATAAGGCTCAAAATGGTAAGTTGGTAGTGTCTTATTTAAATAATCAAACAAGGGCTGCCAACGTTTTGCTGTTTCTACTTTATTACGAAACGCCAAGATCGCAATTTTAACCGTGGGCAACTCGACATGATGTTCTTCTTGTATCTGGGATGGTTCTTGATATTGCGTCTGGGCGGCATAAACAGCACTAAAGCCAGTAGTGTGGTAAGCACAAAAACCCAAAATTAAACAAGCTGTTAACCATTTCATGATACGACAACCTGATTCCGACCACCGTCTTTAGCACGATAAACCGCGTTATCCGCTTTTAACAGCCAATCATCAATGGTTTCAAGCGATAAATCAAACTCAGCGACACCAACACTCACCGTCACGCCCACATTCTGATCTGAATGCGTCACCACCAATGCCGCTACCGCCTCACGCATATCTTCTGCCCATGCTTTCGCTTGCACAGCATTGCTATTCGGTAACAAGACCGTAAACTCTTCCCCACCAATACGCCCAGCAACATCGTCATGATGTAGTTTATCGTGTAACACGCGCGAAAAGGCCTGCAATACTGCATCGCCAACCGCGTGTCCGTGCGTATCATTAATCTTCTTAAAGTGATCTAAATCCAGCATTAACAACGCCATCGGCTCATTGCCCAAGTCAAAATAAGCACTGAGTTGTTCCATAAAATGACGACGGTTGGCACAACCCGTTAGCGAATCGAAGTTCGCCAACTGATATAGGCGAGCTTCCGCGGCTTTTTGTTGCGAAATATCCTGAAAAATGACCTCAACGCCCACAATCTTGCCTGCTTCAATCATAGGAGCAACGGTTAAATGGGCAGGAAAAATCGAACCATCGGCACGAATTAAATGTGTTTCCATTGAGCGTCTTTGCCCATCTTGTAAGGTTTGAGAAACAGGACAATCTGCACGATCAAACACACGCCCATCGGAATGATGGTGATGAAACAAAGCATGTTGGTGCCGGCCTAATACAGCATCTTCTGTGTAACCAAGCATGTTGAGCGCCACGGCATTAATAAAGGTACAGCGCTCATTTTTATCGACCCCAAAAACACCTTCACCTAACGAAGAAAGCAACAACTGATTGCGATAACGTTCTGCTTGAGCGCGTCGGTACAAGACCACCAGCGACACAAACAATAAGAACAGCAACAGCATCAATCCAAGCACAAGCAAACCCTTGTCTTGCCATTTTTGCCACGCATCAGAAAAACCAAACTCGGGAACAAAATCAAACGGTGGCAAGCGCAATTCACGCGCCAGTGCTTCTACCTTCATATAGTCTGCGGGCAAGTCGTAACCCAAAATACCACCATCTTCAACCTGCTCTATCGCGGGTCGATAAGCCAATAAAGCAAGCACCACTGCTTTAACCTGCGCACTATCTTGATTCAAAGCAAAGACAGCCCATTCAGGATAACGTTCAGTACTAATTTTGTGACGGAAAGAAGGAAAATACTGAGCATTAATCACTTTAATATCATTGGCGGCGATACTTCCCTGCGCTTGCATCAGTTCTAAAATACCAGTACGAGCAAACCCCACATCCGCCTTGCCCGACAATACCGCTTCTACCGCTTTTTGATGTGTCCCGACAGATAAAAGCTGCTCATCCTTAATCTCAATGCCCGCTTTTACAAATTCGTACAACTGCGCCCAATAACCACCCAAATGCTGCTTACTCGAAATAGCGATGGTTTTACCCTGAATATCACTGAGTCGGTTAATGTCTTTGCGACTATTTTTAGCAACGATCACACCCGCCAATACCGACAAAGGCTGATTTTCGCTTTTACGCACGCGTGTTGCTAACGCCCCTGTTAAATCGTACTGATAACGTAACTGCAAAAAATGGGTCGGGTTGGTAGTAGCGAGATCGACGGTATGATCGCGAATAGCATCATTAAACTTGTCCATCGGCAAAACCTGCAACGCGATACTACCCTCTCCCATTGTCTTATTAACATAATCAATCAGCGGTTGATATTCAGCACGAACACGTGTTTCGTCGATATAAGCGTAAACACCAAACACGAGTGGCTTATTTGGTTGTGCGGCAACAGCCACACCTTGCCACGATAACAACAATAGAATGGAAGAGAGAAAACCAGTAAAGATTGGCAAAAAGATAAGATTAAAACGCATAAGCTTGATTGAGAAACAACTTATACACCTAACAGATAGAACTATAGGTAGATTGTACAATCATTATACAATAGCTAAAACAAAATGAAAGAAAAAATATTACTGATACTAAGTACGTTATTTTAGGGCGCGTTTAAAAACCTACGGAATATCTGAACAATGCAACGGGTTGGGGGCTTGGGGGAAGTGATGCACACTTTCAACCTGTAACCCATTGATAACAACCCTTCCACCAACCAAAAAAACAAGTTGGGAAGTCTGAAAAAAGGCGAAAGCCGTATTTTTCAGACCTTCCCTACTTTTCGTCATCCTCGCGTATGCGAGAATCCATAAAATCAACAAGATAGATTCCCGCTTTCGCGGTAATGACGGGTTAACTAGTATGCAAGGTCTTTTGAATTGCTGCTAATACACTATGCAGTCAATACTCATAGGATATTTGAAAGCACAGCTTTACTTCCCCGCCTTCTTCAACGAGTCGGCCACCTCTGGCGGCATATAGTTTTCATCGTGTTTGGCGAGCACTTCTTCGGCAATAAAGCGGTTACCTTGCATGCGCCCCGTGACAATCACGCCCTGCCCTTCGCGGAATAGGTCAGGTAAAATCCCTTCATACACCACAGGCACTTCTTGCGCCATATCGGTTAGGCGAAAGCTGACTTTCAGGCTATCGGTAGCGCGCTGCACGCTACCATTCAATACCAAACCACCCATTCTGAAGTTGCGTTCGGTCGGGGCTTTGCCCTGCACCACATCACTGGTCGAGAAGTAAAACGACATGTTTTCGTTAAACGCTTGCAGCAATAAAAATAATGCGATGGCAACAGCACTGAGCAGTAAGGTAATTTGTGCTAAGCGCTTTTTTCTAATCGGACTCATGGTGTTCTTCCTCTGCCTGCATCATTGCCACCGCATCGCGCAACGCCCGACGATGCGCCAGCGTTGCCGATACCCAATTCCACAACAGCACCACAGCCGCAATGCCCACCGATGACCAAACATAAAGCGCGTAGTTAGCCATCATTACGTTCCTCGTTCAATACGGCGCGCAACCAACCCGCACGCGCATCTTGTTCGACCAGTTCAGCACGCATCTTAATCAGCAGTATCCAACCATAAAACGCCTTAAACGCCACCGCCACCACTAACAGCGGTAACAGCATATCGATATGAATGCTCGGCGCACCCAACTTGCTAACGCTCGCTGCCTGATGCAGGGTGTTCCACCACACCACCGAATAATGAATAATCGGCAAGTTGACCACACCAACCACCGTTAAGATACTGACCGCTTTGCCTGCGCTGCGCTTATCGTCGATGGCGTTGTATAGGGCGATAATGCCGATATACACGAACAACAAAATCAGTTCCGAGGTGAGACGCGCATCCCACACCCACCACGTGCCCCACATGGGTTTGCCCCAAATCGCCCCCGTCAGCAAGGCGATTAAGGCGAAACTTGCGCCAATAGAGGCACTCGATATTAAGGCGATTTCAGCCATGCGCACACGCCACACCAGCGCGACAATCGCCGATACCGTCATCATGGCATAGACAAACATCGACAACCACGCAGCGGGGACATGCACATAAATAATACGAAACGCCTCGCCCTGCTGATAATCCGCAGGTGCGACGAACAACCCCCAATAACTACCCACAGCCAGCAACAGCAAGCTAATACCCGCCAACCAAGGCGACAGCTTCCCTGCCAAGGGATAAAAAAATCGTGGCGTACCTAACTGATAAAGCCACTTCATAAAACGATTCATGATAACCTCTAAAAACCTATAGGGTTGGGGGTTCCCGATTCACGCCTGACTTACCCCAATTTTCAACGCTGCCCCAATCGCAAAAGGCGCGAGCACCACACTCAGTACCCACAAGGCCGCCAACACATACACCTGACCTGCCCCCGATAGCCCGACACTGACCACCGCCACACTACTCGCACCAAAAATCAGCACGGGAATATAAAACGGCAACACAATCAGTGCTAACAAAATGCCTGCTTTGGGCAAACCCGTGGTTAAGGCACTGCCCACCGCACCGACAGCAACCAACACCCCCGACCCCAACGCCAACGACAGCATCAAGATCGGAATCGCCGCACTGGGCAAACCCAACACCAACGCCATCATAGGCGAGAGCAATACCAGCGGCAACGCCACCGTCAACCAAGTCGATAACACGCGCACAGCAGCATAGCCGACCAACGAGCGACCGCGACACCACCACTGCGCCAGCAAGCCTTCGTGTAAATCATCTTTGAAGATGCGTTCTAACGACATCAACACCGACAACAAAGCCGCCACCCACAACAACCCGGGTGCAACCTGCGTTAATAAACTTTGCGATGCACCCAACGCTAAGGGAAACATCAGCACCACCAAAGCAAAAAACAACACAGGGTTGAGCGAGTCGGCAAGGTGGCTGCTGGCTAACGCCATATCGCGCTTGAATAATAACCAGTAGGGCATCATTGCGCGCGCCCCAACACCAAGGATTGCACGCGCTCACTTGGCAAGCCCAACGCATGATGCGAGGTCATCACCACACAGCCACCCGACGCCAAAAAGTCGCTGACCAAGGATTCAAACAGCACAACCCCCGCAGCATCCAAAGACGCTTGAGGTTCGTCACAAATCCACAGCTTTGCGTCACACACCAGCAAACTTGCCAATGCCAAGCGTCGTTGCATTCCCGCCGAAAACTCAGCCACGCGCTTATGGGCATGACGACCTAACCCAACCTGCGCCAAGGCTTGTGTAAGACTGGTCGTAGGATGCGGGCGCAACGATTGTAATAACTGCAAATTATCGATAGCGGTCAGCTCTGGCTTGAGCGGATTGCGATGCCCCAACCACACCATCTGCTGACGAAAGTCGGATTCGGCCGCATCAATCGACACCCCTTGCCAAGCAATTCGCCCTGCATCGGGCGAACGAAATCCCGCTAACAAACTTAACAAACTGGTTTTTCCCGCGCCATTATGTCCCGATACCAGCAATAGCTCACCCGCCGACAGGGTAAAGGACACATCGGAGAATAGCGTGCGATGCCCTCGCACACAAGAAAGGTTGCTTGCCGTTAACATCATAATGATTCGCATTTTAACATAAGCGCAACAGCCATCGCTTAAAACACATCCTCTCGTCATCCTTGCGCGTGCGGAGATCCATAAATCAACGGGATAGATTCCCGCTTTCGCGGGAATGACGCGTGTTTAAAGATGTTCTAATGAAGATAGCATGTTAAAATAGGCAGTATTATTGCTTACTGTTACCTGAGTGTTCACCATGAATCAAACCAATGCCCTATGGGGCGGTCGTTTTTCCGAAGCTGTCGATGCCTTTGTCGAAGCCTTTACTGCCTCTGTTACCTTCGATCAACGCATGTATGCACAAGACATTGCTGGCTCGATTGCCCATGCCACCATGTTGGCAAAAGTGGGCGTTTTAACCAATGATGAACGCGATTTGATTATCACGGGTTTGGGCAAAGTTAAAAGCAAAATTGAAGCGGGCGACTTTGAATGGTCGATTAAGCGTGAAGACGTACACATGAACATCGAGTCAGAGCTGACCGATGCCATTGGTTACGTGGGTAAAAAATTGCACACAGGGCGTAGCCGTAACGATCAGGTCGCTACCGACATTCGCCTGTATTTACGCGATGCTATTGACGGTATTCAGGGCGAAATTCGTCGCCTGCAACGCGGCTTAGTGGGCTTAGCAGAACGCGAAGCCGATAGCATCATGCCTGGCTTTACGCACCTGCAAACCGCACAACCGATTACCTTTGGTCATCACATGCTGGCATGGACAGAAATGCTGGAGCGCGACCACGAACGTCTTGCAGATTGTCGTAAACGTGCCAACAGCTTACCGCTAGGCGCTGCCGCACTCGCAGGAACGACCTACCCGATTGATCGTGAATACACCGCCAGCCTACTAGGCTTTGAACGTGTGTGTCAAAACTCTTTAGATGCTGTTTCTGACCGCGACTTTGCCATCGAGTTCACCAGCGCTGCCAGCATTATGATGATGCACCTGTCGCGTTTTAGTGAAGAATTGATTTTATGGACATCGGCACAGTTCCACTTCATTCATCTGCCCGACCGCTTCTGCACAGGGTCGAGCATCATGCCACAAAAGAAAAACCCCGATGTGCCAGAATTGGTGCGCGGCAAGTCTGGACGCGTCTTCGGACACTTAATGGCGTTGTTAGTGCTGATGAAAGGTCAGCCCTTAGCCTACAACAAAGACAACCAAGAAGACAAAGAGCCGCTATTTGATACCATCGACACCGTTATGGGCAGCTTACGTGCTTTTGCCGACATGATGCCTGCGGTGACCGTTCGCACCGACATCACGCGCGAAGCCGCACGTCGTGGTTTTGCGACCGCAACCGACTTAGCCGATTACTTAGTCAAACAAGGCACACCTTTCCGCGATGCGCACGAAATGGTCGGCAAAGCCGTCGGTTACGGCGTTGCGACTGGGAAAGATTTATCGGACATGACACTGGCAGAAATTCAGCAGTTTGCGCCCAATGCAGGCGACGATGTATTTGCAGTGTTAACGCTAGAAGGCTCAGTTGCCGCACGCGACCATTTGGGTGGTACAGCACCGAATCAGGTACGTAAACAGGTAGCACGTTGGCAGGTGATGCTGGCCGATTAACCTAGTACGCTCATATGA
Organism: uncultured Francisella sp.; assembly: GCA_964606405.1. Lineage (GTDB taxonomy): Bacteria > Pseudomonadota > Gammaproteobacteria > Thiomicrospirales > Thiomicrospiraceae. Next base: position 23,975 of record CAZSGH010000009.1, read on the forward strand.
CAAGGCGACCCTTAGGTCGCCTTTTTCATGCTGATGACAACACCATCCTCACACTATCGGCCAACCGCTCGGTGCGCTCTGCCTATACAGCACCTCTGTTATTTTGTCGACAGGCAAAGGCTTGGCGTAGTAATAACCTTGTCCCTCTTCGCATCCTGCTTGTGCTAACAGATGCTTTTGTTCGATCGTTTCAATGCCTTCAGCAATAACGGTCAGTTCCATTGTTTTGCCCAGTTGAATAATCGCTTTAGCAATCGCCAAGTCGTCAGTAGAGTGGGCAATATTGCGCACAAACGACATATCAATCTTCAGCTTATCTAATGGAAACTTTTGCAGGTAACTTAAACTGGAATAGCCTGTACCAAAATCATCAAGTGATAACTGAACCCCTAACTCAGACAAAGCAATAAGCGTTTGACGAACATGAGCAGGATCGTGCATAACGATACGTTCAGTCAATTCCAACTCGAGCATATGCGCAGGCAATCCTGTTTCTGCCAATACCTGAGCAACCCGATCTCGGATCGGTTGACGCATAAACTGTGGTGCAGATACGTTAACCGCCATGGTAACCATATCAATACCCGCATTTATCCAAGCCACCGCCTGCTGACATGCCTCAACCAATACCCAATCACCAATCCCCTCAATAAGCCCTGTTTCTTCTGCCAAGGGAATAAAATGACCCGGCATCACAAGCCCTAATTCAGGGTGCTGCCAACGAACCAACGCCTCTAGCCCAATCAACTGCCCTGTTTTGAGCGATACCTGTGGCTGATAATGCAAGACTAACTGCCCCAATGATACAGCCTGCGCCAATTGGTTTTCCAACAATAGACGTTCTACGGCCTGCGCATTCATGGTTGCTGTATAAAAACGAATACCATTACCGCCCGACTGTTTCACTGCACGCATCGCACTCTGTGCAGCACGCAACAACACTTCACTGTCCATCGCATCCTGTGGATAGAGCGCGACCCCCAAAGAGGCCGTCAAACGAATTTGTTGCTCGGCAAGCGCAAAAGGCTCATTAAATCGTTCCGTTAATAGCTGAGCGATTTGTGCCGCTTCTGTTTGATCGGCAACAGAAATAGCAAAAGCAAACTCATCGCCACTCAACCGCGCCCACAACCCCTCACTCGGCTTAACGCGCTCGAGGCGACGCGCCAAAACACCAAGTAGCTGGTCACCCAAACCATGACCCAAACTCAAGTTCACTTTTTTGAAATCGTCTAAGTCGAGGCAAATAACGGCAACGCTCTCGCTTTTGCCTGCAGAGATGTTTAATTGATGTCCGATATACTCCTCAAGCTGCGCGCGATTCGCCATACCCGTTAGAGCATCGTAATGCGATAAGAAATGAACGCGCGCCTGTGCCTCTTTATAAGCACTCATATCGGTTTCGATGGCAATATAATGACTCACACTCCCTAAGTCATTACGTACCGACAACATCGTTTGCCACACCGCCTGTGCTTTGCCGTGTTTACGCCGTTGTAATAGCTCACCCTGCCAATGATTGCCTGATTGTACCAATGGGCAAATCAAATCAAAATCAACGTCCGCTTGACCACCCTCATTTACCCATTGTGGGTAATAATGATCGAGAATTTCTTCTGGTTCAAAGCCCGTATTCTGCGTAAAGGCAGGATTGACCTTACGCACAATGCCCATGGCATCCATAATAACAATAGCATCACGACTAACATCAAACACCGTCGAAGCCAATGCCAACTCCATTTGCATCGCTAGGTGATCCACTTCATGCAAGGCATGAACAACTTGGTCACCCAACAATTGTGCAAATGTAAGCTCATCTTCTTGCCAAGTATGCGGATGTGCATGCTCAATACGTAAAATACCGAGCACATGTCCTTGATGACTTAAACGAACATGTAATGCGCTCTGCACCTGACCATCAAAGATCGTCTCCCATTCACACCAGTGATCGGAGCAGTCGGCAGAGCGTACAGAAAAATCATGACAAGCGAGAAAGCGCTGATGCCAAAAGTGGGAGAAATAAAGTGGCAACGTCTCTACACACAGCCGCTGCCCAAGTGTGTGTTCGCCTGAACTCAGGGCATCGCGACAGACGAGGAATTGCGGATCAGACGCATCCCAAGACCAAACACTAACATGATCAGCTGATAGGATTTGCGCTGCCAACGCTGTCATGCGCGTTAACGTAGATGAAGGCGAGGCATCTGACTCTGCGGATTGGACCTGTAACAAACCCAGCAATGCTTGCGCATAGGCTGGCATAGATCGTGTTATTTTCGGCTTGATTGCCTGTTTTCTTGGCATTTTCTTCCCTCATGCAACGAACCTGCATCACCAATAGGTTCTCAGAGGTAACTCAGAACTGTCGCTTATTATCATTGTATCGGGTAAGTTTATTATGAGTAACGAACAATCACAAGCGTTTTTTAGAACAGCAGCAGAATGCTTCAAAAGAGGTTGTGTGAAAACATGATGAGCGCTGCTTAGACCAGACAAAAATGCTCGAAAAAAGGCAAGGCTACAGTAATCCAAGTGCGCTTTGAGACCATTTTTAACGACATAGGAGCAGCTCAGAGTAATTTTCACGCATCATCGATGCCCTTTTCTATCCAGAGAGAAGCAATGAGGGGTAAGCTATAATTCTCAGCCTTGATAATCGCCTTTTGCTGCAACTGCGCGGTCTGCACCGGCAATTGATATAACTGATCGAGTGCATGGGATAAGGCGTTGGGGGATTCAGGTGCAACCAGTAAGCCATCCTGCTCATGCGTAATAATATCTCTCGGTCCAAAATCACAATCAGCAGCAATACAAGCACAGCCACACGCCATCGCTTCGATAAGCGTATTGCCTAGCCCTTCCGAACGCGAACTCATAACAAACGCCCAAGCGCCTGCAAACCACGGAAAGGGATTGTTCGCCCATCCTGGCAAATGCACCCAGTCTTGCAAACCGTGTGTGGCAATTTGAGCTTCTAGGTCGGCACGGCTATCACCCTCCCCTAAAATCACCAGCGGTTTAACACGACACAAGGCGCTTTGTGCATAAGCGTCAATGAGAAGGTCAAATCCTTTTTGTGGGTGCAAGCGTCCGATACCGAGAATATAGTCACCTTGCAACGTCGGTACTTCTGGCAGTCTTGGCAAGGTTTTTTGCTGCGCAATATCGACCAAATCAACAGGGTTAGCAATCACTTGCCAGTCTTTAATACCAAAATCCGTTTCGAGCACCTTGGCAATGCCATGCGATACCGCCACACGGGCTTTCACATTCGGCAAGGGATAGAGCCATTTCATCAGTAAGCGCTGATAACTCGCCAACTCAAAACGTGGGTCGAGATGCACCGAAATCACAACTGGTACACCTGACAAGGCGGCAGGAATATTGGCGGTTTCCATCAGGCTAATGAGTAAATCGGGCTTATGTTGCTTATGCCACTTTCGCAGGAGCCAAGCGCGCTTGAATAAATTCAGTAACTTACCGACCAGCGAAGGGGTTGCTGGGGTGTTCAACACCGTGAGTGTGCCACCATGCGGATAATGCTGAACATCTTCCCACAATAACACATGGACTTCGTGACCCTCGCGCTCGAACTGTTGCGACAGCAAAGAGGCAACGCGCTCTGCGCCCCCTTTGCCGAGGGTTTGTAATAATAGGGCGATTTTCATGTTATTTGCCCACAAACGCCATCAGCATCAATACCGTCCACAAGGGGGTTTTGAAGTCGCGACTGCCGCTTAGATGTGCTTGCCATGCGTTACGCACCAACTTAGCATTGAGTCCTTGTGCAGACAATTTGTCGGCCTGTAATAACGACTCTGCCCAATCGCGCAAGTCGCCGCGTAGCCAATCGGCGAGCGGTACAGCAAAGCCTTGTTTAGGTCTGTCCATAATGGCACGAGGAATATGCTTGTAGGTGAGTTCTTTCAAAATCCATTTACCGACACCATCACGACGCTTCATGTTCTGTGGCAGCGACCAAGCAAATTCAGCCACACGATGATCGAGCAGCGGAATACGTCCTTCTAAACTCACCGCCATGCTGGCACGATCCACCTTGGTTAAGATGTCGTCGCTCATGTAGGTGCGCATATCAAGGTATTGCATGGTCTGCGCCATATCCGACAAGCCAGCGGGCAAGACTTCTAAGCCTGATAACAGGGTTTTCGGTTCTGTCACATCAGGCATCAGTGCGTTCATGTCGCGCCAATGCGACACCAGTCCACGATACGCATTGTCTTGCGTGTTCAAGTAAGGTAATAAATCAGCAAGTTTACCCAGTTGGTCGCCTAAATTGCCTTTACCCACCAAGTCACCAACTTTATTCAACACTATCGGTGGTAAAGTGTGCAATGCACCTGCTCCGACGTTCAATAAGGCTTGAGGATTACCGCCAAGGTTATGCCAGAGTTTAGCACCCGTTGCATAGTGCCCATAGCCACCAAACAACTCATCGCCCCCATCACCCGATAAGGCAACGGTGACGTGTTCACGTGTGAGTTTCGATACCAAATAGGTCGGCATGGCAGAAGAGTCGGCAAAGGGTTCATCGTAAATACTGGAAAGCTTCGGAATGACATTCAGCGCATCTTGGGCAGTAATGGTCATTTCGGTGTGTTCTGTGCCCAAGTGATTGGCTACCGCTCGGGCATGTTCCGACTCATTAAACTTGGCATCGTCAAAGCCGATTGAGAAGGTGCGCACTTTGCGACTACTTTGCGCTTGCATCAGCGCCACCACAATCGACGAGTCAAACCCACCCGATAAAAACGCGCCCAGCGGCACATCGGCCTCCATGCGAATGTTCACCGCATCCATCAACAAACTTTCAAGGGCGCCAATCGCATCGCTATCTGAGCCTGTAAACGGGTTCGCTAATGCTTGCTCAACCATTTGTTGCGGATGCCAATAATAACGGGGCTGTGGACACTGCTTTTTGGCAATATGCGCTTGTGTCAGCGTGAGCACCTGCGCTGGCAATAGCTTTTTCATGCCAGTAAAAATGGTATAGGGTGCGGGTACATTACCGTAGCGCAAAAATAACGCCTGCGTTTGTGGGTCGATACCAGCATTAAAGTCGGGATGCGCTCGACAGGCATCGAGCGTTGACGCAAAGAAGAAAATGCCATTGACCCAACCATAGCTGAGGGGTTTTTCGCCCATGCGATCGCGGGCAAGGGTGAGTGTCTTGGCTTCTTTATCCCACAAGGCAAAAGCAAACATGCCATTGAAGCGTGATAGCGCGGCATCTAGTCCCCAATGGGCAATCGCTGCCAGCATTACTTCGGTATCCGAGTGTCCACGCCAAGCGGGCGACACGCCCGCCGCCGCCAATTCTGCACGCATAGCATGGTGGTTGTACACCTCGCCATTGAAAATGATGACGTAACGCCCACAGTTCGATAACATCGGTTGATGTCCTGCAGGCGACAAATCCATGATCGATAACCGGCGATGACCCAGCGCAATCCCCGAATAAGCATCCGTCCACTCGCCTGCCGAGTCAGGTCCTCGCGGGGTAATGGCACAATTCATATCGCGAACAAGTGCTGTTAACCTCTCGTCGCTACGGGTAAGTTTTGGGTCTAAGAAGCCTGCGAATCCGCACATAACTGAGCAACCTTAAATGATGTTAGTGTTTTTTGCTTGTCACAACCATATGAATCGCAACGGCAACAATGCCGCCCACAAAAACTGACATCGCAATCAATCGCATAGTTTCAATATCCATCTTAAACTTCCTACTGTGTATTTTTATACATATGCCAAATACCCACTGCTAAACCTGCAATAACTAAAAACAAGGCAACAACCTGCGTATCAATTGCATCCATATCACAAATTTCTCAAAGAGCGAATAAGCTTCATAATCTTAACCTGTAGCCAAAACCACAAACCTGTCATGACAACAATACCCAACAGAGCCATGCCAGCAATCGCATCTTTTTCGCTGTAAAGCATAAACCAACCAACAAGTGCGGCTAAAACAGTGAGTACAAACGTCCACGCTGTTTTATAAAAACCAATCTCTTCTTTAACTTCATCAATTTCAGACATCACTTTCCCTCTTGTCTTATTTTATGCCTAAATTGTGCCATAAAAAACGCCCCGTAGGGCGTTAATTTGGGGATGCGAACATCAATCAACCCTGTTTTTACGTAAGGCTTCGCTAACGACCTCTGGCACTTGCGTCATAAAGGTTGGTTTAGCACAACTAATAAACCAACCCTGCGCGTAATGAATGCCCATATCACGCACCATCTGCAAGGTTTGCGCGTCCTCTACAAATTCGGCAACCGTCTCTATGCCTACGGCTTGCGCCAAGGTCACAGCACTTTGTACGAAAGCTTTATCAATGTAATCCTTCGTCATATTGCCAATAAACTCGCCTTCGATTTTGAGATAGTCGACAGGAAAATGCTTGAGATAATGAAATGACGAAAAACCAGAACCAAAATCATCAATAGCAAACTGAAAGCCTTCAAACTTCAATTCCCGCACAAACTTTTCCAATGCACTCAAATTACTGACGGTATCACGTTCGGTAATTTCAAACACAATGCGTTCTGGCACAATATGATGCTCATGTGCCATCATTTTGATTTGCTCTACAAATTCATTCAGAATCAATGCTCTGGGTGATAAGTTAATAAATAACTTGCCCGTGTATTGACTCGCTTCCATTACCGCAAAAGCCTTTTTGATGAGCAAGTAATCTAACTTATGAACAATACCCATACGCTCTGCCAACTCAATAAACTCACCAGCCGCGACCAAACGATCACCTTGTCGAATGCGCATCAGCAACTCATGAATCACAACTTCTCCTGTTTGTACGGTCAGGATCGGTTGAAAGTGAGGTTCGATAAAGGTTTCTGCTTCGAGAGCTTGAATGAGCATAAAGCTTTTTTGCGTCACCTCTCGATAAACGGCAGACACATCCTCATCACTGGGCAGCATGATTTGATTTTTGCCGCTCGCTTTTGCCTTATACATCATATTATCGGCAATTAAGAATAGGTCTTCTGCGTTTTGTGCATGCTCGGGAAAACACGCCAACCCTAACGAGCAAGTAATGTAGGCAAAACCACCGTCAGGCAACGGCTCACTAACCGCCCGAATAGCGCTCATGACTTGCAGTGCAACCTCGTGCGCCTGTTCAAGATTGGTTTCTGGAAAAATAACACAAAATTCATCGCCACCGTAGCGAGAAAACACATCGCCATGACGCAATTGGGCTGCCACAGCTCGCGCAAACGCCTGCAACATGTTATCGCCGAACATATGCCCGAATTGATCGTTAATAAGCTTGAAATTATCAAAATCACACATCATCAACGTAAACGGTGCATGGTTGCGCTCTGCACGTCCAACCTCATGATCGAGCATTTCATGAAAGACTCGTTGATTATACAAGTGCGTCAGAGGATCGCGAGTCGCATAAAACTCTAAATCTCGCGTGTATTTATTAATGGCCTTAATCGAGCCAACCACGTTAATCAGCGTCGTTAAAATACTTTCGATGACCACCGCACGCGTTAAGTCTTGGTTAAGCATTGATTGCACACCAATACCAACAACACCACCAATCTTAGGCGTATCCAAAAGTAAATTTTTGGTTTGAACCTCAATCAATGTCGGGTCTTCATCAATCTGATGTCGTGGATCGACAACAGAGTGATAAACATCTAACAACGCGCTTCTGCCTAACAGGGGATGCAATGCCATGCACTCACGCGCATATAGCTCAAAATGTGTGCGCATGGCAGAGGTTGGCTCTCCTGCCCAAAATATTTCTAGAGCAAAACGCTCTTCTTCATCGGTACGAAAGACAACAAACAATGCATACATTGGCAGAATGGTATTGATTTCCTGCATCAACATCACAATATGCTCTTTCCAATCGCGAACGACTTCTGATGTAATCATGAACTTATCGAGTAAACGAATTTCAAATTCGAGAATGTCGCGATCAACAGCAACGGTTTGCAACTTTCCTGCCAACTGTTGTAATGCCTGTGCTAAGGGTCGTAACTCTTGCCATTCCGATAAAACCGCATCGCCCTGTATGGCGGATAAATCTCGCACTTTAACAATTTGCTCGATATGACCACTTAAACGGTCGACCGCAATACCAAGCCAACGCGCAATGTAACCAGAAACCCACCATGCCACCACTAGCGGCAACGGTAGCAACAAAAGGAAGAAAATTAAAAAAGCATCCAACGCATCATCTGCTGCACTCATATCTTGGCGAATGTGCATAACGCCCAAAACAGCACCAACAGTCGCTTGACTATGGCAACCTAAACAGCGCTCTTCTGCTTGCAACGGAAAAAAACTATCGCGCAACACATCATTGGTTAGCTCGACTAAACTACCCGTACGAAAGGCCTGAGTAACTTGCGCGGGTCGTTCTCCTTCTTCGAGCGCATCTGGCAATGCACCGAACTGCGCCTCGACCAACTCGCTACGATACAAGTCAATTGACATACCCGATTGACGATAAACAGAACGTGTATTCGCTAAAAACGCTGTTAACTGTGCCCGCGTCCAGCCTTGACTCATGACCTGATACATATTTTGAAAGGTTAACTGCTCTAACGCATTAGCCTGAACTTTTGCCTGTTGATGTGTAGCTCGTTCAAACAGAGAGAATGCAAATAGGTATGCAGCACCAACTAAAACAAGCGAAGCAAGGATCGCTGCCAACAAGATAACTTTGCGAATACTACGAGGAGCGCCAGATGTGGTCATATCAACCCCAAAAAAAGATGGATTAAAACGAATTCTCACTCTCATCGATCAGAGTGTGGTCCCATTTTAGTCTCATTACACGCAAAAGCGTACATAAAAATGCTTACAAACCAACCATTTTTTATTAATGACATAACAAAAACGCCCCGTAGGGCGTTAATTGCGAATTACTTCCGCTCTCGCGGGAAAAAGGCTTATTAAAACTCACCCCATTCGTCACTACTAGACTGTTTGGGCGCAGGCAAAGACGGACGAGCACGAGGCGCTACACCAGCAGACGAAGGCACTGAACGACGCGCACCCTGCCCTGCAGATACTTGCTGCTGCGCCACTTTAAAGCGACTCATCAATTGCGTTAAATCACTGGCTTGATGACGCATACCATCAGCCGATGCCGATGTTTGCTCGACCAATGCTGCGTTTTGTTGCGTGGCACTATCAATCGCACTTAAAGAGGTGTTTACCATCTCAATCGCTTTAACTTGCTCGCCTGCCGCACGCGAGATCTCAATAATGGTACTCTGCATTTGCGACGTGCCAGCACCAATCGCATCAAGCGAATGCGAAACTTGCTGAATCAAATCCGAGCCTTCGCGCACCTGACGTACACTGGCTTCAATTAAGCCCTTAATATCTTTTGCTGCATCTGCAGACTTGCCTGCGAGCGCGCGCACTTCAGAAGCCACGACAGCAAAACCTCGACCATGCTCGCCTGCACGCGCAGCTTCGACCGCCGCATTCAGTGCTAACAGGTTGGTTTGGAAAGCGATGCTGTCAATCAAGGTCACAATACTACCAATCTGCTCACTCGACTGGGTAATCCCCTGCATCGCCTCAATCGTTTTGACCATCACACGCTGACTCTCTTCTCGGCTCTGTTGCTGATCATGAGAGATTTTTTCTGCCTGCACAATGCCTGCACGCGTGGTATTCACCGAAGCAAGTGTTTGCTCCATAGCCGAAGTGGTTTCTTCCAAGCTGGCAGCTTGTTCTTGCGTACGACTCGACAAGTCCATACTACCCTGTGCCACTTCGCTACTGCTTTGCGTCACGCTATGCGCAGCCGCGATTGCCGCGCCAACAGCTTGTTCCATTTGCGTGGCGCTGGTATTCACTGCTTCTTTTAACACATCAAAACTACCACATGCTTTAGCAGTGACACGAACTGTCAAATCTCCCTGCGCTTGTGCATTGACCGTGTTCGTCACATCACCCAAAATAGACGCTAATCCAGCAACGGTCGCATTAATATTATCTTTGAGCTGTGCCAATGAACCCTGTGCCGAGGCACGAACCTGAGCATTCAACTCGCCTTTAGCAACCTGTTCCATCGCGGCGTTAATATCGGCAACAATTTGCTGCAAACTTCCCATCGCACCATCGACCTGTGCACGAAATGCGGGCGCAACGCGCTCGTCCATACGAACACTGAAGTTCCCTGCGCTCAAGCCCGCCATCACTTTACCTAACTCGTCCATGGTGAAGGACACACTTTGCGCACTGGCATTAACGCCGTGCTTCATCTCTCCCAACTCACCAGGCAAATCAGCCGTCACACGCTGGGCAAAATCGCCCTGCGCCACAGCGTTCATCACGGTATTGACCTCTTTGACAGCAGACTGTAACGATCCCATCAGACCGTTAAACGCACGAGAAGCTTCGCCAACTTCATCGTGATTAACCGTCGCAACGCGACCATCGAAACGACCCTGACCTGCCGCCTGTGCCACAGCAACCAATTCGTGCATCGGTACTAACACTGCGCGCAATAAGTTGTAAGCAACACCAACTAAAACCAACAAACCGATAATAATGAGCACAATATTAAGCATAAACGATTGATTATAAGCAGCAACAGCTTGTTCAAACTCATTCTTGGCGATTTGTAACTGCATATGATTCAACTCATCAAGCAGCTTAGGAGTGACATCCAGCGCTTTCTCGAAACTCGCCGTACCTGCAAAAGCAGCTTTCTCATAATCTCCCGAGTTTAACGCTGCCTGACCAGTCTTAAGCGCAGCTACTGCTTTATTCAGCTCGCCTTCTATCTGTTTAGCTAAGGCAGCCTCTTCAGGCGTTAGGACGGTCGCCATGAAGGCTTTCCAAGCGTTTTCAATTTTGGGAATGTATTCGCCCAAATTGTTCGTATGACGCTCAACACCGTGACTGGTATGAAACTTAGCAAGACTAGCCGCTGGATCGTGTTGTGCGCCTAATTGCAAATCCAAACGCGCACGATTGAGGTAACGAATGACGGGACCGATCTGGTCAACGGCCGGTACCAAGCGATCAGCATACAAGGTGTGTAGCGAATCTTTCATTCCCCGTTCTTGAATCAAGTTATAGCTACCCAAAACTAAGAACAACACACTGGCAACAATGCCCAGCATAAGATACGATGTTTAATGGTCATGCAAATCTATTCCATTTATGTTTAGCAATTTAAGATATTCTGTCACTATCTTACCGTGATTCAGCATAAAATAACGACTCAATTATCATCAAAGTTTTTAATGACAATATTTAAATTAGCAATATAGAGAGAGTTGATTTTATGCCGCAAATTGACAGCCTTATCATTACAATTAGTATTATTGGTATTTTTCTATTCTTAGTTTTATGGAAGCAATGGCAAGGCAAACTCGCTGCGCACTCCGCTTTAGCGCTTGCCGAACAAATCGCACAACAACAAGCGTTGCAGCTAGAACAAGCTCAACAACAGATTCAGCACTGGCAACAAAAAGCAGAACAACAGCAACACCTATTGGGCAACGAAATCACCAGCCTTAAAATCGAGCTGGCAGAAAGCAATACGCTATTGCAAAGCGAGCGCCAACAGGCGGAAGAAAAACTCGCCCTGCTCGAAGGCGCAAAAACAGCGCTATCGAATCAGTTTCAGGCACTGGCTGGCGACATTTTGGCGCAAACAGGTGAGCGCTTAAATCAGCAGCAGCAACTGAACCTTGCCAGCCTTATCGACCCATTCAAAGAAAAACTGGGTGAGTTTAAAACGCGCGTCGAAGAGCTACACCGATTAGATACCACCGAGCGCGTCAAGCTTTCGGAACAGGTGAACAATCTCATGCAAGCCAGCGCCAAAGTCAGCGACGAAGCCAATGCCCTAACCCGCGCGATGACGGGACAAAACAAAAGCCAAGGAGACTGGGGTGAGTTAGTACTCGAACGCTTATTAGAATTAGCGGGTTTAATAGAAGGACAACAATACAAAACCCAACACAGCACCAACGATGACGAGGGCACGCGCCAACGCCCCGATGTGCTGCTACTGTTACCCGAAGATAAGCACATCATTGTCGATAGCAAGGTATCACTCACCGCTTACACGCGCCATGTTAATGCCGAGTCGGACTCGGATGCCGCGATTGCCTTAAGCGAGCACCTCACCAGTATTCGTAATCATATTGTCGGACTGGGGCGTAAAAACTACCCTGCAGGAAAGGGCATTAACAGCCCCGATTTTGTCATTTTATTTATGCCCGTCGAACCAGCGCTACTGGCTGCCGCTCGTGCCGATAGTGGACTCTACGAGTTCGCTTGGCAAAATAATGTGCTACTGACCTCGCCAAGCACCCTGCTATTTGTGTTGCGCATGGTCGGACAGTTGTGGCGCAATGCGCAACAACAGCACAACGTACAAGATATTATTGCCCGTGGCGAAAAGCTGCTCGACAAATTTAACGGCTTTAGCGATGATCTCGATAAAATTGGCAGCCAAATTGCAACGACGCAAAAAACATGGGAAGCAGCCAAAACCAAATTCGATGGACGTGGTGGCTTGGTATCGCAAGCCCATTTATTGGCTAACTTAGGTGTCAAGCCAAGCAAGCCTTTACCGCAAAGTCAGCAAGAAATCGGGTTATTGGATGATTAATTACCCTAAAAAAGGTATTATATTTAACACAAGTGCTCTACAAGGAAACCCATGATGTCTACCTCGATGATTAATTTACCGAAACCGCTTTTAGTCGGTGCTGGCGCGTTACTATTGTTGGGCTTGTTTTTAGCTTCTGGTGATCCTGGCAAGGCTGAACGCGCACAACTTGCACAATCATTGGCTGAAACACAACAACGTGTAACGGCACTTGAAGCAAAACTCACCGAACAAGAAACCACTATTCGCCAACAAAACGAAGCAGCGCAACTCTCAACCCGTCGCTTAGAAGCGGCTGAAGAGAATGCAGCGCGTTTACGCGCCCGTGTAGACGAAGCAGAACGCCAAATCGCTGCGCAGCGCAAAGTAGCTTCTGCACCTGTAGCAAAGCCTGCGGTTGTTGCCAAACCCGTGGCAAAAGCACCTGTTAAACCAGTCGCAAAGCCAGTGGTTAAGCGTTAAGGAATCACTAAAAACCTCGCTTCGCTGTTTTTTAGGCTTTCCAAGTTTGTTTTTTAGCTGAAGGAAGGGGGGGGTATCAATGCGTTACATGCAATTTTCAATACCCCCTTCCTCCAGACCTCCTACCCATTGGGTTTTTAGAGGTGCCTATTAATTATTTTGCTGACGAATTAAAAAGCCCCGCAAGCAATTGCGGGGCTTTTTTTATCCTCTACCGTGATGATGACCATGCCCGTGGTTATCGCGGTGATGATCGCCATGTCCGTGATTATTACGATCATGGTGCGGGTGATGTTCAAAACGGGGTGGCTCGTAGTAACGATGCGACGGATGAATGATTGGACGTGGATAATGCTCAATTCGATAAACGGGCGGACGATGATCATCGTAAACAACCACTCTTGGCTCTGCATGAACCACACAACCCGTTAACGCGCTCGAACCCAAAGCAAGGGCAAGCGCATAATTGATAGCCATGACAAACTCCAGCAACAGTGCAAAAGCGCACCAGCAGAATCGTTAGCCTAACTAAGGCGTTCTAATGAGTCTGCTGCTACGAGCTTACACCAAAGCGGCGTATGTTCAGGACTACAATAACAAGCCCATAAACAAAAAACAATAGCCTGATTAAAAATATTGATAAGTTATTTTTAACACCACGCTTTGTGTATTTTTAACCCAGTATTTCCATTTAGAACAAGCAATGATAGCAAGTGGAATTTTAGGTGGTTTTTTTGCTGACGCGAAGGGAATAGCAAACCCATTGCCTACAAGCAAAAGAAAAAGCAACAAATACTACTAGCGTTAGGGCATTTGCCAAAGCTGATTGGCTAACGCCCATTCCTTTTCGTGCAAATCATGAACAAAAAAACCAATTATATCAACATCAACTGAACAACAATGTTTATTTTAATAGCACGAGCTAAATAAGCTTAATTTACGCACTTTTATTACGCAAATAAGCTAGTAAAGAAACCTGTTCTTATGTAAGATTATTCAAGATTACGCAAAAAAATAAAAAGCAATTCAAAAAGACAATATGGGGACAACCAAACATGCGTATTAATCAGCCCGTTACACAACAAGAATATCAGCTTGCAGCCAATACATTATTGGTAAGCTATACCGACCTAAAAGGTAACATTACCTTAGCCAATGAGGCTTTCGTTGCCGCCTCTGGTTTTTCGTGGGGCGAACTGGTTGGACAGCCGCACAATATACTTCGTCATCCCGATGTACCCGAACAAGTTTTTGCCGACTTTTGGGCAACCTTACATGAAGGTCGCACATGGGTACAAATTGTTAAAAACCGTCGTAAAACTGGTGAGCATTATTGGGTCGTGGCTAATGCTACACCGATTATTGAAAACGGACAAACAACAGGCTACATGAGCATTCGCCGCCCAGCAACGCGCCAGCAAGTTGCCGAAGCTGAACAGGCTTACCGAGCCATCGCTGCAGGTCATGCTCAACTTAAACATGGTCAACCTAAATCACTGGCATCTTCTCTCAACTATTTTGAGCACTTCTCGCCAGTTGGCCTGTCATTGTTCACGGCTGGTTTGGCGCTCTCAGCGGGCATTATGGATTACTTAGGTGCCGTAACAGGTGGTGAAATCGTTACCTTTGCCGCTGCCGCAACCGCCCTTCTTTCAGCTTATCACGCCTTCTGGTCGAGTAATAAACAACACCAAATTGCTCGTCGATTAACTGAATTGAGCACAGGCGTGCTTGATGCCAACATAGAAACATCTGGCTCTAATATCACCAGTCAGTTGGCAGAAAAAGCCAAAATACTGCAAATTCGTTTAAGTGCGCAGGTCAACGAAAGCAACACGAATTCACGCATTGCTTATCGTATGCAAGCTGGCTTAGATAAGATGAATGCCAAAATCATGCTGGCAGATCAGAACCGCACAATCATTTATATTAACCCTGCGTTACAAACCTTTTTGAAAAAAATAGAAGGCGATCTTCGTTCTGTCTTACCCAACTTTGATGCGAATACTCTGATCGGTAAAAACATCGATACTTTCCACGCCAACCCTAACCATCAAATTGATATTCTCGCTAAAATTCAACATAACCATATTGCTAAGATTGATATCGCTGGACAACACCTGCAATTGCTCATGAATCCAATTTTGGACGAACAAGGCAATCGCATTGGCACAACAGCCGAATGGCAAGATGTGTTCCAAGAAATGAAGATTCAGGATGACTTAACCACGCTCATTAGCCGTGCTGGCGAAGGCTATATGGACGGTCGACTTGATGCCAGTAAGCTAACTGGATTTTATGCCAACTTAGCAGAGCAGCTAAACGGATTAATGACCAACACCGAGCGCGCGTTTAAGGATATCGGCTCAGCGATGAAAAACGTGGCGGCTGGTGATTTGACCACGCAAATTAGCAGTAACGCTAAAGGTGATTTGGGGCATTTGAATAATAATATTAACCAAACCACGCAAGCATTACGCCAGTCTTTCTGCTCTGTTAGCATACAGTCAAACGAAGTATCACAGTCTTCACGTCAGGTTGCCGAAGGCAACGCCACATTATCGCAAGCCATTCAGGAGCAAGCAGCTGCAATTGAGCAAACCGCTGCAGCAATGGAAGAAATCAACAGCCAAGTTCAGCAATCTGCCGCACAAGCGATGAAATCTAGCGAACTAGCCAATATTACCAAAGATGGCGTTCGCAGCAGTTCTGTCGCAATGAACGAAGCCATCGAAGCCATGCATGGCATCCAACAGGTAAGCGCGCAAATTAACAATATTGTCGGCTTAATTGATAGCATTGCCTTCCAGACTAACTTATTAGCACTCAATGCGGCGGTAGAAGCAGCCCGTGCGGGCGAACATGGACGCGGCTTTGCTGTGGTTGCCTCTGAAGTACGAGCCTTAGCAGGCAAGTCTGCTGAAGCAGCAAAAGACATCAAAGGACTCATCGAACAAACAGCTACGCGCATCCAAGATGGTACAAACAAGGTCAAACATACTGGCAACGTATTAAACAACATCATTGGTCAAGTCGATGAGATGGCGCTACTCATTACGGATATTGCCAACAATTCGCGCGAACAGGCCATTGGTCTTAACCAGATGAATGATGCCATTGTATCCATTGACCATGCTGTACAACAATCGGCTGCTCTGGTAGAAGAAAGCGCTTCGTTAGCACAGTACTTAGGTGATGTGTCGCAGACGCTGGATGGTCTGGTTGGACAATTCCAGCTAGGCGATTGTTCCGATACCAAGCAAGCAGAGCTTATGCGTGCCTATAATGCCGATCACATGGTGCTCGTTGTCGATGATGCAATCGTCAACCAAAAGGTAGCCATTAGCATGTTACATAAGTTGGGTTTTGATGCCGACACAGCCAGTAATGGTCGTGAAGCAATCGAAAAAGCCAGCCAACACCATTATGTCGCCATTTTAATGGACCTCGAAATGCCCGTTATGGATGGTTTTGATGCCACCAAAGCATTGCGCAACAAAGGCAACCGCACCCCCATTATCGCTTTAACCGGGCATGGAAATAGTCTGCAACAAAAATGCCGCAACGCTGGCATGGATAACTTCCTAACAAAACCGTTAGATGTGAATAAGCTACAGGCCGCGCTTGGTGGCAAATCGACGCAGCACACAACCCCAGCAAGGAATGTCGCTGCCTTACCATCACCGAACACAAGGAAAGGCGCAGCAAAACAACTGAGCGCGCCGTCCGATGAGTGGACTGACTTTTAGTTTCTTAAAACGTACAACTTCATAGCAGAAACGGCTATCTAAGGTGCTTCATCGCTTCTCTGACGGTTAATGATGAAAGGGTTTGTTCCGACAAAACAAACCCTTTCACCGCCTCTGGTTGCCAACGCGCGTAATCGCGTAATGCCCAACCAATCGCTTTACGAATAAAAAACTCACTTTCTGATGCTAAGGTAAGCGCGTAATCGAACAAACGCGCTTCGTCGGTAGCATCTCGCCAACCGAGTTGGTGAATCATGGCGGTGCGTCTTGTCCAGAAGTTATCGTGCTTAAGTGCTTCATCCATTTGCGTTTGCGCTGTAGGATAACGGCGAATAATGCGATTGATAACACTCGATAAATTATCGACCGTATCCCACCATGCATCGGTTCGCGCCAAAGCGAGTAATGCAGGAATCGCCGACGCATCGAGTTGTTTGCTGTGCATCGCCAATAGGTCGATGGCGGCATAGCGGTATTCGCGCTCGGACAGTTGCCACAGTTGTTGCGCGAGGATTAATAGGTCGACTTGCGACAAGGCGTGCTTTTTGAAATCGTTCAACGCTGCGCGTCGCGCTGGCGTGGCAATTCCCAGAAACGGAAACTGATCGCACATGTAGGCGCGCATGGGTACCGCTGCGTGCGGGTTAGCTAAGACCAGAAAGCGAGACTGAATATCGGCAATCAACTCACGGTGCATGTGGTGCAACCACCTGATCTGGCGTTAGGGCATCAAAAAATGAGCAATTGGTAAACTCGTCGGGATCACCCACCAGTAAATACCCGTTCTGCCAACCAAGGCTTAGCAGTTTGGGATTGTCGAGCGCTTGGCGCAACAACCATGCAGACAGGTCACTTTCGTTTAAGGATTCCGATACCAAGTAACGCACAACCGCGTTTTGATGCGGGGTAATGGGCTCACCATTGAATTGCAGTTCTTCCTGCATTTGATAAGCGGCCACTAGGCCAGCGACAGTTTTTAAGTTGGTGAGTTCGATCATGGGGTATCCTTAAATGGGGTCGGTGTTGGGGGATTATAAATGATTAACGTCGAGGGAAGATGCGCACATGCTGATTGTTTCCTGTGTCATCAAGGTTGCAGCAGTTCACATAACCCATAGACAAACACAACGATAAGCTTGCGCGCGTATAATCACACAATACGAGATAACTATATACAATTGTTAGGGCAACCACAATGACGCATTCCATACAAAAACCACCAGCGAGACCAAGCGCAAAAGCCATCGCGATTGCAACACTTGGCAGCATCTTAGCGATTGCGATACTCTCGCTGGCAACAAATGTTTTAGATATTGCTTTATTACTCGGCTCTTTCGGTGCCAGCACCATGTTGTTATTTGCCTATCCTGCTTTGCCCTTTTCACAGCCCAGAAACGTGGTCGGTGGTCACCTTATCGGCGCATTGGTCGGACTGGTTTTTTTGACTTTTTTCGGTGATCAATGGTGGCTGATGTCATTGGCAGTCGGTGTCACAGTCGCAACCATGATGCTTACAGGAACCGTGCATCCACCCGCTGGAGCCAACCCAATTATTGTCTTTTTCATTCAACCAGACTGGTCGTTTTTGCTATACCCGATCACGATTGGTACACTGTTATTGGTGGCTCTGGCATGGGCTTACCATCGTGTGATGAAGCAACGTTATCCTATTTATTGGTGATCATATTATGCAACATCAAACCTTAGGACAAAATACCATGCTCACACAATATCAGGTTGATGCTTTTACCAACACCTTATTTAAAGGTAATCCCGCAGCGGTAATGCCCCTGCAACAGTGGTTAGACGATGACATCATGTTAGCGATTGCTGCGGAAAATAACCTATCCGAAACGGCTTTTTTTGTTGTCCAACATGACCATGTTGCTTTGCGTTGGTTTACACCTGTGGCAGAAGTCGATTTGTGTGGTCATGCCACCTTGGCCGCTGCTTATGTGCTATTTGAACAGCTTGCTTATCATCA
Organism: uncultured Francisella sp.; assembly: GCA_964606405.1. Taxonomy (GTDB): domain Bacteria; phylum Pseudomonadota; class Gammaproteobacteria; order Thiomicrospirales; family Thiomicrospiraceae. Next base: position 42,819 of record CAZSGH010000009.1, read on the forward strand.
CCCTGTTATTAACTTTGAAACGCGCAGCGGTCGTTTGACTGTACGCAAACAAGCTCAAGGTTATGCAATGGACTTTCCAACGTGCAAGCCGATTGTTTGTGCAATACCGCCAGCGTTAATCGCGGGCTTAGGAATAGAACCTGTCGCTGTTTTGGCTGGCGACGACTATCTGGTCGTGTTTGAAAGCGAAGCAGACATTGCATCCTTATCACCAGACTTTGCCGCGCTACAGGATTTAGACTTACGTGGCGTGATTGTGACTGCGCCTAGCACTCATGTTGATTTTGTCAGCCGCTTTTTTGCCCCCAAACTTGGAGTAAATGAAGACCCTGTTACAGGGTCAGCACATTGCCAACTTGCACCCTATTGGGCAGAACGGTTGGGCAAAACCAGCTTGAAGGCACAGCAAATTTCTAAACGTGGTGGTGACATCGGATGTGAAATGATTGGTGACAGGGTTGTCTTAACGGGGCAAGCGGTGTTATTTATGACGGCAACGATTTTATTAGATCACTAGCAATCCGACTTAGTCGCGGGATTATATTAATCATTGGCTGTTGCCAGATGTATTGCATGCTATTCTCCGCACATTATGCGGATATTATAATCATTATTCTCCGCATTGTGTGGGCTGAAACTGACGCCGAAACCATCATTTCAGCTATAAAAATTAAACTTTGGAATTGGTGCTAATTGATCAATTGCACTAAAGACTAACGTCCTAGTTCAGGGGCGCTGCGCCGCTCTTTGGCGCAGCGCCCCCTGCAACGTCGGGTTGGGCCTCACCTGCCTCAACGCGCTTCCCTGCATCTACCGGCGGCGTATCAGTAACTGCCTGTTCAGCATCATCTGCATCGCCTTCCCAACTCCGCCAGATAAAGCTCTTGGTCTTGGCATCCCACGCGAGTTCGTTTGAATGGTCGCAGTCGAAACACCACCAAAGATCGACCGTATCCCTTTCCGTAACGTGCAGGTGCAGTATGCCGTTATGCTTGTAGTGCTGCTCAAGGAGCCGCACTACTGGTTTGTCTGTTTGCTGTTCGATTACGAGAACAAATAGCCCTTTCGCATGCGCACACGTTTCAAATGCGCCGACTAGGGTCGTGAATTTCGTGCCCAGACCAAAGGTGCTCTCCACAGCAAATTGTGGTTCCGGCGTGAAGTCTTTCATGTATTCCGCAGGAAATAGGTTCATGGAAAACTCATTCGCATAACACCAATCAGGGGATATCTGGTCGATCGGAATACCGCGCACCAACTTACCAAAAGGGTTGTAACTAGCGCCTATCCACCAAAATGGGGCAGTCGCTTCCGGCAAAGTCGAAACGAATTTTGGGGGGCCAAAGCTGGATGACATCTCGGACTGCTCCGCGCCGGATGCAGTTTCGGTTTGCTTGGAGCAAGAAGCCAACAGCACTACAAACACGGCCCAGGTCGCAATGCGGAGTATCACTGTGAGGCCCAACTATAATTATACGGCGACTTTGCCGTATAACACGAAATCAAAACATTCATCACAACTAAAATCCTCGCAGATTCAACAAATTAATCTTAACGCGCTGCCTAACACCATTCCAGCACATTTTTACTGCCAAAAATCATAACATAAGTTTTGATAACAATACATAAATCACCACCAAACCTATAAATTATCCAGTGGCGACAATCAGCCCAACAAAAACTGCTATGCAGGAATCGCGTTAATGTCAAATTGTAAGACCTACACCAAAACCATCGCTTTTATGCGCATATAAATGCTAACATTCACACTAATTGGCGCATAAAAAGAGGGTTTTCTATGAAACGCATCTTGCTTGTACCACTACAATCTTACTAGGCAATGATGATTGACGCAGATGAACAACCCAACACCTTCTGAAAAACTGCGGCTCGACAAATGGTTATGGGCAGCGCGCTTTTACAAAACCCGTGCATTGGCAACCGATGCGGTCGATGGTGGCAAGGTCAAGCTGAATGGTCAGCGCACCAAACCCGCTCATGCGGTAAAGGTTGGCGATAACATCGATATTGCCATCGGTGAATACACTTGGCTGATTCATGTGCTCGCACTTAGCGACAAACGCGGGGCAGCGCCCATCGCACAAACCCTGTATCAAGAAGACAGCGATAGCCATGCCCGTCGTCAGGCACAGGTTGCCGAACGTAAACTACTGGGGCAAGCGCATCCTGTTAAAGCACCCGACAAAAAAGATCGACGCGAGATTGCGAAATTGAAACAAACGGGGTGGGAAAGCGTTTTCTGAATCGGCTATGGGTTAAAACAGCCACGGTAACAGCTTATGACTACGCTGTTGATAATCGGGATAGTCTGCAAATCGACGACACAGCAGGGCTTCTTCGTAATGTAATTTCAATAACAAGGTGAGCACTAACACCAACAGCCAAGCCATGCGTGTTGGGCTAACATCTGCTAACACCATCGGTACCATCACCCACAAAATCGCTGCATACATGGGATGACGAATCCAGCGATAAGGACCGCGTTCAACGAGGGTCGCATCATCACGCGGATCGGGAATGATATTGAAATGCCCCAAGTGCATCGTCTGCACTGCCCACAGCCCCAACAACACACCTACCGTCTGAGCCGCCCATACCAGCCAGTGACCCGACAACCAAGCGCCCGTCAATAAAATCGCACCAATACTGCCAAATTGCAACGCAACCAGACCGTATGACCAGACGGGGTGCGGTAACGCTTGATGCCAAGGTTGTTTCATTGCAAGTCCGTATATTAAGATTTAATTTTCATAGTAACATCGTAGCCATTTGTTTTGTCGTAATATCACATCATACCAACCTAACAAAAAACCACTTTCCTTAAACGGGCAAATGCCCTGTTTTCACCAAAATTACTGTTGCTTCGCTCACAAACGGATGATGCTGGCTTAAATGCGGGCTACGCATCCAAGTATGCGCTGGGTAGGCGCCATGTTCATCTTGAAACACACCAGACAAGACGAGTATTTCCTCGCCACCATAATGTCGATGCGGCTGAAAGACTTCATTCGCTGGCCACTTCACCAACGCCGTATGTTCTGTTTCAAAACTATGTAATGGCATGACTTCTAGCCCGCCATAACCGGGCAACCATGGCTCTTGATCAGTGTTAATGCGCACTTGCGCACTATCTCCCTGTCGAAAATGATCGAGCTTAACAAACAACACACAGCCTTCTTTACTAAAAGGTGCGTGTGAGCTACCTGGCGGATTGCGCAGATAACTCCCCGCTGGATAGTCTCCTGTTTCGTCGGAAAAAACACCTTCCAAAACGAAGATTTCTTCACCCATCGGATGTTGATGCGTCTTAAATGCCGAACCCGCATCATAGCGAACAATGCTCGTTGTCCAGCCAGATTCTGCCTGTGCTTTTTCTAACGGTTTGCGCCAAACACCGCTGGATGGGCTAGCGATCCAAGGCTCATTTGCTGTTTCAACCACCAAGCGTTGCGTAAAGTCCATATTGAGCATCATTAAACTCCTCTAACTACGATTTACGATTAACTTCGCCTTTCTTATCCAAGCGAACATAGCCAAGCCACAACAGCCAACTGATGATGACAATCGTCAACATCCCTGCCGACAATGACAACACCGAGCCAAATAACAAACCAACCACAAAGGTTGCAATCAGCGCATTGCTACTGGTTTGCGAAAAGCCTTGCAGCGCCGCCACCATGCCCTTGCGATGCGGGAATAAATCCATTGCCAATAAGCCGATCGGTGTCATCGCCAATGCCATCCCCATGGCATAAAGTGCTACGGGCGCAACCGCAGTGCTGGGCGCAACGGGTAACCATAGGGCTTGTGCCATATTGAACAACGCCGCCAGACTCATCAAGCCCATCGCCACCCAAATGCTTTTTTCGGCGCGCCAGCGATGCGCCACCCTGCCCGATAACTGACTGCCTAAAATAATCCCCGTCACCGCAGGTAGGAACAGGATCCAAAAGTCGGTCACGCCATAGCCTAATAGGTCGTACACCAAATGCGGTGCAGCGGCAATGTACAAGAACAAGCCACCGAAGTTGATACCAAATAACAACGCTAACAAGACAAATCTCGGATGGGTGAGTGTTGTGACATAGGCACCCGCGATATCCCAAGGGTGTAAACTCTGACGCTGCTCAACAGCCAGACTTTCGGGCAACAGGCGCACAACCAATAAGGTCAAGACAACGCCCAAGCCCGATAAAAACCAGAACACCGCGCGCCAGCCTGCCCACGCTTCAAGCCAGCCACCGACAATCGGCGCTACCGCAGGGGCAATGGCAAACACCAACATCACACGCGCCATGACCTGCTGGGCATCACCACCCGCAAACAAATCGCGCACAATGGCACGACCAATGACCATCCCCGCACCTGCCGCCATACCTTGCGCTGCACGCATCCATAGCAGGGTATCGATATCTTGTGCCACAGCACAGGCGGCAGATGCCAGCGCATAGCCCACCAGTGCCACCACCACGACACGCTTACGACCTAAGGCATCCGATAAGGGGCCATAAATGAGCATCATCACCCCAAAAGCCAACAAGTAATAGCTGAGGGTGTACTGCATTTGCTGATCGCTGGCGTGCAAATCTTGCTGAATATCAGGGAAAGAAGGCAAATAGGTGTCGAGCGTAAACGGCGCCAGCATCGATAGCAAAGCAACCAACAGCGCAATGGTGGTGCGGTTTATGGTGGGTGTCATCAACATGGCAACCCAAAGCGTTGCTGCATCACTTGCGCGACGTCGTCGTCCGACAACTCTTGCACCTCGACCACGCCACGATGAATACGCTTTAAGCGATTACCGAGCAGAATATCTCGACCATCGGGGTGATGCTTCACCAATAGCAGTTTTTGCACAAAAATCGCATCAGGATGAGTCGAGTTGAGGTAGTTCGCAGGCATAAAGTCGATAAACTCCTGCGCTGACAGGTTAAAGCCATACTGATTCGCCCAAGCGCCATCGACCAAGGCTTTGAGCACAAATTCATCATCAGCTTGCGTGAGCATAAATTGGTCGTGGTCTTGTTGCACGGCGGTATCTAGGGTGTCTAACGACAAGGGGGCGCGTAAACCGTAGCTACCAAAACCCAAGTCGCACAACCATTGTTTGCCTTCGACTTCTGCCACAATCGCCATGTGGGTTTTGGGACGTTTGACAGGATAAAACATCGGGCGAGCGGCGATAAAGCGATAAGGTATACCGAGCGCTTCTAACGCCATCGCAAACAACCCGTTCACCTCGTAACAATAGCCACCGCGTGGTTGCGATAAGATTTTATTGGCGATGTCTTCGGGAACCAGCGATACGATCTTGCCCGCCTGAACATCGAGATTTTCAAACGGCACACTAAATAGCTGATGGCGCATCAGATTGGTGAGCGTATCGACCGTTGCCGCTGCCTCGCCCTGATAACCAATGCGGGCAAAATAGCGTTCGAGCGAAAAAGTGCCTGACTTCATAGAGTTAGTCCGTGTTAATGGTTGCGATTCGACATCCTGAACGGGTTGAACGTTTAAACACAACCCATCACAATCCTGTCATCTATCACGTCAAAATCGCCAACGCGCATACGATAAGCGAGCTCAAAATGGGTTTTATTATAACCGAGACAGTCAATACTACGCTTTAACCCTGATTGGGGGAACAATTCACGCGCCCGTCATCGGCAGTGGCAACAAAGAAGAGTTTTTGTTGTTCGATAAAGGTGACTAACGCGTCGGTTAATGCGGGTAGTTGCTTGCCCATAGTGTGCTCCTATTACATTACTTAACCATTACACAGTGGGCGTTTTAATCGCCCCCCTATCTCCAAATGTCAACTTTCTTCTGGCATAACCATACGCATCGGACGTGTTCCAATCTTCGCACCAGTCACTTCATCTACGGCAACGGCTTTAATTTCTGTTCCAGTTTCAGCATCGAAAAAACGAACTAGCTTGCCGCCACCTCGGTATTGGCGTCCCCAAGCACCAATCATGAAGAGCACTGGCAAAAAATCACGTCCAGCATCTGTCAACAGATACTCCTCACGTGGCGGATGCTCCAAATAACGCCGTTTCTCTAATAACCCCTCCTCCGTCAACATCGCCAATCGACGGGTGAGGATGGTAGGCGCAATGCCAAGACTTTTCCGAAATTGATCAAAGCGTGTGAGACCGCCATGGGCGTCACGCAGGATCAAGAGACACCATGAATCGCCAGCAAAAGACACGCTGCGTGCTATCGGACAAGGATCGTTATACATATTTCTCCAGTTAATATCGTTTTGATAGTGACATTCTCTTAATTTGGTGATATTGTTAGTACCGATTAGATAGTAACACCCAAACAATACGCAATCCACCCCCTCACGGAGAATTCAGAAATGAGTAAGAATAATACTTATGTCGGACAGGAAAACAAGGTGAAATGGAAAGATGTGCCGACGCGCACGATTTATGTTGGCGGTGTGCCTTTCGCTTACCGCGAACTAGGTTCCGGTTCAGACGTTCCGCTGATCTTCCTGCACCACCTGATGGCTGTGCTCGATGACTGGGATCCGATGGTTATCGACGGTATTGCCGCCCATCGCCGCGTGATTGCCTTCGACAATCGCGGTGTCGGTGCATCGGGCGGATCTGTGCCAAACACCATTGAAGCGATGGGGCGTGATGCCGTCGCCTTCATTCGCGCCCTAGGACTCAGCAAGGTAGATATTTTCGGCTTCTCTTTGGGCGGTGGTGTCGCGCAAATGGTGGCTTTGCAGGCTCCTGAACTCATACGTCGAATGATTCTTGCTGGAACAGGACCTCGCGGTGGCGGCGGGATCGACGAAATCAACAGAATCGCTATCATCGCTTACCTCAAAGCCGCGCTCACGCTGAGCGACCCGAGAAACTTTCTGTTCTTCCCGCGCACCCCAGAGGGCAAACGCGCTGCGAAAGATTATTTCTCGCGACTGAAGGAACGCACAGAGAATCGCGATAAACCCATTTCCCTACAAGCTAGGTTAGCCCAGCTGAAAGCCATCCAAACGGCGGGACTGAGCGCACCCGATGACCTGTCGGTCATTACTCAACCCGTTTTCATCGCCAACGGCGACCGTGACCTGATGGTCAACAGTAGCCTATCAAACGATATGGCTCGCCGCCTACCGAATGCCCAACTGACGATTTACCCAGACTCTGGGCACGGCGGCGTATTTCAGCACCACAAATCATTTGTACCTGCGGTACTAAACTTCCTCAACAACTAATCAGACCCTACAAAAGGAAATAATAGACATGAACAATCAAACAATGAAAGCACTTACCTTCAAACGCTATGGCAAATCACCTGATATCGGATTCACCGACATTCCACTTCCCACGCTAAAAGCTGACGAAATACTTGTACAAGTCCACGCCGCAAGCGTAAACCCAGTCGATAATATGATCCTGACGGGAATGTTCAAACCAATCCTACAGTTACAGCTTCCTGCTACGATGGGCAGCGATCTGGCCGGCGTGGTGACTGAGGTCGGCAGTAGCGTGACCCGTTTCAAAGCGGGAGATGCCATTTTCGCCAGCATCTTCGACCTAGGCACAGGTGCTATCGCCGAATTCGCAGTGGTACCAGAGCACCTTGCCGTGCTAAAACCAACCAATCTGGACTTTGTGCAGGCAGCATCGATACCGATGGTTGGGCTCACCTCGTGGCAAGCACTGAGGCACGCCAATCTTCGCGCTGGACAGAAGGTGTTCATTCCAGCGGGTTCGGGCGGTGTTGGCACCTTTGCAATTCAATTGGCAAAACACTTGGGTGCCAAGGTGGGAACGACCACGAGTACGGGCAATGTCGAACTGGTGCGCAGCCTTGGTGCCGATGAGGTGGTTGACTACAAGAAGCAGGCATTCGAAAAAGTGCTAGGCGGCTACGACGCAGTGCTCGGCACGGTCAAGGGTGACGCAATCGAGAAATCGCTCGACATCCTCAAACCTGGGGGCACGATTGTCTCTCTCGTCGGGCCGCTGGACGCAGCATTCGCTCGCGCTCGACAACTGAACTTCATCCTGACCTTCGTGTTCGGATTGATGAGCCGCAAGATCATGCGCTTGGCGAAAAAGCGGGACATCTCCTACTCATTTCTCTTTGCACACCCCGATGGCACGCAACTCACCGAAATAGCGCATCTTCTTGAGGCTGGGCACATCCACCCAGTTATTGACAAGGTATTTCCTTTCGAGCAAGCAAAAGAAGCGCTTGAGTACCTTGCCCAAGGACGTTCAAAAGGCAAGGTCGTCGTTCAAATGAAATAGCATCTGACTTGATTGTGTTTTAGTCGGTGTTAATATCTGGCAAATGCTTCGCCACCTGCTCGAAAGTGTCATAAGTGGTCAACACATAAACAATTTCGGGCAATGGCGCTACCCAAATATTTGAATACGAGCTATGCGACTGCTCTCGAAAATAGAAAGGATGGTGAACTCGACCTCATTCAAGCAACAGGCGCATTGGTACCATACCTGACATCACAAAACCCTGCTTCGCATAAAATTTCTGGGCTATTTCATTACTTTGGTCTGTGAGCAAGGTAATACGTTTACAAAACTGCATGCGCGAATATGAAATTGCTTCGGAAAGAAGCTTCGTACCAACGCCCATGCCACGACCCGCAGGTGAAACGACCATATCTTCCAGTAATGCCACCCGCTCTCCCAAAGCTGTGGATACAGTAAATAACAAACTTACCATACCAATAATTTTATCGCCTTCTCTTGCAACCAACACAGCACCAACTTCTGGACTATCAATGATCCGCGCCAGCCCTCGCTGCTGAAGCTCTAGATTTGGCACAAACTCCGCTTCCTGTGAAAACAACAACGATAACAGGTGGCTCAGTTCCATAATATCGGATGTTGTGGCGCTATCAATTATCATCTCTATTCCCCTCTTTCAACTCTTAACAGAATTTAAACGCATTTCTACTGGCTAAAATTACAATATAACCATTCATAACAATACATAAACCAACATCAAATCTACCGTACCCCCCACGATCATGAGTTTATAAACAAGACAGTCAATACTGCGCTTTAACCCTCATTACCCGATAGATTCTTTTCCACAATATGCGTTTGTATGCCATCCAAACTCACGGTGTTTTTCTGCGCCCAATAGTCTGCCAACCCTGCATTTCCTTTCACCTTTGCCCAATTCGTTAAATCTTCGCGTTCGCCCTGATAAGCAAAATAAGGCGTTGCCATGCCGCAAGAGGTTTGGACTAAATCAACGGACAGGTCGAAAATTTGTCTAGCACCAGCTAAGGGAGGAAATACATCATACAACTTAGACCAATCGGCATCTTGTTGATGGATAACACGCGCCTGCCCGTAAAGCCGAAGTGTTAAAGGTGCGCCCTCAAAAGCGCAGAACATGAGGGTCATCCGTGAATTATGCTGAATATGCGCTGAGGTTTCGTTACCACTGCCTGTCGCATTGAGCCAAACAACCCTGTTGTGATCGAGCACACGTAATGCGTCCATGCCTTTGGGGGAACAATTCACGCGCCCGTCATCGGCAGTGGCAACAAAGAAGAGTTTTTGTTGCTCGATAAAGGTGACTAACGCATCGGTTAATGCGGGTAGTTGCTTGCCCATGTATAAACGCCTAAGGCTCAACTCAACGATGTCAATGCCGAATCAGGTTGATGTGTTTTTAGCCAGTCTTTGAGCGCGGCGTTCATTCTGGTTTGCCAACCTGCACCAGTTGCTTTAAAGGCGGCGATCACATCACGATCAAAACGAATCGCAACTTGTTCTTTATTGCCTGTACCCACAGGGCGGCCAACGCGACGTTTGGTTACTGCCTCACGCATCAATAAGCTGGCATCGGGTGCATCCTCATCTTCGACAGGCTCAATGCCCTGCTGAGCATTGCGACGAATACGCGCCCAATCCGTTTGAGATTGACCCTTATCTCTTGCTTGCTTCATTGTCTCAAGCGTCATCCGCGTCATTGAGCCACTCATAATACACCTCAACTTCTTTCTTATTCGCTGGTCGAAAACTGATAATTCGTTGAACTTCACCCGGAATATAAGCCACCGTTAACACGGTGAGCACTTCAAAAACATAGGCAAACGCCTGTTTTCGCAGCTCCCCGTTTCGCATTGAATCCACTTCTAAGCGCAATGGATTTTCAAGCACCATATCAGCATCTAAAAAATCCAACCCGTGCTTTTCTAGATTGATACGTCGTTTTTCTTCGTGCCAAGCATAGTTCTTCATAGAATTATTGTATATGCGTTAATTGTGATTTGCAATGATATCGCTCTGTCCACTCTTACACCACCTGATTCATCAACCCCAACAGACTCACCACCACCAAACCCGCACCGACCCAACGCTTAAACAGTAAGTCGTTTTGGGTAATGGCTTGATGCGCTTTTAAGCCCGCAACGTGTCCAATGGCAGCGATGGGAATCAGGGCAAATGCCATCGGTAAATTCAGTTCAATCGATAAGGCGACAAAAGTGGTCATCTTAATGCTGACCAACACAAACCAGAGCACAAACAGGGTATCGCGCAGCCTTTCTTTGGCGACATTGCGCATAAACACAGCCACCATCAGTGGTGCGCCCGTCAGCGATGTGCCAGCGACATAACCGCCCAGCACCAGCCACAGTTTATCGACCCACGGGCTATTACTTTTGATGCTGTAGTCGATCAACCAAATAAAGCCATAAAAGAGCGCGACGCCATAAATAAAGATATTCAGCCACAGTGTTGGCAAGGTAACCAAGCCCAACACCCCTACCAGCGCGGGCGGCACAATGAACCAAGACGACTGCCATAAATAGCGCCAATCGACATTGTGTAGGCGTGTGCGTAGGGTGAGACCTGAGAAAAAGAGTAAATGGGTGGCGATAATCGGCAACCAGAAAACAGGGTCGTTATGGATAAACAATAACGGTGGCAAGCCGAGCGCCGCACCACCGAAGCCTAAGCCAGTGCGGACAAAGCCTGTCCAAACAAAGAGCAAGGCAATGAGTAGCAGTTGTAGTAGGGAAAAATCGGGGGTCATGGGTTAATACTCGGTGGTGTTCATGAAATCACCCCAACAGAAACTGCCATGCGGGCATTGCTTTAATAGACACCCCCGACTCCTGCCATTCTGCCGACTGATCTAGGGTGATAATCACGCCTTCATCGCAGTGCAAATAACGCGCCGCCGCCATCAAGCCTGCCACTTCACGCGCTTTGGTGTCGGGGTGGCTAATATCGACTGATACCTGTAAGGGGATGGTTTTTTCTTGTGTTTGCCAGACAAAATCGCATTCTTTTGTGCCTTTAATAAACTGTACGGGTAATTGGCGACGACGCAACTCAACCGCCACCATGTTTTCGAGCAACTTGCCTAAGTCTTGGCTATAACGGTAAGTCAGTTGCGTTAAAAAGGCGTTATCGATGATATAGGCTTTCTTGTCGGCCATTGCCTGACGCACTAATGAAGGATCGTATTTGCTGGCATTGACCACCAAATACACGGCTTCGGCAATGTCATAATAGTCGAGCAGCGTGTTTTTAGCGACACGATACCCTAATGATTTCATTTCGTTATGAATTTTACTGATCGAAATGGGGCTACCCACGCTTTCAACAAGACGTTTGAGAAAGTATTTAAGCGCAGGTAAATTGCTTTCTTGGTAACGCTCGACAATATCTCGAAAAATCATCACATCGTAGTATTCTTGAATGATCTTGGTGTGAATGTCTTTATCTTCGATGAATGCCAACTCTGGAAAACCGCCTGTTTGCACATACTGGTGGAAAGCCGATAGCATTTCGGCTCGCCCTTGGCTGCTAATCGGATCAATGGCAATGTCTCGAAAGGCTAAGTATTCGGGAAAAGAAAGCGGGAATAATTCGTAGCGAATCGAACGCCCACGCAAAGCGGTGGCAATGTCGGAGCTGAGCAGTTTGGCATTCGAGCCTGTAATCACAATGTGCTTGCTGATCGTTTCATCTAAACGGCGCACAAACTTTTCCCAGCCATCAATCTCCTGAATTTCATCGAAGAAGAAATAACAGTGACTCAAATCGATGTCGGGATAAAGCTCACGATAGGCTTGTAACAGCGCATCTAAACTATCGGCGGTTAAGGTTAAGCGCTCATCCTCGAAGTTGATGTAGATGATCTGCCTAGTGGGTATCTGTTCGCGCAGTTGGGCGATGCTGTTGAGCAATAACGAACTTTTACCGACGCGGCGCATACCCGTCACCACCAGAATTTTTTCTAGTTGAACGGGTAAGACTAATGCACGCACTTTCAGCGGTTTAATCGCAGTTTGATGAAAGTCTAGGATGCGCTGCTTGAACAATTCTTTCATAACAAAAGCCAATTTCCGTAAAATTGTATTTATATAAAAGCCAATTTAGACTAAATTGGCTTTTTAGTCAACAAAATTACCACGATCAGCGCACAAAGTCTGTCCAGACAAGCGCAAGGCAATGAGTAGCAGTTGTAGTAGGTAAATGTCGGGCGATAAGTCTAAACGTCTAACTGGATAAAAACTTGACCCACCCACACATCACGTATAAACTTATGTATAACTTTTATGCATCGGGAGTAAACAGCATGGCACAAGCCGTACTTCAGGTAAAACATTGGGGCAACAGCTTAGGCGTTCGCTTGCCTGCGGCAATCGCTAAACTGCTCAACCTGCACGCCAATCAACAGGTAAAACTATCTGTTGAGGCTGATAGCATTATCATCACGCCTGTGAAAGAATCATTAAATGACAAATTGGCGCGTTTCAATCCAGAACGTCACGGTGGCGAGGTGATGACTTCGACTAACGCACTCGGTGCTGAGCGCATCTAACATGAAAGCACTCTGGATTCCCGATCGCCAAGACATTATTTGGATTGATTGCAACCCACAAGTCGGACAAGAAATGAAAGACATTCATCCTTTTCTTGTGCTTTCCCCTGCTGCTTTTAACAACAGAACTTCTTTGGTGATTGGGCTTCCCATGACAACCGCTGCATACAATGCTGATAATCCGTTTGCGGTGCTGGTCGGTAAAGCACAAGGTAAAAAAGCCGATAAAGATAGTTATGTGTTGTGCCATCAGCCCAAATCTTTTGACTGGCGCATGCGCCTTGCCAAACCTCACCCGTTGGGCAAACTGAACGCAGAAGCCATGCGTGAAGTTTTAGAGTCGCTCAATCAAATTATGATGCTCTGCTAGGGGTAAGTTCCAGCGTTACTAGAGAGACAACTAAACTGGCAAATGCGATAAGTTATGCTGAATGGGTATTGGGGTCGAAAAACGAACGCTTACCCAATAGGTCGGAGAAATTGTGGTGAGCATTTAAAGCGGCTTTAAGTCGCTCATTTGCTTTAGCGGGTGCATCCAAGGCGTTGACCAAGGTTTGCGCGTCTTGTACTGATAGCGTCAATGCCTGCTCCTGCAATAGAACCGTTTTCGCTTTTTCAATGGCGGCATTCAATACAAACGCATTCAGACTGGTCATACCCATAATGGCTGCCGCTTGCGACAACAATGCTTGCGTGTCTAAGTCGACACGGGCGGTGATTCTGGGTAATGATGCTGTTGTCATAACGACCTCCTAACATGTGCCAAAGTGGCACATAGGTGAATTATTGACTTAACAGAAAGCCTTGTCAACTGGCGTGGGGCAAGAATAAGCGAAGACAATCGCCAACACGGTGAACAAAACCCTCGGTGTTTTTCAAGCTAGTTGTCGCAAAAACATGCTGCGTCCTTTAAGTTTACGTGCGCCTAACAGGCGAAAAAAGCTTGGCTATAATTAGCGACGAAGGAGCGCAAGCCAAGCTTTTTGCGTCCTATGTTAAGGCATTTGTTAGGGCTATGGTTTGCACAATATGTGAGCTTGAACACCAAAATCTTTGCATGAACTAATAAACGTATTTATAAGCCAGATTAACTGTACGTAATGTGGCTTACATTTGCTACCTGAAGCCAATTTATTTAACTCTCCTGCCAACTTAGCTTTACTCAAAAAAGGAGTTGCTAGTACAATTTTTTTCATAGAATTAGGATTACTGTTTACTGCATCGAGAGCTAATTCTATTTCTTGCCAGTTCTGAGCGCCAGTAACTCTGCTGATATTAGTGCTTTCATAATTTTTGCACCATTCATTATCGTATTTATTTTTAAACAGCTGTTTTTCAGCCTGAGTTCGACCAATGTTTTTTAACGCTTGAGCAACTACATCATGAAAGGCACTAGCACCATAACTGTCTTTCTCAGTAAATTTCGAATGTATAAATGAGATAGATGGAATAGCGCCATTGCTATCTATAGCAATGTGATCGGCCCACTCATCATTCATATCATCACAAATCACAATGTTATATGCTGAGCAATATTGATCTTCCACTTTCCGGAATAGAGAGTTGGTCGGAAACCGATTTAAACTCGCGGCATGTGGCTTTTCTTTTTCACTAAGCGTGCCAGTAAAATCATAACTATTATCAAATATATTAAGTATGGACTGAGTGTTATTTAACAAGTGCTTATCTTCAAAACATGACTTTGAATAATATGAATAACTTGGTGAATCAAACACTGCAGAAAATGGCTTTTCTTTATTTATATACTCACCTACCGTATAGATTTCAGAGCCATTTTCAGTTACAGAAATACTATCAAGAAGTTTACTCCTAATTGTTATTAAATTTTTTGAGTATGAAACCTTGCCGGATAGAGTTGCACCTTTGACTTTAATTAAACTCCCATTGACCATAATAGGAGACTTCAATAGATTAAAAAATTTATTAATTTCTGTACTGCTCAACTGACTATCATCAGTCTTACTTAAAACTGCAACTCCCTCCAAAACCTTATTTTCTATTTCACTCAAATCTATGAGAATAGCAACAACTTGATGACCTAAATCGATAATGTCTTTTAAACAAATAGGAGAAGCAAAATTACGAAGAAATTCGCTTTGATTGGTGGTTACCTTTATTTCCTCTTTAATCTCAACAACCCAGTCGATTAGTCCGTCAAATGCTGATTTTTTATCCCTATGGCTAACTCTAGAAGTACTTGGTGTAAGAGTGTATGAAGCTTCTCCGACTTTCATTCTAAAATTACTTGGGATTGATCGACTAGACGAATTAGATGAAATAATACCATTTAAACTTTTAGCCTCTAATGAACGTGATCTTATAACAGCATTTGATATACTCATGTTCTTCATGGTAACTCTTTCATATTCAGGTTTTTTATCGCCATGAAAATGACAGAATTTTTCATAATCAAAATCATTGATAAAAGAGGAAAAATTTTTTTCTGGGGAATCAACGTACTTCTTCAAAATCGCTAAGGCATCACCACATTCAATTAATAATAAATAAGCATATCTTTGTTCTTTAATCGACGTCCCCGCTAAAAACGAGGGCTCTGCTTCAATCTTGTATGAAACAATTGAGTATATAACTTGGTTTCCAGAAACCGTTGTATAGTTGACTTTGGGAGTGTTTAATAGGTAGTTTCCAACACGTTCTTTAGAGATTTCTTTGAATGTATCTTCAATAGACTTTTTGGTAAGTGCTTTATTTAGCTTAAAAAATTGAACATTTTTACTTAGGCTTAAATTACTAATCATTTTGCTAAAATCCTTTTCTGAACAACTAAACTCGAAAATAGCCCTAACGTGAAGGTCACCGGCACTGCACGCCTTTATCGCGCAGCGTCCGTGTGATGGATGGGTTAGCCATTGAGTTGCGCGAGCACATATTGCGCTGGAGAGCCTTCAATGTCTTTGCAGAAGTGTTTTACGTTCTTGTTGAACTCGTCAGCCTTATTTTCTAGATGCAACTTGAATGCGTTGAGTGATTCGCCAATTCGATTGTCTTCGCTTGCTAGCTGGTTTAGCGATTGCGAATTAATGCCATCGTTAATAAAGGCCAGATAAATATCAAAGGAATCCCTTTCTCTTTTTTGCTTCTGGCAACTATCCATCTTCGTGACGAACATTCCCTCAAAAGTCACCAATGGAATGCTTTGGCCGTCGACACTCTCAATGGAGTACATGTTTTGGTTGAATAGCACTTCAGAATTCGGTAGCGCAACGGAACACATTTTCTTCAGCCGGCGCTCTGCATTATTTAACGGAATATCGAGTTCAAGGTGATCGACGAAAAGACCCACGGAGTCTTTGTCTTCGAGCATTCTTGGGTGAAGAAGATCAATGTTGTAAATCAAGGTGTTGCCGTTAACAACTTGCCTCTTAAGCAACTGAAACGGATGTTTAGCTGAGGGATCGAAGCCCGATTGGATGAACTTCCCAATTACATCTGATAAAAACTCTGGGCGATTTGAATATCTAAACAAGATGTCTACGTCGAGGGTTCCTGGATGCTGAATGCTCGATTTGTTTCTGATTACTGGGCACCATCCGCCGATGACGAGATGCTCAATTTTGGAGAACTGCGAAAGCACCGCTGCTGTGTCTTTCAGCAGTGCTTTGGCTCCATCTTCTACTGAGTTCAGCATGCAGAAATTTTAGCTGTGTGCTCTAAGGAGTTGTTATACGGCGCGAAGCGGCGATACAACGACTGCAATACTCGCACCACGCTACCCTGACGCATAGCGTCAGGGTAACTATAATTATACGGCACTTTCGCCGCATAACACGAAATCGAAACATTCATCACAACCAAAGCCCTCGCCAATTCAACACCTTAATCTTAATGCGCTGCCTAACACAATTTCAGCACAAATCTACTGGCTAAAATCATAACATAAGCTTTGATAAAATTACATAATCCGCCAAATCTTCCATGTATCACGCTTTGGCGACTCAGCGACAGACAGTCAAGTGGCTACCCAATCATCAACTCGCAACACTCTGATCTTTTTGCCACTTCTGTTTCAAGTGGTAAATCAGAATAATCAGGCTAAAGAATAATGCCGAGACAATCCCCAACACCAGCAACAACCCTGTTTCTGTCGGGATCGTTTCTAACAGTAAGAGCTTACGCACCAAAACCACAAAGCCAATTTCTAGAAAGGCTAAGGCATAGTTAAAACCGCTGCTAATAAATAGGGTGCGCACAATCGCTAAAATAATCAGTGTGAGTAACGCATCGGTCAGCACATCTTTGATGGTATCGAAGCTTAATACGCCATGCTGTGTCATCACAGCATCGAAAAGCTTACCCGCCAAGCTCACCGTACAAAACAACAGGTAAGCAATCATGATGAGCAAAAAGAAATGGCGCATGAGCCTGACAGCGACTTGCATGCTACCATCAACTTTTGCATCCCATGTCGCCAACAAATGTGCTAACCGAGAGGGTTCACTCATGAAGCGCCACCCCCAAGTGCTTTAAACACCGCAACATCGGCGGCTTTTTGGGCGCGAATCAGTGCCAGTAACGTCTGCTCGGCACTGTAGGTTTCGCGTTGAGCATCTAACACTTCCATATAGTTGCTGGCACCTTGTTCATAGCGTTTACTGCTGATGGTGAGGCGTTCACGTTGGTGTTGTAGCAAATCGCGCTGATGTTTGACCTGTACCGCATAACTGGTACGGTTGACCAAGGCATCGGCGACTTCTTTGAAGGCGTTTTGAATCGTCTTTTCGTAGTCGGCGACGGCTTGCACCTGACGCGCTGCCACCAAATCGTAAGCCGCTTGGGTTCGTCCGACATTAAACAGCGGGATGGTGATTTGCGGCACAAAACTCCAGTTTTCGCTGTTTTCCGCAAATAACCCTGTCAACGAACTACTGGCTGTGCCATAGCTGGCGGTCAGGGCAATGCGGGGTAAGAAAGCAGCACGCGCAGCATCGACATTCGCATCGGCCGCTTTTAGGCGCAATTCGGCTGCTTGCACATCGGGGCGACGTAACAACAAACTAGAAGGTGCTTGATCGGGCAGTGCTTTACTGTCTGCCTGTTGCGCCAAAGGCTGACCTGACCCGATGCTAGCATCGCTCAACGGCGCGCCCACCAATACGGCGAGGGTATTCACGGCAGCTTTGTGCTGACGGGCAATTTCGGCGCTGTCGCGTAGTAGCCCATCGTTTAGGGCTTCGGCTTGTAACCGTTCGGTTTCCGTTGCCAAACCAACCGCTAAGCGTTTGTCGATAATGCCGCGTACCGACAAACGATTTTGGTAAATGCCATCAGAAATCACCAGTTTTTCTTGAGTTTCGAGCCACTGATAATAGGCATTGGCGATATCACCCACTAAGGCTAATTGCACCGCTAAGGCATTGGCTTCGCTCGCCAAATAGCTAGCTTGCGCGGCTTCGGTTAAGTTGGCGACACGCCCCCACAAATCTAACTCGTAGCTGGGTAAGCTGATGCCCACTTCGCCTTTAGTCAAATCGAAACGACGCCCCATCGCTGAAATGTCGGCAGGTTGACTACTACGTGTGCCCGACACCACGCCATCGACACTGGGAAAACGGTCGGCGCGGGTCACGCCATACTGAGCACGCGCTTCGCTGACACGGGCAAGCGCTAACCGTAAGTCACGGTTGTTATTCAGTGCCTGCCCGATCAAGGCTTGCAAACGCGCATCGGTGAAAAAGCCTTGCCATTGCGGCAATGCGGGTGCCTTTTGCGCTTGATTTTCTAACAAACTGGCATCGACTTTGGCGGTCGATGCTTCTTTCATCGGCGCACAGCCAGCGAGGGTAGCTGCAAACAATGTGCCTAACAGCAGTGAGCGCGATGGACGCAAGCCACGAAACGAGCGTATTTTTCCCGTTGGGTCAGTCTGCAATGCAGACTGGGGAACCCATCGTGGAAAAGCGATGCGAGTGGGTGTGTTTGCCCCATCAGCAGAAGTACGATAATCCGACATCAGTAATCCTAACTTATCCATGACTCACCTCTTTCGCATGATCAATCGGTTGTCCACCGGGGAATAGCTTACGAATGATGAGATACAACACAGGTACGAATAAAATCGCTAAGAAGGTTGCCGACAACATCCCCCCTGCAACACCCGTACCAATAGCGTTACGGCTTGCCGCACCCGCGCCCGTAGACAATGCCAACGGCAACACGCCCGCAATAAAGGCAATCGAGGTCATGATGATCGGACGCAGACGTAAACGCGCTGCTTCAATAATCGACGCGACCAGCTCCTTACCTTCTAGCTCTAACTGACGCGAAA
>CAZSGH010000009.1:62089-68466 GCA_964606405.1 uncultured Francisella sp.
GCTTCAATAATCGACGCGACCAGCTCCTTACCTTCTAGCTCTAACTGACGCGAAAACTCGACAATCAGAATGGCGTTTTTCGCCGCCAAGCCAATAATCACCACCATGCCCACTTTAAAGTAAATATCGTTCGGCATCCCTACCGTTTGCACAGCCAATACCTGACCAAACAAGCCCAAAGGCACAACCAGCAGAATCGCAAACGGCACAGACCAGCTTTCATACAAAGCCGCTAACACCAAAAACACCACTAAAATCGACAAGGTAAACAACAACCCAGCCTGCGATGCCGACAAACGTTCCTCGTAAGAAGTACCCGACCAGTCGAAGCCAATACCAGCAGGCAAATTCGCTGCCATGCCTTGCATGCTCATCATGGCATCGCCTGTGGTAAAACCAGGCGCAGGATTGCCCGCAAGCTTCATCGACGCAACGCCATTATAGCGATCTAACTTAGGCGAACCGACCACCCAACTGGGTGTCACAAACTCCGACAAAGGCACGAGGTCACCTGTGCGGTTTTTGACCCGCAAAGCCAAAATGGTATCGGGCGTGGCGAGGGTTTCGGCATTAACGCGCATTTGCACACGCAACACACGACCATCTCGGATAAAGTCGTTGACATACGCCGACCCTAAGCCCACTTGTAACACATTGTTAACCTCTGCAAGGTCGATATTGGTGGCTTGCGCCTTGATGCGATCAATATCGAAATAGAGCTGGCTCGAAAACTCCTTACTTTCAGGACGCACCCCTGCCAAGGTTGCGTTCTGACTGGCCATACCCAGCACCATATTACGCGCTTCGAGCAATTTATCACGACCGACAGCGCCAATGTCCATCAAACGGAAATCAAAGCCGCCGACAGCCGCCAACTCAGGAATCGGTGGCGGGTTGATGGCAAACATCATTGCCGATTTAATCTTAAAAAATGCCATATTGGCACGCATGGCAAGGCTCTTGGCATCGCTACCTGCAGCAACACGTTCGTCCCATTCCTTTAAGCGCACAAAGGCAATACCAGCATCTTGCCCTTTACCCAAGAAGCTAAACCCTGCGACGGTAATGACTTTCGCAACCTCTGGCTGGGCAACGTAAAACTTCTCTAATTCCGCCAATACTTCCAAGGTACGTTCTTGTGTCGCCCCCGATGGCAATTGAATGAGGTTCACTAAGTAGCCTTGATCTTCTTCGGGCAAAAAGCCATTGGGCAGCTTGAGATACATAAACCCTGCCACCGCCACAATCATCAAATAGATGATTCCCAATCGAACAGGACGGACGAGAAAAGCACCCACCCAACGCACATAACCGTTGGTGAAGTTGGAAAACTTATCGTTAAACCAGCCTAAAAAGCCCTTGTGATGCTGCATATCTTTTTGACGCAACAACGTCGTCGTCAGCGCAGGCGTCAGTGACAAGGCAAAAAAAGCAGAAAAGGCGATGGTAATCACTAACGTGACCGAGAACTGACGATAAATCGCCCCCACCGAGCCTGTAAAGAAGGCCATCGGCACAAACACCGCCATGAGCACCAAGGTAATGCCAACAATAGCACCAAAAATTTGCGTCATGGCTTTGCGTGTGGCGGCTTTGGCATCCAAGCCTTCTTCGGTCATGATGCGCTCGACGTTTTCGACCACGACAATGGCATCGTCAACCAAAATACCAATGGCTAAAATCATGGCGAACAGGGTGAGTACGTTAATGGAATAACCCATCACATATAAACCTAACATGGTGCCCATCAGCGACACAGGCACAACAATGGTCGGAATCATCGCCGCCCGTAAATTGCCCATAAACAACCACATCACCAAGAAGACTAAGACAAAAGCTTCCAGTAGGGTTTTAATCACTTCGCGAATCGAAATATCGACAAAGCGCGAGGTGTCGTAAGGCACATCCCACGTAATACCCGCAGGGAAATTACCTTCTAATTCACCCATGCGCGCTTTCACCCGCTTCACGGTTTCCAACGCATTGTCGGTCGGCGACAACTTGATACCGATACCCACCGCTGGCTTGCCATTCAGTTTTACATTGCGTGAATAGTCTTGCGCGCCCAACTCAATGGTCGCGACATCTTTTAAGCGCACGCTGCTACCATTTTTATCGGTGCGTAAAATCACCTGTTCAAATTCGGCAACGGTGTTAATACGGGTATTGGTAATAATGGTTGCATTGAGTTCTTGTCCAGGCACGGCAGGCAACTGACCCAAGCCCCCCGTTGATACCTGAATATTCTGCGCTTTAACGGCATTGAGCGCATCGCTGGGGCTCATGTTATAGGCAGCCAACTTAATCGGATCGAGCCAAATGCGCATCGAATAATCTGTTCCGAATAACAAAGCCTCGCCTACCCCTTGCACCCGACGCACATTATCCAACACGCGCGACGAAGCAAAACTTCCTAAGTCGATGGTGCTGTAACTGTTATCGGGCGAGGTAAGCATGACAAACATCAGAAAGTTGCGACGTGATTTGGTGACCGTAATGCCCATGCGGCGCACTTCATCGGGTAAACGCGACTCAATACGCTTGATGCGATTCTGCACCTCCATATTTGCCACGTCCAAATTCGTTCCTGTCGCAAAGGTCATGGTTAAACTGGCTTCGCCCGTGAATTCACTCGATGATTCCATGTACAGCAAGTTTTCGATGCCGTTCATTTCCTGCTCAATCAACGTCGTCACGCTTTCTTCTACCTGCTGCGCACTCGCACCTGGGTAGGTCACGGCAATATTGAGTGCGGGCGGTGCCACTTCAGGATATTGTGACACAGGCAATTTGGTCAGCGCCAATCCACCCGCCATTAAAATAGACAGCGCAATCACCCATGCAAAAATGGGGCGCGTAATGAAAAACTGGGGTAGCATGGTTATTTACCTCCAGCCGCAGGCGCTACGGACGGAGCACCCGCTGGAACCGCCGTTACCATACTGCCTGGGCGGGCTTTCTGCAGTCCATTCACAATAATCTGCTCATCGCCCTGCAAGCCAGATAACACCACCCACGCACCATTGACCAATGCACCCGTTTTAACGGGGCGAGGGGCAACCTTGCCTTCACCTGTCACGGTCATCACGATTTGTCCCTGTGGTGAAGCTTGCACGGCTTTTTGCGGCACGGTCAGTACCGTGTTATCGCCCGAAATCGGTAGCACCACCGATACAAACTGACCGGGCAATAAGCGACGTTCGCTATTGGCAAACTCGGCACGCAAGCCAACGCTGCCCGTACTGGCATCGACAGAAGGGTCAGAAAACAACAGCTTGCCTTTGCTCGGATAAGCTTGCTTTTCACTGAGCATCATAGTGATTTGCGCCACACCATCACCCGCTTCTTTGGCAACGACATCGCGCAACTGCGCGTATTGGCTACTCGATAAGGAAAAGTTAACCCACATAGGATCCATCTGTTCGACCACCGCTAAAGGCGTGGCTTCGCCTTTGCCAACCAAAGCCCCCTCGGTCACCAAAGCACGACCAATACGACCACTAATCGGCGCAGTGACGCGCGCATAACTCAAATCAATATCAGCGCGGGTTAACGCTGCTTTCGCAGACTCAACATCCGCTTGCGCGCGTGCTAAGGTCGCATTGGCATTATCCAAGTCTTGCTGACTGGCGGCCTTTTCTGGCACCAGCACCCTTAGGCGTTTGGCGGTTTGCTCAGCAATGCGCACATCCGCTTGTACTTTCATCACGCCCGCTTTCGCCGACAGCACATTGGCTTGCAACACCTTAGGGTCGATCTGAAACAACACGTCACCCGCCTTCACTTCACTGCCTTCTTTAAAGGTGCGACGCTCGACAATCCCTTCCACCCGCGCACGTACCTGCGCCGACCGCACCGCTTGCAAGCGAGCAGGCAGGGTGAGTGTGTCTTGTAGGGTAATGCGACTCGGTGTGACCACCTCCACCTGAGCAGGCGGCATACCGCCCGCTGCGGTCGCTTTTTTCTCTGACTCGCCGCCACAAGCGGATAACAAAATGCTGGCCAACGCCACCCACAATAGTTTCTGATTCATGCCACCCACTCCTATTTTTGATGGATAAATGCGCGTAAAAACGCATCTACAATTGGTTTTACACGGGCATCTGTCCCATCATCGCCTTGTGGAACGCCCAACAATAATCGACTACGTTCAAACCCTGTCAACATCGAAAACAACATGTCTGCCGCCAAGGTTGGCGACTCACAACACAGCAATCCTTGCTGATGCGCTTGCCCTAACACCGAAGCCAGTTGCTGATGCAACACCCCAACACCCTGCTGATAAAAACTGGCTGCGACCTCTGGAAACTGATGCGCCTCCGCCGTCATGGCACGATAACCCGCAATACCCGATGGCGTCATGGCAACATGACGTAAGGCATAAGCAAACTGCAGCATTTTTGCTTCGATGGATAGTGTTTGATTCTGCAAAATCGCCGATGCCTCTGCCTTGCAACCTTGCATCACCACCGCAAACAAGGCCTCTTTATTGTCAAAATGGTTGTACAGCGTTTGCTTGGCAACGCCCGCCCGTTTGGCAATATCGACCATACTCACGCGATAACCCTGCGCGTAAAAGGCTTCTTGAGCCGCTTGAATGATTTTTTGTGCTGTAGGGTCTAGCATGACCGACCTTTTTAACGTGACTGTATTGAATGACAATCCTACCGAAACTAGACTGGACTGTCTAGTCTAATATGATCTTATTTAGCACGACTCAACACTAGCCAAGCACTAAACTTAGGTTATATACTTATTACCAATAGTTAAATAAGATTGCTTGCTATGAAAAAATGGCTTCCACTACTCGTATTGATTTGGCTAAACCACACGTTTGCGCAAGACACGCTCACGCTGGGTGTTTTTGCCTATCGTCCTAAAGAAATACTGCTCGAGCGCTATCAGCCACTGGCTGACTATCTCAGTAATCAACTTAAGACGCATCAAGTTGTATTGCGCGTACTCACGCAAGCCGAAATGGAGCAAGCCGTTGAGCGCGAAGAACTCGATTTCGTCTTTACCAACCCCAGTCATTATGTCTTACTCCGCAGCCAAGGAAAATTTACTGGTGCGCTCGCAACACTGGTCAGTATGGAAAGTGGTCACGCCACCGACATGCTGGGGGGCGTCATCATTACCAACAGCAATAGAAATGACATTCGCACCCTACAAGACCTCAAACATCGACATATTGGGGTTCCTGGCAATAAATTTCTGGGCGGATATCAAACCCAAGCCTTCGAACTTTTAGAAACCAATATTTATATCGCAGAAGACACCAACACAACCCTCCTTGGCAGTCATGATAAGGTGATCGAAGCCGTACTGGCTGGCACCGTAGATGCGGGCTTTATTCGCACAGGCGTCATTGAAGAACTGGTCAAAGCCAACAAACTGTCAGCCGATGCGTTACATATTGTGAATCAGCGACACCCCAAAGACTTCCCTTATCTCGTATCGACACGCCTTTACCCAGAATGGGCGTTTGTCGCCACGCCTAAGCTAGCGCCCAGTATCATTCGTAAAGTTTCCAGCAGTTTGTTAACGCTTGACGAAAACCACCCAGTATCACAGAAGATAGGCATCGGCGGATTTTCACCACCAGGCGACTACCAAGGGGTTGATGCGCTGTCCAGAACACTCAAACTACCACCGTATGACAAGCTCCCTAGCTACACGATACAGGAGATTTGGCAGCAATGGCAGACCACTTGGCTTAGCCTGATCTTTGTCATGACGAGTGTGCTTCTATTCTTTATTTTGCGCCTGTATCGCCAAAACCAACAATTGCGACGCGCTGAAAGTAAATTACAACTGGCAGCCAATGTCTTTGCTACTGCCCACGAAGCTATTATGATCACAGACACGCGCGGTGTAATAGAAGATGTGAATAAAGCATTCACCAGCATCACAGGTTATACCGCCGATGAAATCGTCGGTAAAAATGTCAACGTATTAAAGTCGGGACTGCAAGACCTAGCCTTTTATGAATGCTTTTGGGGTTGCTTAATCACGCACGGCACTTGGTCGGGCATCATCTGGAATCGACATAAAAATGGCGACATTTTTGCAGAAGGCATTACCATCAGCTCGGTCCGTGATCCTAAAGGACACATTCAACATTATGCAGCGATATTTTCGGACGTTACTCAACAAAAAACACACGAAAATCAACTCGAATATAGCGCCTATCACGACGCCCTCACCAAACTCCCTAATCGTACACTCCTGAACCAACGCCTACAACAAGCGATAAATCATGCCAACAACCATCACACCAAATTTGTGGTTGCGATCATCGATTTAGATGGTTTCAAAGCCATCAATGACACATTTGGACACAAAGCGGGAGATGAATTACTCATTCAGTTTTCTGA
>CAZSGH010000010.1:0-3631 GCA_964606405.1 uncultured Francisella sp.
GTCTAGGGCTGATGATTGCCGCAACCAATATGATTAAAGCACGTCAAAAGAAACAGCAACACACGATCAGTGTAGCGATCACAGATATTGGATTAGCACCTAAAGCATGACTCAACTCAGTATCAAACCTAGCAAACAAATGACCAAAGCCCAGGCTTTGGCATTCTACGATGCCTTGGCGGCTGCTATTCCCAACCCCACCACAGAACTCAATTTTAACAGCCCATTCGAGTTACTCACCGCCGTTTTACTGTCTGCTCAGGCGACGGATGTTGGCGTAAATAAGGCCACAGTCGGACTATTTGCAGCAGCGAACACCCCGCAAGCCATACTCGATTTAGGATTAGAAGGTGTTAAAGAACACATCAAAACAATTGGTCTATTTAACAGCAAAGCCAAACACTTATTAGAAACCTGCGACATTTTGGTTAATCGCTTCAACAGCGAAGTCCCCAAAACAAGAGAAGAGCTCGAATCCCTACCAGGTGTCGGACGAAAAACAGCGAATGTTCTGCTCAATACTCTCTGGGGAGAGCCAACCATCGCCGTTGATACGCACCTATTTCGTCTAGGTAATCGGACTGGCTTAGCCGTAGGAAAAACTCCTTTGGATGTTGAGAAAAAACTCTTGCTGATTACCCCCAAACAACATCTTAAAGATGCGCATCATCTGCTGATTTTACATGGACGCTATGTGTGTATGGCACGCAACCCGCAATGTCGATCTTGTGTTGCGCACAACATCTGCAATTGGGCAGAAAAAAACATTTAAAAATTGAATATCAAGAACTCACCACCTATAATCAGTTTTCTAGACGCCTCTAAAAACCAAATGGCTAGGAGGTCTGGAGGAAGGGATTGCTGAAAGCAACATGTAACGCATAAGTTACTCCCTTCTTTCAGCTAAAAACAAACTTGGGAATTCTAAAAACAAGCGAAGCAAAGTTTTTAGAGATTCCCTTCCTCAGAATTATCAGGATAGTGACTGTGAAAGCGTTTCTCGACTTTGTGCCCATTCTTCTTTTCTTTATTTCTTACAAGCAATACGATATTTATGTTGCGACAGCGGTCGTTATTGTTGCTTCGGTCTTACAAACCATTTTTATTTATGTCACCGAAAAGCGCATCCCAGCGATGTTACTGGCCAGTACCGTGCTTATCGTGATCATGGGTGGGGCAACGCTTTACTTACAAGATGAAATGTTCGTTAAGTGGAAGCCAACCCTCATTAATTGGTTGTTTGCAGTCGTTTTCATTGCCAGTTTATATATCGGACAAAAGCCCTTACTCACGCGCATGATGGGTGAGGCTTTTCCCAACCTACCCATTGCGATCTGGAAACGAATGAGCTGGATTTGGGCAGCCTTTTTTACCAGTGTTGGCATCATTAACTTATGGGTTGCCTACAACTTTGACACTGATACTTGGGTAAACTTTAAACTGGTCGGCTTATTGGGCTTAACACTTGTGTTTATTATCGCGCAATCATTCTATATGATGCACCTAAACAATCTCTATCCAGCGCCCGTGGAAGATGAGAGCGACATGAAAAAGGAAGTTATCTAAAAATGTTATATACGATTGTTGGTACAGACTCGCATCATTCACTTGAAAAACGCAAAGCGGCACGACCAGAACATCTTGCCAGACTACAAGCTTTACGCGATGCAGGAAGACTCATTATTGCAGGACCTTTCCCTGCCGTTGACAACGAAGACCCAGCTGATGCGGGTTTTACAGGCAGCCTCATTGTTGCCGAATTTGCATCATTAGAAGCTGCGCAAGGATGGGCGGATGCAGATCCCTACATGGCAGCAGGCGTTTATGCCCATGTACAGGTTAAACCGTTTAAGCAGGTATTTTAGGCATGCTAATCTTGGCTACTGGCGGAACCTTCGACAAAGACTATGCTCTTGATGGTTCGCTTGCATTTAGTGGTTCTGCGTTGCCCAAACTGATTCAGCAAGCACGTCTGACCTGTGCGCATGAACTTCATATTATCATGCAAAAAGACAGTCTCGACATGAGCATCGCTGACCGCATGCTTATATTAGAAGCGTGTCGTAATACAACATCCGAACAAATCATTATCATTCATGGAACCGACACCATGACAGAAACAGCTGATTTTTTACGACGTGCTGCATTAAATAAAACGATTGTCTTAACTGGTGCGATGCGCCCCTTTGCTTTTGGCAACAGCGATGCTGCTTTTAACCTTGGTTATGCGTTAGCAATGGTACAGATGGCAACACAAGGCGTTTATATCGCCATGCAAGGAGAATACTTCAGCGCTGGAACGGTCATAAAAGATAAGACGCAACTGCTATTCACTCATCTCCCACCACAAGACTAACCCAATATGCCAATCCAACTCAGAGCAGTTGACTGGCTCATTTTTAGCTGTGTTGTGTTCATCTGGTCAACCACGCCTTTGGCCATTGTGATCAGTAATCAAGACCTCGACCCCTTTTTAAGTCTTGCTGCGCGCATGATCATTTCATTGTTGTTTTTAGGTGCATGGTACCTCCAACAGCGTCGTCCCTTACCTTTTTATAAACAAGCCTTACCAACACACTTAGCCGTTGGCGTTATCGGTATCGGCTTATCGATGCCATTAGTTTATATGGCGGCACAAACCCTACCCTCCAACTGGATTGCCCTTATTTTTGGATTAGCACCGCTCTTTACAGGCTTGCTGGAAGGCTTCATTTTTCGCACACTCACGCTGACACGCTGGCACTGGTTCGGGCTTGCCTTTGCTTTTTATGGTCTGTGGATTATTTTTCACGACCCTAACTACGATTTACAGCTCAGTATGATGTGGGCGGTTATTGCCATGCTACTCTCTACTTTTTTTCACGCTCTCAGCGCTAGCCTTGTTAAACGAACCAAGCATCAGGTTTCGCCTGTTGATACAGTCATGGGCGGATTACTCATCGCAATCCCCATAACCTTGCTATTTTGGTGGCTCAATGGCGCATCGATTCCCTCGGACATCCGTATTAACACACAACTTTCAGTTATTTATCTCGGTCTATTTGGCTCTTTGGCAGGATTTTTGCTTTATTACCAAGTATTGAAAACCTTTTCGGCCACGATGAGTAGTTTTATCACCTTACTTGCACCCAGTTTGGCATTAGTATGGGGATCGTTACTCAATCATGAACCGATAACAACACACCTAATGATCGGTGCGTTGCTTATTTTAATGGGTTTGGCTGTATTTATTCTTATACCTGCCGATAAGGGCTAGGTAATATATCATTGGGAGTTGATTATGTCAGCGGATAAACTGGATACCGATGCTTTGGCAACGGAAGAAATGCTTAAAATGTTTGAAAACATGGAAAGCCATGACTTAGAAGCATTAGAAGACAACCTATCGGATGATTTGTCAGAGATTGCGTTAACACCAATTGAAATGACGGCCGAACACGATGAAATCGAATTAGCAGAGTTAGACTTACCTGATATCAGCCAAAGCGATAGCATTGATGCGGATATTATCGAAATGCCAGATGATGATTTGTCCCTGATGGATATGTCGCTTGAAGCTGAAAAATTGGAAATACCAGAAATCATGCCTGAGGAAATCATGCCTGAGGAAATCATGCCTGAGGAAATCATG
>CAZSGH010000010.1:3731-52984 GCA_964606405.1 uncultured Francisella sp.
CCTGAAGAAATCATGCCTGAAGAAATCATGCCTGAAGAAATCATGCCTGAAGAAATCATGCCTGAAGAAAATCCTGCACCAATAACCAGCGCGACTGATACAACCAGCCCAATTACAAACCACCTCAATGCGGTTGTCGAAAATGCCGTACAGGCTCTACAAGATTGGTTGTTGCTACGTCAACAAAGTGAAGAAACGGGTCCTCAGCAAGGATTAGCGCAACTGGATGTTCTATTGGATACAGTTACACACCAGCAACAACACCTTGCAGAACAACTCAGTCAAGCCCCTAAAGTTGACTATGCTGGCATGGCAACTGCGCTCGGCGTTACGCTAGCCTCCCCACAAGCATTAGGCTGGACAGCAGATCAATGGCGCATCAAAGCTGAAGCTGTTGCGCATAAAACCGATGATATTGCGTCAATGAATGCGAAACTACGCAAACAACTCGAACAGTTTTAAGGTGACAGGAGATTTCTGCTGTGGCAAATACAAATTACCTCGATGAGCTAGATGGGTTACTCGATAACCCAAACGACAGCATCATCGACATTCCTCCCGCCGCGCATCATGCTGCGACGACGACACAGCCAACCAACACGAGTCCTGCCCAAGAAGCGAGAGATACTTGGGCGGCTGTGATTGAAAATGCCAGCTACTCTTTACAAGAGGGTGCTCGCACCGTTCAAGATGCTGCCTACAAAAACCTCGAACTGGCTAAAAATCAAAATGAGAATATTAAAGAACTCATTGATGCAGCCAGTGGCTGGCGACATGCGACACGTCAAGCAGTACAAGAAGTAGCCTCTGCGAAAAAAAATGTTATTTTACTAACCGTCATTAGTGGCATTATCGCCGTTGCGGGATTTGGAACAACTATTGGCGTGATGCTACAAAGCCGTTCAGGTCTTGCTAACATGTCTAATGCTGTACTTGAAAATGTCGATGAACATCAAACACTTGTTAGCCGAACGCTTACCCTTAAAATGGACGAAATGGCGGCTACCATAGAACGCATGGAAGGCGTTATCGATCAGCTCGCCCCAACAGACGCAGCAAAAACGCAAGCAAAAGCACCAACTGCCGACAATACAACGAATACAGAAGCAGATGGCGAAACAATCATTGATGCAAACAATGCCCTTCCCGATATGGTGTTGCCAGTTGAAAAAAACATCATTGCCGAAACACCTAAAACTTTAGCACCAACAGAGGTAGCAGCAACGGCAATTCCTGCGACAACACCTCTTATTAGCCCTACCGTTCAGGCGACTGCTAGCACAACTCAGTTAAACGATGCCGTTGTTAACGCAACAGCACCACTCAATAAACAAATGAGCGAAAAACTAACCCAAGTCACTGGGCAACTAACACAGTTAGAACAAAACTGGAAACAGTCGGACGCGACCCTACAAAAGCAACTCGCACTGATTCCTAATGCTGTAGAAGAAAAACTAACGCCCCGTTTGCAAGCCTTACAAAAATCAACGCCCACAACAACGATACCAGCAGCAACAGGAACAACGACGGTTATCAGTCAAGACAACAAGGCTGTTCTTGAACAACTAATGCGTTTACGCCAAGATATGGCAGAAATTCGCCAATTACAAACCGTATTAAAAGACCAAATCGGTCAATTGAAACAGGGGCAGCAATCGCGTGAGCCAGTACCCTATCAGTATCGTAATCCAGAAGTTGAGCGCTATCCACATTAAGCGAAAAGCAATGACAATAAAAAAGCCAGCAATATGCTGGCTTTTTTATTTCAATGAAGGTCTCTAATAACCTATTGTGAATATCCAAATCAAATGGATTGAAGTATCTGGAGGAAAGGGAATTTAAAATAGCATCTAACCCATTAATTAAAAACCCTTCCTTCAGCAAAAAAAAAGCTTGAAAAGTCTAAAGACGAACGAAGCGATGTTTTTAGATGTTCCTTACTTCAGAAATACCTCAACATCTGCTTTCGATTTAACGCTAGCACCTAAAGCATCAACCATTGCATCACCAAAAACTTGCAAGGCTGCTTGCTTCAGTTCTGTTTCAATTTGTTTGATCTTAGCAGCATCTTGACGCACGCCAGAAACACGAATCAGCACACTATCACCCGTAGACAAACGATGCTCAACCCACGTAGTTTGTCCCTCTTTAGGTTTAGCTGCTTTAAAAGCGGTACTTAAAATTTCTGGTAGTACCTTTTCTGAATTTCGAGATAACCACTCGCTCGACTGCCATTCAACACCAGTTTTTACCATGAGCGCTGGATCGGAACTTGGCTTATTCGCATCGGCCAATAAAGCATGTGCTTGAGCCTTTGCCAGTTCAATAGCAGCCTGACGCGCTAACTGACGACGAATATCATCGGACACTTCTGCCAATGCTTTTTCATGCTCAGGATGATGCGTGCGAACACGAACAACAACCGCATCACCAGCCTGAGTTTCAATAACTGAACTATTTAGCTTTTCTTTAATAACCGATGGTGAAAAAGCAGCATCAACAACAGGTTGTGCCGCGAAAACACCTTCGCCACCCTCTTTACCCATAATAGGTGACTTTTCAATAGTCAAGCCCAAAGCTTTAGCAGCTGGCTCTAAACTATCGGCTTGTTCATAAACGAGTGTTTTAAGCTGCTCTAAGCGCTGTGCATAGTCTTTCATTGCTAACTCGCTTTTCAGCTCCATTGCCATGATATCACGTACTTTTTCAAAAGTAGGTATCTGTGCAGGTTCGATAGCAACCAATTGTAAAATGTGATAGCCGTAGCTAGTACGAACCAAAGTCGAAGTATCGCCAGCTTTGGTCAAAGCAAAAGCAGCTGCTTCAAACTCTGGCACCATATCACCACGTTGGAAAAAGCCTAACTCACCACCACGTGATGCGCTACCAGGATCTTGCGAGTTCGCTTCTGCAAGCTTGGCAAAATCTTCACCCTTATTAATTTTTGCTAACAAGTCTTCCGCTTTTGCTTTGGCATCTGCATCAGTCTTGGCATCTGCATCTTTAGCAGACATAATTAAAATATGACGAATATTGCGTTTTTCGGGCAGTTGTACCTTATCAGCATGATCTTTGTAATAAGCAAGCAGTTGCTCGTCAGTGACTTTAACTTTAGCGACTAAATCATCGACAGATAAACGCAAATAATCCAACTCAACTTGCTCACTCGACTTAAACTGTTCTAAGTTAGCATCGTAATAAGTTTTGATTTGGTCATCAGACACTTTAACCGTAGATAAATAAGGGCGATGATCAATACGCAAATACCCCACTTCACGTTGCTGGCTTTCCAAAGCAGCCAATGCTGTCACTTCCGAGGCACCAACAACTTCAGATGCACTTGCGATAGCATCAAACTGACTACGTAACATAAACTGGCGCTGGGTCAGCTCAAAGCGCTCTTTACTGTAAGCGTTATTTTTTAACACATCTTCGTAACGCGATAACGAAAAAACACCCTTGTCTTGAAAGACTTTTTGACTCTGAATAATTTGCATTAACTGCGCATCACTTACTGCGAGACCTTCTTTAGCCGCTTGCTGATCAATGGCACTACGCTGAACCAAATCATCTAAAACTTGCTGACGCAACTTATCTTCTTGCACTAACGAGGCGTACATTTCACCAAAATTTTCTTGGTACTGACGCTTAACATTGTCAAACGCACGCGAAAACTCAGCCAATGAAACTGGCTCGCCATTGACCTTAGCAGCAAACTCAATTTTATCGCCCGAACGGAACTGATCGACACCCCACAACGCAAAAGGAATAATAATTAAAATAATAATAATCCAAGCAACCACGCCTTGAGATCGTTCACGAATAGCAGCCAACATAACTAAAAAATTCCGTTCAGGTTTATAAAATCTATGACAAAACCCTAAACCTACTTACAAGGGATAGGGGTCTGGGGGAAGGGGTTAAAAGTTATAAGAACATACAACCCATTGCGTTAATCCCTTCCACCAGAGAAAAACCACTTTTAGGAACACTAACAATGCACGAAGTGCTATTGTTAGTCGTTTCCTATACAGTAAAAGGATCACGCATAATCAGCGTTTCCACTCGATCAGGACCAGTCGACACCATGTCCACAGGAACACCTACAACTTCTTGTAAGTAAACAATGTAACCTTTTGCATTTTCAGGCAAATCATCCCACTGCTGAACACCAAGCGTTGAATCTGACCAACCAGCTAGAGTTTCATAAATGGGCTGGCAACGACTGTAATCATCGGCGGACATTGGTGGATTAACAATACGCTCGCCATCTAGCGAATAAGCGACGCAAACCTTAATCTCTTCCAAGCCATCTAATACATCTAACTTAGTTAAACAAATACCCGTTAGCGAGTTGATTTGTGCGGAACGACGCAGCGCTACAGCATCAAACCAACCACAACGACGCTGACGACCTGTTGTCGCACCGAACTCACGCCCAACCGTACCCAAATGCTTACCAATAGCATCGCCCGTATCAGCAGCCGCATCGTATAGCAATTCTGTTGGGAAGGGACCGCCACCCACACGCGTCGCGTAAGCTTTAGTAATACCAAGCACATAATCTAAATCGCATGGACCAATGCCTGTACCTGTCGCTGCGCCACCAGCCGTCGTATTAGAAGAGGTAACATAAGGATAAGTACCTTGATCAATATCTAATAAGGTACCTTGAGCACCTTCAAACAACACATTTTGACCAGCCTTATTCATCTCACTAATTAAGTGAGGCACATCAGCTAGCATCGGCAACAAGCAATCACGATAAGCACGGCATTTTTCTAACTGAGCATCAAAATCAACCGCTGGCTGCTTAAAAAACTCTGTCAATACGAAATTGTGGTAGGTCATGACCTCACGTAATTTCTCTGCAAACTGCTCAAAATCGATCAAGTCCCCTGCGCGCAACCCACGACGTGCAGCTTTATCTTCGTATGCTGGACCAATGCCGCGACCTGTTGTGCCAATCGCTTTATTACCGCGAGCAACTTCACGCGCTTTATCGAGCGCAACGTGATAATCCAAAATCAACGGACAAGCCTTGCTGATTTTCATTCGTGATGCGACTTGTAAACCAGCTGCTTCTAAACCAGCCATTTCCTTCATCAAAGCATCAGGGGCTAACACCACACCATTACCAATCATACACAATACCGATTCACGCAAAATCCCTGAAGGAATCAAGTGTAATACCGTTTTCTTACCTTCAATAACTAAGGTATGACCTGCGTTATGACCGCCCTGAAAGCGGACAACTGCGGCAACACGATCCGTCAATAAATCAACGATCTTACCCTTACCCTCATCGCCCCATTGCGTGCCAACCACGACCAGATTTTTCTTTGCCATAACGTAATGACCTTTGCTCACAGCCAAAATTCAAATTTCAAAATAAAGGGCGCTTAACGCATCACCCAGCGTTGATTCTCTTGCACCAACTCAACATCACATTCCGCTTTTTGACTTGTCCATTCAACGTCAGGAAAACCGATCACAACGGTATGACCTTCCTGTCTTAATTGCTGAATGACAGACACTAAAGACATGTCCGCTACGGCTGGTGCCAAGACACGCTTACGCTTAGGTGGCTGAACAGGCAGCTTCAAGTCCAATAATTGACGCAAGTCTAAACTAAACCCTGTTGCAGGACGAGAACGACCAAATACTGCACCGATATCATCATAACGACCACCAGAAGCAATCAAACGCTGACGTTTGGCTTCAATGACACCAAAAACAACACCTGTATGATATTGGAATCCACGCAAGTCAGCCAAGTCCAAATGAACAGTCAAGTCTGAGTGTGTCATTGTTATGTGCTTAACAATCGCTTTTAAACGCGTTAACGCCGCATCAAATGGTGATCCTAAGGCGGCAAATAGTTTTTGCGCACGCGTCAAGACATCATTCGCATCGCCACACAACATCGGTAAAGCAAGCAATGCAGGCAACACGCCAGTGGGCAGATGTGTTAAGTTAGCACACCAATCTTGCCACTCTGGCAATGATTTGCGTTGTAACATGGCTTGCGCTGCTGCATCTTGTTCTGGCGTAAACTCAGCCAAGGCAGACAAACTACGATACAAACTCACATGCCCCAAAACCAAAGTTAAACGTTGCAATCCAACACGCTCACAAGTCGCAAGCATTAACTCCATCACTTCGATATCGCTTTGTACGCCAGCATGTCCAAATAGCTCTGCACCGACCTGAATAGGACTACGAGACCCTGTAACAACATTCGGACGCGCACGTAAGACTTCACCTGCATAACATAAACGTGTTGGCAATTTCTGTTTTAACCGGTGGGCATCAATACGCGCAACTTGAGGTGTCATATCAGAACGGACGCCCATCATACGACCAGATACTTGGTCAACGAGTTGACACGTATCAAGATGCAAGTCAGAGGCTTTACCTGTTAACAGGGCTTGTACAAACTCTACCAAAGGCGGCAAAACTTGCGCATAACCCCAACGAGCAAACTCTTCTAATAACATGCGTCGCCAATATTCAACTTGCTCCGCTTCTTGTGGCAATACATCCTCAATACCATCTGGCACTAACCAGCGGTTGTCTTCGTTCGACATAATCACTTTACCCTACTTAATCTTTGGCAACAAATAAGAGCACCAAACCTAAAACCATCACGACTAATCCGCCCATTCGCAAGACATCATCTGGTAAACGACTCATTTCGCCAATGGTTTGTCGCCATTGCGCTGGAAAAGCAAAAGGACCAATCCCTTCTAACACCATCATCAGCGCAATCGCCATCAGCAAGATTTGTCCAAAATCGGCCATTTACTTACCAGAAGGCTGACGTAAGAAACGTAACACATCCGCGTCACTATCTAAAACCAGCACATCGCGCTTATCTTTAAAGGCTTCTTTGTAAACAGTCAATGAACGATAGAAAGCGTAGAACTCAGCATTTTTACCGTGAGCAGATGCATAAATCTCAGCAGACTTACCATCACCATCACCACGCAATTTTTCTGCTTCTTTGTAAGCTTCTGCTAGTAAAACCGTACGCTGACGATCTGCATCGGCTCGAATACGCTCACCCGCTTCTGCCCCTTGCGAACGGACGTCTTTGGCCACACGAATACGTTCAGCTTCCATACGACGATAAACCGATTCGCTCACATCTTTAGGTAAGTCAATACGCTTTAAGCGAACGTCTAAAATTTCGATACCAAACTCTTTTGCTTGCTGGCTGGCGGCGTTGGCAATATCGCCAACAATTTGTGAGCGCTCACCCGCAATCACTTCTTGTACAGAGCGGACAGCAAACTCTGCGCGCAAGCCGTCTTTAATAATTTGCGACAATCGCATATTCGCACGACGAATATCCCCACCCATCGAAATATAAAACTGCTGCACATCAGCAATACGCCACTTCACAAAAGAGTCAACCAAGAGGTTTTTCTTCTCCAATGTCAAATAACGCTCTGGCTCTGCATTGAGGGTTTGAATGCGTCCGTCGAACTTAATCACATTGTTGATTAGCGGTAACTTAAAATGCAATCCAGGCTCATAATCAGCATCAACGACCTGACCGAGCTGTAGCTTTAATGCCTTTTCGTACTCACTGACAGTAAAAACTGACATCGACGCACCGATGGCTAACACGCCAACAATCGTCGACAAACTACCATTTAACATACTCATTAGCGCATCTCCCTTGTACGAAGATTATCGCGCAGGCTTGGCGCTGGCTGAATGCGAGGTGTCAGCGCCGTTGTATCAGGTAACACACCTGTCGCTGATGTCGTTGTTGAAGTCATTCCTTTATCGTCCTGCATCCACTTGTCTAATGGCAAATACATCATCTGACCACCGTTTTTAGCAGAAACCATAATCTTACTGCTACTACCCAAGACCTGTTCAAGCGCATCTAAATACATGCGCTGACGTGTTACATCTGGCGTTTTCTGATATTGCGCTAAAATACTATTAAAACGACTCACATCACCTTCCGAGCGTGCAATAACCTGATCTCGATAAGCCATCGACTCTTCGCTCAAACGGGCAGCCTGACCACGCGCTTTGGGAATAATGTCGTTAGCGTAAGCTTGTGCTTCGTTAATCACCCGCTGACGATCTTCACGTGCTTTAACCACATCGGCGAAAGCAGCTTGGACTTGTTCTGGTGGTTGTGCATCTTGTAAGTTAACACTGGTAATTTGAATACCCGTTTTATAGCTATCCAATGCCGCCTGCGCAATATCTCTCACACGTTGCACCAACTGGCTACGGCCATCGGTTAAGACAAAATCCATGGTGTTTTTACCCACAACATCACGCAATGCACTTTCAACGGATTCACGCAATGCAGTATCTGGATCTACGTTCATAAAAACGTAATTAACAGTATTGCGAATGTTGTATTGTACGGCCAACTTAATATCGACAATATTTTCATCTTGCGTCAACATTAATGACTCGCCATCAACATCACTAGTCGATCCATTTTTAATGGTGCGATAACCGATCTCAGCATTACGAATTTGTTCAACGTTAACTTTAATGACATCTCCAATAGGTGCGGGCCAGTTCCAATGCGGACCAGATCCCGTCTCTTCAGAAAAAGCACCAAATACGGTTGTTACACCGCGCTCAGCAGGATCAATAATATAAATACCGAAACCTAGCCACACAGCACCCGCAACCGCAGCTAAGGCAGTCAAACCAGCCCCTATATTTTCAGGCATCGGCTGACTTGGGTCATTATTATTGTTACTTTGACCCATTTTCCCTAAAAAGCCTTCAAGTTGCTTACGCAATTGTTGCGCAGGGTCTTGTGAGGATGACTCCTTACGCGGCGGGCGCTCGCCTCCCCAAGGATCTTGTCCTGGTTTACCAGGTTCATTCCAAGCCATTAAGACCGACTCCCAATATAAAAATGTGTGACAAACCCGCAGATTTTAGGCGTTGCTGGGCGTAGTTGCAAGTCGAACTTTATGTTCGATCAATGGATCGTCATAAATATCCTGCCATTGCTGCGGTGATAATGATAGATTTAACCAAGACATACCTGCTTCATCGAAGACTTCTGATAGCACTTGCCCAGTTGAATAAATTCGTGCACGTAGCTGCCCTTGCTCGGGTTGGATACCAATACGAACAGCAACCTGCTCACCTGCTAACCGCTCCGCAATTGCGCGCACCAGCAAATCCATGCCCTCGCCTGTTTTTGCCGACACCCATACATCACGGTGTCCATGATCATCAATGGGGGTCAAATGTGCCTCAACAGGCGGCATACAAGCATCTGCTTTGTTGTAAACATGCACAATCGGTACATCACCTGCACCAATCTCTTGTAAAACAGTCAACACATCCGCAACTTTTTCATCTCGACGCGAGTCACTAGCATCAATAATGTGCAGCAATAACGTAGCACTAACTGTTTCTTCTAAAGTAGAACGAAACGAGGCAACTAAATCATGCGGAATATGACGAATAAAGCCAACAGTATCTGCCAATGCACAAGGACCTACGCCTGGCAAATGCAAGCGACGAATGGTGGTGTCTAACGTTGCAAACAAACGATTTTCAGCGTAGACATCAGCGCGAGTGAGCAAGTTAAACAACGTCGACTTGCCCGCATTGGTGTAGCCGACAATAACCACAGTAGGTAATTCATTTTTCGTACGAGAACGACGTGACAAATCGCGATGACTACGAACTTTATCAAGACGTCGCTCGAGCATCCAGATACGATCTTGAACCAAACGACGATCCGTTTCGAGCTGTGTTTCACCTGGACCGCGTTGCCCAACACCACTGCCTTGACGCTCTAAGTGCGTCCAGCCACCGACAAGACGAGTTGACATATGCTTAAGCTGAGCAAGTTCAACTTGGAGTTTGCCTTCAAACGATTGCGCACGTTGCGCAAAAATATCAAGAATGAGACCGACACGATCGACAACGCGACACTCACAGTCGTTAGATAGATTTCGTTCTTGCCCAGGTGTTAACGCGTAATTAACAATGATGACATCGGCATTATTGGCTTTAGCAATTGCAGCAATTTCTTCGACCTTACCACTACCTAATAGGGTTCTGGCGCGAAAATTACTGGGCTTAGCAACAATTAAGGCAACTTCGCTAACACCAGCAGAATCAACCAACTCACGAAACTCGTCGAGGTCTTCCGCATGCTCAGCGTCATGAAGTTCGAGATGCACCAAAACAGCCCGCTCTGCATGGCGCTGCTGTTCGATACGATGAAATATCTCAGCCAAAGGACTGACGACAATTAAATGGGATAATTTTCAACTTACTCAGCAACGGCTGGCACTTCGCTACCTTCTTCGTCCATACCAAAGTAACCCTTAGGATCACGTGCTGGCACAATCGTCGAAATAGCGTGCTTGTAAACCATTTGCGATACAGTCGAACGCAACATAACCACAAACTGGTCAAAAGAGTCAACACGACCCTGCAACTTAACGCCATTTACCAAGTAAATAGAAACAGGAATACGATCCTTGCGTAAAGCATTCAAATAAGGATCTTGAATGGGCTGGGCTTTTGACATATTGTTTTTCTCCGAAAATTATTAGGGTCAAGCCTCTTTATAGGGCATTCTACGACAAACAGGCATCATAAACCTCTCTGACCCTATCAGTCTACACCAGTTATGGTGTTTTGTCATCGGAGAAATTCTAAAAACCTAATTAGGCAGGGGTTATAGAGGAAGGAGTTAAGAAAACAACCTGTAACGCGAATAAATCCACTTCCACTAACTAAAAAACAAACTTGAAAAGTCTAATAATGAGCGAAGCGAGATTTTTAGAGCTTTTCATCGCTTAATAACGTCATTAATGACTGCAACTGCTCACTTAATGGCAGATTAGCCTCGAGGATCAAATCGGATGACATTTTTTTCATCCAAGTCAGCTGACGCTTTGCCAAGCTACGCGTTGCTGACAACGCCTGTTCGTGCAGCTGCGCCAGCGTAATATCGCCTTGCAGATACTGCCATGCCTGTCGATAACCCACGCTACGCATCGACGGCAATAACGCATTTAAATTCGGATTCGCCATTAATACGCGAACCTCTTCTAATAATCCTTGCGCGAGCATCAGCTCAAACCTTTGCCCCATGCGCTGATGCAACCATTCTTTCGTTGGCGGCATAATAAACACGGTTTTTAAATCCAGCTGCGTTGCGCTACGTTGTTGGTGCTGCTCAGTTAGGGTTAACCCTGTGATTTCGATGACTTCAAGTGCACGAAGAATACGTTGAGGATCATTGGGATGAATGCGTTTACCTGCCACAGAATCAAGATCACATAAGCGTTGATGCATGGCTATTGGGTCTCGTTGCCATTCGGCTTGCAAGCGTGCGCGAATCGTTTCGTCGGCCGATGGCAAGTCGGACAATCCATTCACCCAACTATGTAAATAGAGCATGGTACCACCAACAACTACAGGCAGTTTGCCGCGTGCTTGTATTTGCGGAATGAGCAGCTCTGCGTCTCGAACGAAGTCAGCAGCCGAATAGCTATCGCCTGGATCAATAATGTCAATCAGATGATGCGGTACTTGGATGCGCTCTGCCAAACTTGGCTTAGCCGTACCAATATCCATTCCACGATAAACCAGAGCGGAATCCATATTGATAATTTCACAAGGAAGTCGTTTGGCAATTTCTAATGCCAAGGCTGTTTTTCCAGCAGCCGTTGGACCTGCAATGACCAGTGCGTCCATAACTTTACTGCCCCCTCAAAAACAACTTATCTAGCTCCGACATACTCAACTGAACCCAGGTTGGGCGACCATGATTACACTGCCCAGCATTGGGTGTTTGTTCCATTTGACGCAATAAGGCATTCATTTCTGCCAAGGTCAGCTGTCGATTCGCTCGTACCGCGCCATGACATGCCATCGTGGCTAAAAGGTTATCTTGTTGACGTTCAAAATAATGCGCCACAGTTGAACCTTTCTCAAAACTCGCCAGCAAGTCTGCAAACAAGTTCTGCACATTCGCTTTTGCTAACAGCCCCGGCACAGCACGAACGACTAACTGTTGCACGCCTAACCAATCGCACTCAAAGCCCTTTTCTTGCAAAACAGGCAATAATTCGGCGAGATTTGCCACTTGTGTTGGTGTCAGTTCTAAAAGAACGGGTACGAGTAAAGGTTGAGACGACCATTGACCTTGCCACTGCTGCTTAAATTTCTCATAAACAATCCGTTCGTGCGCAGCGTGCATGTCGACAATAATTAACCCATTAGCGTTCTCTGCCAACACGTAAACGCCTTGAATCTGAGCTCGCGCTTGACCGAGCGGCATCTCATCTACGGGCACTGCTACTGCCATCATATCCTGGCTTACTGTGACGGGTACAGCGGGGCTTTGCGCCTGCCAATTTAATTCGCTTTGTACGTGTGATGACCACTCTTTTGGTGACTCTCGAGCAAATAAGGGGGATGAAAAGCGAGACAAGGCAACTTTCTGTGTTAGAGGCAATGATGCACCTGATATAACACTGTCGCTATGGTCTTCTATGGTTCCAGATAAAGAAAGCTGCGACAAACGCTCACGCACAGCATAACGCAACGCATCGCTGAGCGCGCGCGCATCGGCAAAGCGAACTTCCGTTTTGGCAGGATGAACATTGACATCGACTAAAGCACCGTCAATCGTTACAAACAACACGAAAGCTGGCTGGCGATTACCATGCAACAAGTCATCGTAAGCGAGCTTGATACTAAATGCCAGTTGACGATCTTTAATCAAACGACCATTGACAAATAACCATTGCTGATCGGCTGTTGCGCGTGTATAGCGTGGCTCGCTGATCATGCCAGTCAGAGT
The DNA here is from genome assembly GCA_964606405.1 of uncultured Francisella sp. Taxonomy (GTDB): domain Bacteria; phylum Pseudomonadota; class Gammaproteobacteria; order Thiomicrospirales; family Thiomicrospiraceae. The sequence goes on from CAZSGH010000010.1 coordinate 16,567, forward strand.
CCAGCCATCGCCAGAAGCCGAAATTGGCAAGGCTGCATCACTGAATGCAGAACCGACCAACTTGCGCATTCTGGGCAAAATATCATCTGAGGATAAGGCTGGTAATTGATAAACAAGCTGTTGGTTATGATACACATCGAATGCGACGCGTTGGTTGACCAACATGAGAGCAATCAATACATCTTCAATTCTTGCCCATTCGGCTCGTGCCGACTTTAAAAAGGCTTTACGCGCAGGAACCGTATGAAAAAGACGATCAACAACGACACGTGTTCCCATCGGATGCGCTGTGGGTTCGATTGCTTGAGCACACCCATTCTCAACGGTGAGTTGACCTGCAAAATCGGCATCTTGACGCGCAGAAACCAGCACCAAACGCGCAACAGAGGCAATACTTGCCAACGCCTCGCCTCGAAAGCCATAGGATGATAGGTGAAATAAACCGTCACTATCGGCAAGCTTACTGGTGGCATGTGCCGCAATCGCTAAAGGTAAATCTTGATAATGAATACCAACACCATTATCTCTGACCTCAAGTCGATCTAGACCACCCTGCTCTACAAAAACTTCGATGCGCGTCGCGCCGGCATCTAGGCTATTTTCGACGAGTTCTTTAATAATGGATGCGGGACGCTCAATCACCTCACCTGCCGCAATTTGGCTAGCAAGCAATGAGGGTAAAATTTGAATGCGGTTTTGTGTTGTTGTCATGCTCGCTATTATAGCGAGTTAACAAACAAAGTGCGCACCCAAATTGCCTTAACTTTTAGGGCACTTATTAAAACTCGATGGGCAGGAAGTCTGAAGGATATGATTGTTGAAAACAACATGTAACGCATCAAGAAAATCCATTCCTTCAGCAAAAAACAAACTTGAAAAGCCTAAAAGCGAACTAATGTGATACTTTTAGAGTTTACCCTTTACTATCGACAACCATCGCCATACGACGCGACATGGTAACGGGAACACGCAACTGCTGCCCTACTTTTAAGGTGCTTTTTTCCGTTAAACTATTAGCGCGAGCTAAGTAAGCAACGCTGGTACCGTGACGCTCTGCGATACTGGCTAAGCTATCGCCTTTTACCACATTCAGTTTGGCATAAACCACACCTGGTTCTGGCTGTACTTGCACAAAGCCAACCAAGCCTTTGGTAATCGATGCTGCCATCTTCTGTTGATATTGCGTATCTTGTAGTAATTTATCTTGCTGTGGATTAGAAATAAACCCCATCTCGACTAAAACAGAAGGCATATCGATATTTTTCAGCACCACAAAATTGGCTGCCTGTACATGATTGTGCTGAAGTTTAATGCCTGTTTTTTTCAATCCTTTCTGCATAAAGTCTGCTAGCTTATGACTATCATCAATAGAGGACTCCATAGCTAACTTGCCAATTTGATTGGCGAGCTTTTCATTCCAAGGCTCTAGCCCAGAAGACTGACTGTCGGCGCTATTTGAATGTGCGGCCACAAATTTCGCCAATTGAGATGTTGCACCATTCCATGACATGACATAAAAAGAAGCACCGCTAATTTTACTGTCTTTATAGGTATCAGCGTGCAGAGAAATAAAGATATCTGCACCCATTTCTCGTGCCAAACGAGGGCGTTTACCCAAAGGAATAAAGAAATCTTCATCGCGCGTTAATACGGCACGCATACCCGGCTGAGCATCAATTTGTTGCTTCAGTGCTTTTGCCATTGCCAAGGTTAAATCTTTTTCTAGCGCACCACTAGCGCTCGTTGCGCCAACATCCTTGCCACCATGCCCTGCATCAATCGCCACAACCAAAGCGCGAGTCCCCTTAAAGGGCTGTACACTTAACGATTCAGATACTGCAACGACTTCTGGTGCTGACTTGGCAAGATCGCTTTGTGCATTTTTGGTGAGTTGCGTCATGGCTATCGTAGGTTTAGCCGTTTGTGCTAATAAGGCATTCTCGACCACAATGGCAGGAATTGGTGCTGGCGATATCACTGGCTTCACTTTTGCCACTACCGCAGTAGGTGCAACAGGATTTTCTTTCTTTGCCACAGTGACAACCGGAGCACGTACTACCGATACTGGTTCTAAATCAACCAACCAACGCGCCGACTGTTCTCCTTTGGCAGGAATACGCTTGGTAGCAACAATACGCATGGCTTGCTTTAATTGGGTACGAACGACTAGCTTGTCTGAATCAGCGTGAATTTTGATTTTGCCCAATGCTTGAGCCTTCAATGCCATCAAACTAGCGGGCAAACTGGTTTGCACATGTGCTGTCTGCATAACCAGTTCGTTACCATCAATCGCAACCGACCAATTCAAACCAACATCAGAAACCAACACCATGCGACTTTGACGATCCGTCTCGCCTGTACGCACGTCCAACAATTGCGCAGCCGTTGCTGTCTGCGCAATGAAACAGGTCGCCAAAATAAATCGTATGATGTTGTTCATAAATCCCTCCGCAACTAGGACAGATTTTCTATCTGCTCTAGCAACCTTGCTCCGTTTTCTGTGTTGGCGACACAAACAATTTGTCTATTTTCGCCACTGAGTTTCAGTGTTAATGCTAAGTCTGCATTGGGTAACCACCCATCGCCTTTACTTGCCCACTCAATCAAGCAAATGTTATGCCAAAACAAATCACGCAACCCCAGATACTCCAATTCTTCGGCATCAATAAGACGATATAAATCGAGATGATGAACACTACAGGTTGCCAGCTGATAGGACTCAATCAGAGAAAACGTGGGGCTGCGCACACGCGCACTGGGCAATAACGACTGAATAAAACCTTGGCTAAAGGCTGTTTTTCCTGCGCCCAATTGTCCTTCTAATGTGATTAATACACCACGATCGGCACAAGCCTGATAACATACACGTGCAATTTGGGCTGCAATCCCCTGTGTTTGCTCAACGGACGAAGATAACCATTGGACCTGCATGAACACACCCTTAAAAACAAAAACAGAATACCGTGATTATACCCGCTTAGCCGAACAAATTCGCCAGTGGGCACAAACCTTAGAACTAACCATTGGTTTTGCATCGCCAGATATTCCCGCACATCATCGCCAGCAACTCAGCGACTGGTTAGCTGCAGGCTATCACGGCGAGATGACTTTCTTCACGCGCAACCAAGCAGCACGCCATGATCCAACACAACTTCAGCCCGACACCTTATGCATTATCAGCGCTCGCCTCAACTATTGGCATCAAGAAAGTGCATCGACACAAGCGACACTGAACAACACCAACATTGGCTACATATCGCGTTATGCACTCGGACGTGACTACCATAAGGTATTACGCCAAAAACTAAAGCAATTGTGTCAAAAAATAGAAACTGAAATTGGTGCTTTTAGTTGGCGTCCTTTCACCGATAGCGCTCCGATCATGGAACACGCACTCGCGGAACAAGCAGGTTTGGGATTTATTGGTAAAAATACACTATTAATTCATCCTGAAGCAGGATCAACATTTTTCTTGGGCGAAATACTCTGTAATTTGCCCTTACCAAGCGATAAGCCTAGCGAAAAATGCGGTTGTGGTCCTTGTACGAATTGTTTAACCGACTGCCCAACTGGGGCAATCATTGCCCCATTCACCGTCGATGCCAGACGTTGCATCAGTTACCTGACCATCGAATACGATGGCAGTATTGATGAGAGTCTGCGCCCATTAATGGGCAATCGAATTTATGGCTGCGATGATTGTCAGCTTACTTGTCCGTGGAATAAGTTTTCACAAACAACACAAACGGAAGATTTTTCCATCAGGCATCTGCTAGACAAGCAACCACTATTAACACTATGGCAATGGTCGGAAACGACGTTTTTAGCCAAAACAGAAGGCAGCCCCATCCGTCGCATTGGTTATGAAAAATGGCGACGCAACTTAGCGATTGCCTTGGGCAATGCGCCACAAAGCCCAGAAACATTACTGGCGTTAGAGCAAGCCCTAGCAGCATCTAGCAAGCTGGTCAAAGAACATATTGAGTGGGCAATCAATCAACAAAAAAGCAAAAGATTGATTCATATTCCTGTTATAACACGTTATTTTAGATAAAAATTAATCATACAAATACTATTCTGCCACGCTTTTATAACTTTAAAGAAGCTTAACCAACCGTGTATAAATCTGCATAAATTTATTTATACAGACAAGCCCTAATACCGAGTTACTCAAGCTGGAAATATTATTGCCTCTCTGCTGCCGCCACAAGCCATAAATAAATTCTATACCCAAATATCTTTATCTTATCGCAATAAACATTTATATTACACAAAACAGAACAAAACAAGGAATAAAACCATGTCTCACGGTCAAACAAATCTCAATATTCGTCAACTCTTCGATTACGAAACGTGGACTTACACCTATTTATTGTGGGATGACGTCACAAACGAAGCAGCAATTATTGATTCGGTATTAGAACAAAAAGAACGCGATTTAACACTCATTCAGCAACTAGGGCTAACCCTAAAATACAGCATGGATACCCATATTCATGCTGACCATATTACCGCCAACGGTCCTTTGCGCCAAGCAACGGGGTGCGATATTGTACTGCATGAGCATTCTTGCTCGGCTTGCGCCAGCATATTAGCGAAAGATGGCGATGTCTTTATGCTCGGTGACAATTCCATCACTATTTGGCATACGCCAGGACATACCAACAACGACATCAGCTATGTCATCGATGGCGCTGTCTTTAGCGGTGATACCATGCTCATCCGCGATTGTGGTCGTACCGACTTTCAGCTTGGCGACACAAAAGCCATGTACAACTCACTTCATCGTTTACTGGCCCTGCCCGACAACACCATTGTTTACCCAGGTCACGACTATAAAGGCTTTACTAGCAGCAGTATTGGCGAAGAAAAGCAGTTCAATACACGCGTTGGCAATGGTAAATCATACGATGATTTCAAACACATGATGGACAATTTAAACTTGCCCAACCCTCGCCGCATTGATGTCTCTGTGCCTGGTAATATGGCTTGCGGCATGATTTAACGGAACCGCTTAATCACAAAAAAACACTAAAAACCCAATGGGTAGGAGGTCTGAAGGAAGGGGTTGTTGAAAACAGCATGTAACAAATTCATTAAACCCATTCCTTCAGCTAAAAAACAAACAGGGAAAGTCTAAAAACGAGCGAAGCGACATTTTTAGAGGTTCCTACATTTCATCCAACGCATCAACACCCATCGCCTGCTCAGCGTAAAACTGCTCGACAAACGCATCAAAACGATTTTCATCTAATGCAGTACGAATATCTTGCATCAGCTGCTGATAATAATGCAGATTATGAATACTGGCTAAACGCGCCCCCAACATTTCACCTATTTTATCAAGATGATGCAAATAACCGCGCGAAAAGCTTTTGCACGCTGCACAGGTGCAATGTGGGTCTATCGGACGCGTATCTTTTTTATAGCGTGTGTTACGCAATTTAATCACACCACGACGGGTAAAAATATGACCATTACGCGCATTACGTGTTGGCATCACACAATCGAACATATCCGCACCGCGTTTCACTGCCTCAACTAAATCCTGCGGTTTACCAATACCCATCACATAACGAGGTTTATCACTCGGCAACTGATGCGCTGTATGGTCGAGCACACGAATCATGTCTTCTTTTGGTTCACCAACCGATAATCCACCGATGGCGTAACCATCAAAACCAATATCTACCAGTCCTTTTAATGACACATCGCGCAAATCTTCGTACATACCACCTTGAACAATGCCGAATAGCGCCCCCGTACCCTTATATGACTCGCGCGAACGCGCAGCCCAACGCAAGGATAACTCCATCGAAAACTTCGCTTCTGCATGGGTAGCTGGATAAGGCGTACACTCATCGAAAATCATCACGATATCCGAGCCTAATACCGTTTGAATATGCATCGACTCTTCTGGACCAATAAACACCTTAGCCCCATCAACAGGCGATTGAAACTTAACACCCTGCTCGGTGATTTTGCGCAACTCACCCAAACTAAATACCTGAAAACCACCCGAGTCGGTCAAAATAGGACCTTGCCAACCCATAAAGTTATGCAACCCACCAAACTCACTAATCACTTCGAGTCCTGGACGCAAAAACAAATGAAAGGTATTACCTAACAGAATGTGAGCACCTAAGGTTTTGACTTCTTCTGGATCTAAGCCTTTAACCGCACCGTATGTACCTACAGGCATAAAAGCAGGGGTTTCCACCACACCACGATCAAACACCATGCGTCCACGACGCGCCTTACCTTGCTGGTTTAATAATTCAAATTTCATACTTATTCTTTTGAAAGCCTCTAAAAACCCAAAGAGATGGGGGTCTGGGGGAAGGGGTTAAAAGTAATGACAGATAAACTGGTTAGAAATCCCCTTCCTCCAGCTAACAACCACTTGAGAACACTATAAAATGCACTCAGTGCAGCTTTATAGTGGTTCCCTTAATTGAATGTGAGCCACATCGCCCAAAATCATGTTCATATCAGCAACCGTTGGCGGCTCAACAAACTGCGCCCAGCCTGTTGCACTAAAACAGGTCAACTGATAGATGAGCGGCTGACGTTCAGAAACCAAACGGATTAGCGTCGCCGCTTGAGTCAGACGTGGCTGATCGCCAAATCGACCAGAACCAGATGGATAGACAGGCGAACCAAAGCCTCCCAGACCAAAGGTTACGCCCATTCCCATATCCGTACCACCATAAAGTCCAAAACCGCTGCTCACATCACCACGACGACGCGCTATGTCTGCGAGCTTAAAGGCATCTGGCATAATCGACTGGGTTTGCTCACTCACCTGCCATGACTCAAACACACAGACAGGATCACGACTATCTGCTTGCGTCACAATTTGACCTGCCTGAACAAAAACACGCGCTGAACCCGAAGCAATCGTTAATTGCTTCGACAGCACGACCTTGCCTAAGTTGGCATCCGGAGCTTGCGGCGGAAAAGGGGCTGTAGAACATCCCAGCAAAGACAGAGCAATCAACCCCAACAACGAAAACTTTAGCACCCTTCACTCCTCACGCCAGTCTCCTCACATCGAGTCAACAACATGGCATCACCATAACTAAAAAACCGATACCCAGCAGCAATCGCATGCTGATATGCCGCACGAATAGGCTCATACCCCGCAAAGGCACTAACCAACATCAACAAAGTCGATTGCGGTAAATGAAAATTCGTTACCAGAGCATCGACCACTTTGAACTGAAACCCTGGAGTAATAAAAATATCCGTTTCACCCGAAAATGGCACAAGAACGCCCGACAATGCGGCTGTTTCTAAGGCACGAACAACGGTGGTACCCACAGCAACCACGCGCCCACCAGCAGCCTTCGTTCGTGTAATTTTCTCTACCAATTCCGCTGACACATGAACCCGTTCAAAATGCATTTTATGCTCACTAATGGTCGCCACCTTGACAGGTTGAAAAGTCCCCGCACCGACATGCAAGGTTAAGGTTTCAGTTTGCACCCCTTTGGCACGAATCGAATCCAACAAATCATCACTAAAATGCAACCCCGCTGTGGGTGCTGCTACCGCACCTGCCTCTTGTGCAAATACCGTCTGATAGCGTGTTTTATCACTCAACTCATCACTGCGTTCGATATAAGGCGGCAAAGGTAAATGCCCGATGCGTTCTAAAAAGTCAAAAGGTGACTCATCCGTCAACCACTCAACAAGGAATAAGGCATCTTCACGCCCTAATACGCGCACCTGAATACCGCCATCAAGTAATAACACACTCTCTGATGCTGGCTTTTTACTCACGCGCAGATGAACCAAAGCACGCTGATTCTCCAGTAATCGCTCAATCAGCATCTCGAAGCGACCACCGCTTGATTTTTGCCCAAATAAACGCGCAGGAATCACGCGTGTATTATTCAGCACCAACAAATCATTAGGCAGCAGCTGTCCCAACAAAGCAGCGAATGTTTCATCTCGGCGCTCACCTTGACAAGGCACAACCAATAATCGGCTAGACGTTCTATTCTCTAGTGGATACTGAGCAATTAAAGTTTCTGGCAACTCATAATCAAAGTCACTAACAGCCCACTCACGCACAGAAATGACTTCCCAATAAAATTTTAATGCACATAATAAAATTAACGCTGCTTCGAACCATAAATCGTTAAGCTATGCCAAGACAAGTCATAGCCTTTTTCCTGCGCAATCACCTTGATTCGATCTTCAATAATCGGATCAACAAACTCTTCTACCGCACCAGAACCTAAACAAACGATATGATCGTGATTGTCACCCGTATCCAGCTCAAACGTAGAAATATTGTTCTCGAAACTTAAACGACGCACAATGCCCGCGGCTTCAAACTGAGTTAACACCCGATAAACCGTTGCCAAGCCAACTTCTTCATTCTGCTCAATGAGAATGCGATAGACATCCTCTGCTGTTAAATGATGGCGCTCACCAGCACCCTCCAGAATTTCTAAAATTTTCAATCTCGGCAAGGTTACTTTTAGCCCGACTTTTCTCAGATCTGCTGTCTGTTTCATGCAAAACTTCCTTGTTTATGGCAATCGAATATACTTTGATGTATAGTTTATCCCAATATGAATGACTAAACTACCCAACACACCGAATAGGCACCCTTCTCAATGATTCGTTTACTAATTACTACACTGATACTGATTACCTTAACCGCCTGCGTCAATGCGCATCGCATTCGTGTCGATCAAGGCGTCTTAATTGAACCTGAAACCTTGCAATACTTGCAAAATGGTCTTACCCAAGATCAAGTTCGCAAGCTTATCGGACCGCCTGCCAATGTATCATCATTTAAACCCAATCGTTGGGAGTATGTTTTTCATTCTAGCGATGCCAACTTCCAAACTGACAAAGTCAAAAAGTTGATTATTGAATTCGATACTAAAGGCTACCTAACCAGCTGGTCTCAATCTTAAGTCTCAAACCCCGCTTAGCTTGTTTGAGACCTTACAACTTTGTTTTTGCTGAAGAAAGGGTTTTAACTCAGTGGACTACATGTCTCTTTAACACCCCTTCCTCCAGACTTCCGACCCATTAGGCTTTTAGAGCATTCCATCTTCACTCAAACCGCATTTTCAGCAGCTTTTCGTCTTCTTGCTTCCTTAGGATCATTAATAAGTGGTCGATAAATTTCAATACGATCACCAGACTTCAGTGTCTGTGATAACTTAACCGCCTTACCAAAAATACCCACTTTGCCATCGGCTATTTGCAAGTCTGGCACTTGCCCATGAATTTTAGACGCAACCAACACTTCACCAACAGTAGAACCAAGCGCAACCTGCTCTTCAACAATAATTTGTTGATGCGGCAAGGCATACACGATCTCGACGGTTATCATATTATTTTCCATATAAAGATTTTGCTCTCACTAAAAATGCATCAATTAACGAACCGATGACCTGCTCAAACACCGTTCCAACAGCCATTGCTAATAATGCATTATCAAACTCAAAATCTAACTTTAATGTCACACGACACGCATCATCGCCAATAGGCTCAAACAACCAAAAGCCACTTAACTGCTTAAAAGGGCCGTTTTTTAAACGCATATCAATCCGCTCATGAGCATGCAACTGATTAATTGTAGCAAACGCGACCCTAACAGGACCTTTGGCAATAATAATTTCCGCATCGACACGATTACTTTCTTGCGATAAAATGCGTGTACCGCCACACCAAGGTAAAAACTCTGGGTAAGATGCAATATCTTCAACCACCGCATAAATTTTTGCGCTACTATAGGGCATTAGCAGACTTTTATGTAACTGTCGCACTGTCCCATCCTTACTTTATAGAATAATCGAATTATGACAAAAGATAATAAAAAACAAAACACATCCGCTACGATTAGCTTGAATAAAAAGGTTTATCACGATTACAGTATCGAAGAAACCTTTGAAGCGGGTTTAGTTCTCGAAGGCTGGGAAGTTAAAAGCATCCGTGACGGACGCGTACAATTGAGAGAAAGTTATGTATTGTTTCGTAACAACGAAGCGTTCTTATTTGGTGGTCACTTCTCGCCGCTTACATCTGCATCAACCCATATTCGTCCCGATGCACAGCGCATTAGAAAACTTTTACTGCATCGTCACCAAATTAGTAAGCTATTGGGAAAAGTTCAGCAGAAAGGCTATACCTGCGTTGTGACTAAGCTTTACTGGAAAGGACCACATGTTAAAGCAGAAATCGGCTTAGCAAAAGGTAAACAAACACACGACAAACGTCAAAGCGAAAAAGATAAAGATTGGCAAAGAGAAAAAGCCCGAACGATTAGTCACAACTTAAAACGTTAACATAAACCAAGACAAACAACAAAAAGTACGCACTTGTTATTACACAAAAAAGAAAGTAAACTTACAAATAAATTGATGACTCTATAAAAAATGCAATAAAAAGGCAATTTTTAATGCAACAAACAAAACCTAAACAGTCTAGCGCCAGCGTACTGCAATCATTAAGTGATCGCAGGGTACTGCCGATGTTCCCTGCCGTTATTAATAAGTTAGACAATGCATTAAAAGCCACATCCGTTAGTATTGATGAGGTCGTGTCTATATTATCAACGGATTTAAACACCTTTTCACGCATTATGAAGTCAGCAAGTGGCTTTCGTTATGGTTCTCAGCCTCCGAAAGATTTGGCCGAGGCTGTCATGCGTTTGGGCTTCGCTGAAACGAGAGCCTTAACATTTGCTGTCGCCTACACCAGTTCTTTTGAAAAGCCAAAAAACTTCTCTATGGCAACTTTCTGGATGCATGCATTTGTTTCTGGATTAGCCGCTAAAGAAATTTCTGCTTGGCTCTATCGCCATAAAAAAATGCGCGTTTGCGATGGCCCGACGGCTTTTTTACTGGGACTAGCACACGAAGTTGGCTGTTTGCTTCTCGACAAGCTCAACGATGAAGACTTTGGCCACGTGGTAGACGAACTCAAAACAAGTAACGAATCACAATCGGCTTTAGAGCAAAAACGACTCGGAACAACGCATGCAGTTATCGGGGCAGCTTTACTAAAATATTGGGGTTTTACCGATAATATGGTCATGGCCGTTGCGGGGCATCACTTCCCTGGACGCCTTCCTTTGGCGCAACAACCGATTGCCGACATGGTTTTACTCGCAGAAAGCATGGCTGGTTACATGGGCTTTGATAATGGCGTTGATAAAGCGACGCCAGGTATGCTGAATTCTTTTGTTAGTGAGCGCATGCAAGTTATCGGCATGACTGAAGCAGACTTTTTGCGCATATCTGAGCGTATTAAAGATGCATTAGCAGAAGAAGACTGGATGGAACTTGCCAGCAGCACTGGGAACCTCTAAAAACAAGCGTAGCGCAGTTTTTAGAACCATCTACTCTGTTAGTTTTTTAAAGACTCTTCCTAATAGTTATTGGAAAAAATATGACTGAACTCGAAATGCTATCATCTGGATCTTTACTCGAGATGCTTTTCTTAGGTGCTGCCGAAGAAGGAGATGTCCGAGCCCAAATGACGATGGGATGGATGCACAGAAATGGAGAAGGCATTCCTCGTGACGATATCAAAGCAGCCTTTTGGTTTGAAAAAGCTGCACAACAAGGCGATAAAGATGCTCAGTACTATTTAGGCATGATGTATCGTGAAGGTGAAGGCGTACTTCAGGACGACCGACAAGCAGCAGTATGGTTAACAAAAGCGGCTGCTCAAACCTATGGACCAGCTTCCTATCAACTTGGCCTGCTTTTCGCTTCGGGGCGTGGTGTCACACAAAATGACGAGCGGGCGGTAGCTTATTACCAAAAAGCGGCAGAAGAAGGGGAATCTGAAGCTCAACTATTACTAGGATTAATGTACGCTAATGGACGAGGAATAAATCGTAATACTCAAAAAGCGCTTCACTGGCTACTTCTCGCTAGTGAGTCAACCAATCCTGACATCGCCAAACGTGCACGTCAAGCAGCAACACAAGTTGAGGCGGCTATTTTGAAGCTTAAAAACGCGACCTAGTAAAAAACATTCATTCATTAGCTAAAACCTCTTGACATAGACTTAGTGAACATATAGAATACACGGATTGATTCGGAATATAGCGCAGCCTGGTAGCGCACCTGTTTTGGGTACAGGTGGTCGGGGGTTCGAATCCCTCTATTCCGACCAATAATTTCAATGATTGCAGATACGCGCTCGTAGCTCAATCGGATAGAGCACTCGCCTTCTAAGCGAGCGGTTGCGGGTTCGATTCCTGCCGGGTGCGCCAAGCTCCTGCTATTAAAAATCAAAAATTCTCTCTATGGTGGGTATAGCTCAGTTGGTAGAGCACGGGATTGTGATTCCCGGTGTCGTGGGTTCGATCCCCATTACTCACCCCATTCAAATCAAACACTTACAAATAAAATCTTCTTATTATTCCGTTTTAGGCGGAAAGTCCGCCCAAACTATCAAAACACACTCCTCATCGTTATTATTAACTTTTTCAAAACAGTCACGATAGTAGAACATTAAATTTATTAACATTGCCACAATATATTTATGACACCTATACCAGTTTTGCAGATGTTTTTAAATCAGCAACTAAACAAACAGAAACAAACGATAATATTGAAATTTGGTCGAACACTATTTTTTATTTATACGCGAACTCCAATTAATCTTACAGCAAAATGATGAAATAAAAAACCGCCCTTTCGGGCGGCTTTTTATTTCATCGATCAAGTAAGCTCTTACTTCTTACGATGTTTAGGTGCAATCAAATCCGTGATTGTACCCTCTGCCATTTCAGCAGCAAAACCAAGCGTTTCTGATAACGTTGGGTGCGGGTGAATGGTAAGCGCAATGTCTGCGATATCCGCACCCATTTCGAGCGCTAATGCCGCTTCTGCAACCAACTCACCGGCATTAGTACCTGTCATCGCAGCACCTAACAGACGATGTGTTTTAGCATCAAAAATGGCTTTGGTAATACCTTCATCGCGACCAATACTCAGGCTACGTCCGCTGGCAGCCCAAGGGAACATGCCCACCTCGATATCAAAGCCTTTCTCTTTCGCTTCACGCTCCGTCATGCCTACCCATGCCACTTCAGGGTCGGTATAAGCAACCGATGGAATGCTGACCGGCGTAAATGCCGACGGCAAACCACAAATGACTTCAGCCGCAACCTTACCTTCGTGTACCGCTTTATGCGCCAACATTGGCTGACCGATAACATCACCAATGGCGTAAATATGATCGACATTCGTTTTCTGGCGCTGATCGGCTGGAATAAAGCCACGATCTGTCACTAGAACCCCTGCTTTATCGGCATCAATCATCGCACCATTAGGCGCACGACCAACCGCAACCAGTACAGCATCAAAGTCTTCTTGCCATGTTTTATCGCCTTCGCCAACAAAAGTCACACTTAAAGCTTCTGGTTTGGCTTCAACCGCTGTCACTTTTGTCTTTAAGTGAATAGCTTGATACTTCGGCTTGATGCGCTTCATTAATGGACGAACCATGTCGGGGTCAGCACCAGGAATGAGCTGATCCATCAACTCTACAATGGCAATCTGACTGCCCAAAGCACCATAAACTTGCGCCATTTCGAGTCCGATAATACCGCCGCCCAAAATGAGTAAACGATTCGGAACGTTTTGCAGATTTAAAGCATCGGTCGAATCCCACACACGAGGATCGTCATGCGGAATAAACGGCAACTTAATGACGCGCGAACCCGCCGCAACAATGGCTTGTTCAAAACGAATGGTTTTAACGACACCTTCACTGTCCGTCACTGCTAGCGTATGACTGTCAACAAACTTACCAAAGCCTGTCACCACTTGAACTTTACGCTGCTTTGCCAAACCTAACAAACCCGTTGTTAGCTTTTTAATCACACCTTCTTTGAAACCGCGCATTTTATCTAAATCAACAACAGGATCTGCGAAAGTTACGCCATGCGATGCCATTTCTTTGGTTTCGTTCATGATGTGCGCAATATGCAATAACGCCTTAGACGGAATACAGCCAACATTGAGGCAAACACCACCAATGACAGGGAATTTCTCGACCAATATCACGTTTTTACCAAGGTCGGCAGCACGGAAAGCTGCTGTGTAACCACCAGGACCACCACCTAACACTAACACTTCACAGCTCATATCTGCGCCACCAGAAACAGCAACAGCTGTCGGTGCTGGCGCAGCACTCGCTGCAACAGGGGTTGCAGGTGCGGATGCTTTTTCAGCTTCAGTCAGCTTGGCTGCACTAGAACTCGCCATCTGACCAATCACCACACCCGAATTAATCACATCGCCCATTTTGACGGTTAGCGCAGAAATCTGACCTGAATGCGGACTCGGAATTTCCATCGTTGCTTTGTCACTTTCAAGTGTTAGCAGTGGCTGATCAATCGACACATCCTCGCCCACCGAAACCAAAATTTCAATGACGCGCACATCTTTAAAATCACCCAAATCAGGGATTTTAATATCAATAATTTGACCCATATAGAACCTATAATAACCTTAAAGGGTTGGGGGTCTGGGGGAAGGGCTATACATAAAAAACATGTAACTCGTTAAATCTAAAACTCTTCCACCAGAAAAAACAATTTGGGAAACCTAAAAATACACGAAGTTCTATTTTTAGTGTTTCCCATATTCGCTCCTTACAACAGCAATTGACGAATATCGGTCAGCATTTGACCCAAATAAGTGGTGAATTTCACGCCTTGCGCACCATCAATCACACGATGATCGTAAGACATCGAGAATGGCATCATCAAGCGCGGTACAAACTCAGTGCCATTCCAGACTGGTTGCATTTTGGCTTTAGAAACACCTAAAATCGCCACTTCTGGTGCATTCACAATCGGCGTAAACTGACTGCCACCAATACCACCCAAACTCGAAATCGAGAAGGTTGCACCTGACATATCCGTTGGTGACAACTTGCCATCGCGTGCCTTTTGACTCAGCTCTTTTAGTGCTTCTGCCAATTCCCATACCGATTTTTTATCAGCATCACGAATGACAGGCACCATCAAGCCATTGGGCGTATCGACAGCCACACCAATATGGTAATACTGTTTTAAAATCAGGTTTTCACCATCAGCGGACAGTGACGCATTGACGTGTGGGAATTTCTTCAGCGCGGCAATGGCAGCCTTAATAACGAAGATTAATGGCGTAACACCAACACCACGCGCTTTCGCTTGTTCTTTCAAGCCACTACGGAAAGCCTCCATTTCGCTGATGTCGCACTCATCAAACTGCGTGACATGCGGCACATTGAGCCAGCAAGCGTGTAAATGCTTACCCGAAATTTTCTTAATGCGTGATAAGGGTTCAGAAGTAATGTCACCAAAGTCTGCAAAGTTTGGCTGTTTAATGGCAGGAATACCCATGCCACCCGATGCCCCGACAGCAGCTGCATTAGGCAATGCTTTCGCACCCGACATCACCCCTTTAACAAAGCCTTGCACATCGTCTTTGCTGATACGACCTTTAACACCTGTTCCTGTCACTTGTGACAAATCAACGCCTAACTGACGCGCAAAAGCACGAACAGAAGGACTGGCATGCGCTTTTGCACCAACAACAGGGGCATTAATAGGCTTGTCGTTTGACACAACAGCAGTAGGCGCTACCGTCGGTGCGCTTGTCGCAACAGGAGCAGCGGCCACAGCAACGGTCGGAGCAGGAGCTGCCACGGGTGCAGCTTTGGCAACCACAGCAGACTCATCAACTTCGATGTCGGCAACCAATACGCCCGTATTCACCTTATCACCAATTTTGACTTTAAGGTCAACGATTTTACCCGCCATCGACGAGGGGATTTCCATCGTTGCCTTATCGCTTTCGAGCACAAATAAAGGATCATCAACGGCAATAACATCACCGACTTTGACCATAATTTCAATAATATCTACACTTTTAAAGTCGCCGATATCGGGCAACAACATGGGTTTAATTGACATGATGCGCCCTCCTTATACCGTCCACGGTGCGGGTTTGTCCGCATCGATACCATAACGTGCAATGGCATCTGCCACTACTTGAACAGCGACTTCGCCACGATCAGCTAACGCCTTCAAGGTAGCAACCACCACATAGTAACGGTTCACTTCGAAGAATTGACGTAATTTCGCACGCGTATCAGAACGACCATAACCATCAGTGCCTAACACGACGTAATCACCAGGAATATAAGCACGAACCTGCTCAGCATAAGCGCGCAAATAATCGGTTGCTGCAATAACGGGACCTTCACTACCTGCTAACTGCTTAGTGATAAACGGCACACGTTTATGATCTAATGGATGCAGGGTATTCCAACGCTCACAATCATCACCATCACGCTTCAATAAGTTAAAGCTGGTTGCTGACCAAACGTCCGCTTGAACACCCCAATCTTGCGCTAACAAATCGGCAGCAGCCATGACTTCACGCAAAATCGTACCCGACCCCATCAACTGCGCACGAGGACCATCACCTGTCGCTTCTGACAAACGATACAAACCTTGTAGAATGTGATCCTCTGTTCCTGCGATCATGGCAGGATGTTCGTAGTTTTCGTTCATGGTGGTAACGTAGTAAAAAATCGCTTCTTTTTCGACCATCATGCGACGCAAACCGTCCTGAATAATCACAGCCAACTCATGTGCAAAGGTTGGATCATAAGTCATACAGTTAGGTACTTGACCGAACTGAATCAGGTTGTGACCATCTTGATGTTGTAAGCCTTCGCCAGCCAAGGTTGTCCTACCCGCTGTACCACCCAGTAAGAATCCACGCGCTTGCATGTCTCCAGCCGCCCAGACCAAATCACCAATACGTTGATAACCAAACATCGAATAGTAAATATAAAACGGCATCATCGCCATGCTATGGTTAGCATAACTGGTTGCAGCAGCAACCCACGACGACATCGCGCCGGCTTCGTTAATCCCTTCTTGCAGTACCTGACCATTTTGTGCTTGCTTGTACCACATCACTTGGTCAGAATCGACTGGCTCGTATAGCTGACCCGCTGGATCATAAATACCGACTTGACGGAACAAGCCTTCCATACCAAAAGTGCGCGCTTCGTCTGGAATAATGGGGACAACACGCGAACCTAATGCTTTATCACGCAACAAGACTGCCAAAATCCGCACAAAGGCCATTGTTGTCGACATGGTGCGCTCGCCTGTACCTTGTAACAAGGCATCAAAAGCTGATAACGCAGGAACTTGAATATCCGCTGAACGATCCAAACGCTGTGGCAAGAAACCACCCAACGCTGCACGACGCTCATGTAAATATTTCATCACAGGCGAATCGTCTTGTGGCTTGTAGAAAGGCACATTGTCTAAATCAGCGTCCGAAATCGGGATACTGAAACGATCACGGAAATGACGCAAACCATTCACATCTAATTTTTTCTGTTGGTGAGCTGCCATCGCACCTTCACCATATTCACCCATACCGTAGCCTTTAACGGTATGCGCTAAAATTACCGTTGGCTGACCGACATGCTCAGTGGCAACTTTGTAAGCAGCATAAATCTTACGCGGATCATGACCACCACGCGACAACTTAAAGATTTCGTCATCCGACATGTCCTTCACTAAGTCAGCGGTTTCTGGATACTTGCCAAAGAAATGTTCACGCACATACGCTGGACCGCGCACCTTGTAAGCCTGATACTCACCATCAACGACTTCCATCATGCGTTGCATCAACTTGCCCGTTTTATCACGCGCAAGTAGACCATCCCACTCACTGCCCCAAACGACTTTTAACACGTTCCAGCCAGCACCACGGAAGTTGCCTTCTAATTCTTGGATAATTTTACCGTTACCGCGTACTGGACCATCTAGGCGCTGTAGGTTACAGTTCACCACAAAAATCAGATTATCTAACTTTTCACGATGCGCCAAAGCAATCGCGCCCTGAGATTCAGGCTCGTCCATCTCGCCATCACCTAAAAATGCCCAAACTTTGCGTCCAGTGGCATCAATTAAGCCACGCGCATGCAAATACTTCATGAAACGCGCTTGGTAAATCGCCATTAAAGGACCTAAGCCCATAGACACGGTTGGGAATTGCCAAAAGTCTGGCATCAACCAAGGATGTGGATAAGAAGACAAACCACCACCATCGACTTCTTGACGGAACTTGCCTAAATCTTCTTCAGTTAAACGACCTTCCATAAAAGCACGCGAGTACATCCCCGGTGAGGTATGACCTTGGAAGAAAATCATGTCCGCGCCTGTTGGCGCATCGGGACCTTTGAAGAAGTGGTTAAAACCAACTTCGTATAATGTCGCGCTTGAAGCGAATGAAGCAATATGACCACCTAACTCGGTAGACAAACGGTTGGCCTTAACGACCATTGCCATCGCATTCCAACGAATGAGTGAACGCAAACGTCCCTCAACTTCCTGATCACCTGGGTAAACCGCTTGTAACTCTGTCGGAATACTGTTGATATAGGGGGTATTGGCACTATAAAGCGTATCAATGCCATACTTACGAGCATGAGCAATCAAACTATTAATCAGATGTTGCGCTTTATCAGTGCCTTCAAATTCAACCACCGATGCTAAGGCATCCAACCACTCTTGGGTTTCTTGTGGGTCGAGGTCAACGAACGGTTCACTCATTGTTTAATCCTTATGTTTTTTTGGATTTTGGGGCATTGCCCCTCATTTTTCCTTGGCAGACGCAGACGGGTAAGTCAGGTCAACATGCGCTATGAGCCAACCTTTTTATACGGCTACCAACGTAATTTAACCCCAATATCATACCAGACTTCATTCAAAGCTGCTTTATCCTAGTCTCGTAAGGATATAATGGGCCAACCTAAATGCTCGGCATGGGCACGTAAAACATCATCAGCATCAACTGCAACGGGGTGATTAACCCGTTGTAATAGCGGTAAATCATTGAGGGAATCAGAATAAAACCACATTTCAGAAACGGGTGTTTCTTGTTGCGACAACCAATGCTCTAGGCGTTGAATTTTCCCCTCCTGAAAACTAGGGATACCGACCACGTCACCCAGAATATGACCAGCAGCATCCCGCTCTGGCTCTGTCGCGATTAATTCATGAATACCCAACCAATAAACGATAGGCTCTGTAATAAAACGATTGGTAGCGGTAATCACTAATAACCTATGCCCTTGTAACCGATGACTTTCAATTAATGCTCGGGCTTTAGGCAATTCAATCGGCAATATGGATGTTTGCATGAATTCATGGTGCCAAGCTGTTAATGTTTCTAACGATTGCCCCACCAAAGGCGCTAAAGCAAAACGCTGATAAGCTAAAATATCTAAGCTTCCCGACTTGTAGTCCTCATAAAAGGCATCATTCTGACGTGCATAATGTTCACGATCAACAACCCCTTTACGCACCATAAACTGTCCCCATTCATAGTCGCTATCACCACCAATGAGCGTATTGTCCAAGTCAAAAATTGCTAATTTCATCCACTTTCCATCAAAACTTTGTCTTAAAACAACAATCCTAGCCGATGTTTGTACGCATTCAAACGATTTTTTCGCTAAAATAGGCAACAAATACAGATTATGACAAGGAAAGTAACGTCCGTGATTGATGAAAATGGCTATCGACTCAATGTGGGCATTATTTTAGCCAACAAAAATGGTCAGCTTTTTCTTGGCCGACGCATTGGTCATGATGATGCTTGGCAATTTCCGCAAGGCGGCATTCGTCCGCATGAAACGCCGCAACAGGCTCTATTTAGAGAACTCAAAGAAGAAATTGGTCTTGAACCTAGTCATATTCGTGTTTTAGGAAAAACGCAAAACTGGTTACACTACGAACTCCCCAAACGTCTGATTCGCCAAAACACCTATCCCGTCTGTATCGGACAACGCCAAATCTGGTTTATGCTTGGGTTAACGGGCGAAGAACAATACATCAACTTAAATGCTACTACTGAACCAGAATTTGAAGAGTGGCGCTGGGTCAACTACTGGCAACCTGTTCACGAAGTGGTTAGCTTCAAAAAAGAAGTTTATCAAAGCGCACTTCTTGAGTTGGAACAATGCTTGCTACGTTATTGGAACCCATGTCACGCTTAAGGAATATCCAAAAACCTCACTTCGCTCGTTTTTAGACTTTCCAAGTTTTTTTGCAGAAGGAGGGGGTTTAATCTATGGGTTACATGCTCTTTTCGCTCCCCCTTCCTTCAGACACCCAACCCGTCAGATTTGTAGATATCCCTTAAGTTTATTTATCGTGGTGCCGATAAACCCTTAAATGCCATTTATTATGGTTGTTAAATCGTTAAGAGCGCAGCTTAATATGTTGATCCGATTATTACTTATTTTTATTGCCCTCAGTATGGCAAGTTATCCAATATGGGCGGCAACAGCATCAGATTATAGTCTGTTGGGGCTGAAACTTGTCAGTGCCAACAAGGATGACATTCGTCAGAGTTTGTTTAGCTGGGACGGCTTTGATCAAGCCAAAAGCACCCTGTACAGAAAACAATTTAATCGTTTTTATCCTAAAAATATTTTACGAGAAACCTATCGACTCGACTTTCGTTATGAGCAGGATGGGCGTTTTGCCAGTATGCAAATTCTTTATCGACCATTTTCACCGGAATATGCTAACCAAAAACAAGGCATAGATATCTCTGATATTGTAGCGCAGCTAACGCCTATAATCGGCTCTCCTAATGCACGCTTTAGACGTACGGCATCGGGTTTGCCTTCTTACAATGCCTACCAATGGGAAGATGATAAAGTCAGTATTTTGCTTGACCGAGAAGGACAACAAGCAGGTCGTCCGCCAGTGCTTAATGTACGCATGAAAAATGGAAATATTGCGAGCAACTACAGTCCACATCCCTAACATAACCCTAAGGCATCTCTAATAGCTCAATATTTCACCATCCTACCTTATGCGGGAATCCATGAGATCAAAAGAGTAGATTCCCGCTTTTGCGAGAATGACGCCCTATTTCATTAGCAGCCTATATCGATTTAAAAAACCGGTAACGAATACGCCACACCAATCCGACAGCAGCAACCGTTAGTCCAATCACAAAACTCAACCAAAATCCATCGACTCCTAGCCAAACACCTTTTGTCGAGAACGCTCCATAGCATAAATAATAGCCTGCAGGTAACCCGATTAACCAATAAGCGACGAAAGTAATCCCCATCACCGATGCCGTGTCGCCAATCCCACGTAATGCTCCAGCCGAAGTAACCTGAATGGCATCTGAGATTTGATACAACGCAGCCAAAAGAAACAAACCTGTAGCAATGGCAGCAACCTGCGTATCATTAGTATACAAATCGACAACATACTGCGCCAACAATACCGTAATTAAAGCGACAAAAACGCCTAATGCGATAGACAGCGTAAAAGCCGTTTTAATCGTTTCACGCAGTCGTTCGTAATCACCTGCACCATGCAAATAACCAACACGAACCGTTAATGCCATCGCTAAGGATAAAGGCAACATAAAAATTAACGCGGTATAACTAATTGCAATTTGATGTGCGGCTAAAACATCTGTACCCAATGGCGTGATTAAGAAAGCAATAAAGGTAAATAAACCTACTTCAAATAAAATAGCGGCAGCAATAGGCACGCCGACACGTAGTAACGACCATAAAACAGCCCAATCTGGCGCTAACCAACGCCATGCCTGCCGATAACCAGCATAATCTTGATGATGAAAATAAAACCACCAAGCACCCAATGCCATAAATAAATAAGAGATACTGGTTGCGACACCACACCCTACACCACCCATTTCAGGAATCGGACCAAATCCATAAACAAAAATATAATTAAGCGGAATATTCAGTATAAACGCCGCAATTGACAGCTTCATCATTACCTGAGTTAAGCCATGCCCTTCATGGAAAAAGCGCACCACTTGAAATAACAACGCAGGTATTAAGCCGTATGCCATTGCTATCAAATAGCCACTGGTAATATGAGCAACAACAGGTTCCAGTGAAAAAATAGTTAACCAATAGGATGATGATACTAATAATGACCCCGCTAAAACAGCCAATCCCCCTGCTAACCATAGTCCTTGCATTAAGCCAACACGCGCACGCTGCGGATCCTCTGCGCCTCGGGTTTGTGCAATATAGGGAGTTAGCGCCAATAACACGCCACTCATAAACAAAAATACAGGCAGCCACACAGCAGCACCTAAAGCAATAGCAGCTAAATCAAGCTTACTATAACCACCAGCCATCATCGTATCGACAACACCCATGCCGGTTTGTGCTAACTGACCAATCACTAATGGCAAAGCCATTACCAATAAAATCTTTGCCTCCGCTTTATTCATCATCGTGTTTAACAACCAACTTTCCCATTAAGCATAATAGCGCACGAATTAAGCCTTTCCATATAATAGAAAAAACTAAGCCCATCGCAATAATAATGGGAACACCCAATAGCAAATCAATCAAAGCAATACTGCCATCATCAAAATGAGCTGCAAACTCTTTTCCGATAAAAACATAACCTAACCATAAGCAAAAAACCAGCCATCCGCCTAGCTTTTCAAGCGATAACCAAACCCCATTCGCTTGGCCAAATCGCCATAAAAAATATGAATACGGCATATAAAACCCTTTTTATTTTTAAGATGTTCCCCATTTTTATTCAAAAACGATTAGAGTTAAAATCTAATGTGATTATTTAAATAAAAAACTTCAAGGAACCTTCATTATGTCTGTCAGAATTGATAAAAAACTAAACAAACTTTCCGAAAAATTGGCGCAACTACAACAAGAAATGCAAGCATTAGAAGCACAAAAGAATGCCAAACTAAATACTGAATCTGAAGAAATTCAAGCCATCGTTAAAAACATTCAATCTCTAGCACAAAAGAGCAACGAAAGTTTTACCACAGTTGCATCATTAGTGCAAAAAGCCTGCCGTTCTGATAAAACAGCATCAGTCAAAAAGCAATCAACACTCGCGCCAAAATATCGCGACCCAATGGAGTATAACAACACTTGGACAGGTCGCGGTATTGCGCCGCTGTGGCTACAACGTTATGTATCCAACGGTAGAAGTAAAGATGAATTCTTAATCCAATAAAACGAACACTACTTTATTCAGTACGTTATCTTGGGCGAGCCATGAACCACTCGGATTCTGGTCGCCCTTCGATACATGGCACGCGCTTTGTCACACCACAGAGAAGCTCATAAGCAATAGTTCCAGCTTGCAGCGCCAATTGCTCTACAGGCAAACCAACACCCCACAAAACCACAGGGTCATCGACCTGAACATCTCCTAAGTCAGAAATATCGATCGTGATCATATCCATTGATACTCGCCCGACTAAAGGCGCTAAGCTACCATTAACTAACACTTGCGTTCCCGAAGGCGCATGACGCGGATAACCATCGCCATAACCCACGGCAACAATCGCAATACGCGTATCCGTTGGTACGCACCAGCGACCGCCATAACCAATACACTCACCTGCCAATACTGTTTTAACCGCAATCACTCGACTCACCAATGTCATGACAGGACACAAGCCCAAATCATCAGCAGACAATGTGCAAGGACTGACACCATAAAGCATAACTCCTGGGCGAACCCAATCTCCATGTGCCTGAGTAAAATGGACAATCGCAGCAGAATTAGCCATACTTGTTGGCAGCAGTGCTGGTAAGGATTGCCTAACTGCATTAAAACGAGATAGCTGTAATTCAGTTAATGTCGAATTAACTTCATCGGCAGCAGCGAAATGGGTCATTAATCCAACCGAAGCAATTCGATCAGATAATGCATGTAATCGCTGCCATACTGCATCAACTTCATCGGGAGAGAAACCTAATCGGTGCATACCCGTATCAATTTTAAGCCAAATAACAATCGGTTGAGATAATTGAGCTGCCTCTAGCATTTCGAGCTGCTGCCACGAATGTAGCACCACACCTAGACGCTCTTGAGCAACAAGCAAAAACTCTTCGTACGTAAACACGCCTTCTAATAGAACAATGGGATGATCTATAGCTGCTCGGCGCAACTCAAGGGCTTCATCAATTGAGGCAACGGCAAAAGCGTCAGCCTCACTTAACGCCTTAGCAATTCGCTCCACGCCATGACCATAGCCATTGGCTTTAACAACAGCCATTACTTTTGACTGACCTGCCATAGCACGAACTCGTTGCAAATTATGGCGCGCTGCATCAGCATCAATATAAGCACGAATCGGTCGAGACATGACTTATTCGTCCACCCAACCACTGCCCTGAGTAAAGTTCTCAAAGCGCGTAAACTCACCCATAAAGGTCAGCAGAATTTTACCAATCGGACCATTACGCTGCTTACCAATAATCACTTCGGCGACACCCTTTTGATCTGTATCTGGATGATAAACCTCATCTCGATAAATAAACAAAATAATATCAGCATCTTGCTCAATCGCACCCGACTCTCGCAAGTCTGACATTTTAGGACGCTTATCAGGGCGCTGTTCTAGGCTACGATTCAACTGCGACAAGGCAATCACGGGAACCTCTAACTCTTTCGCCAATGCTTTTAATGATCGTGAAATTTCCGAGATTTCCTCAGTACGATTACTATTGGGCGTATTACCGCGCATCAACTGCAAGTAGTCGATAACAATCGCCGAAATGTTATGCTCACGCTTTAAGCGACGTGCTCTTGCGCGCAATTCTAACGATGACAAGGCAGCCGTTTCATCGACATAAATAGGGGCATCACTCAGTTTATTAATTGCCCCCGTTAACCCCGTCCAGTCCTGAGCATCAAGCTGACCTGTACGCAACTTTTGTGCAGACACTCGCCCTACAGACGAAATCATACGCATCATCAGTTGCTCGCCTGGCATCTCTAAACTGAATACAGCGACAGCTTGCTTGCCACGCACGGCAATATTTTCCGCCACATTCATCGCAAATGTCGTTTTACCCATCGATGGACGACCCGCCACAATAATTAAATCGCCTTTTTGCAGCCCCGCTGTTTTCTCATCAAAATCTTTATAAAAAGTCTGAATGCCTGTCACTTGATTGGGGTTTTCGTAAAGATCACTGATTTTTTCAACGCAGACTTTTAATAAATCTTTACTGCTGGCATAACTTTTTTTACCCGACTGTCCCAACTGTGCAACATCGAAAACCAGCTTTTCCGCAGCATCAATCACTTCTAAAGCAGACTTACCTTCGGGTAAAAAGGCCATATTGACCGCTTCTGTTCCAGCCGTAATCAATTTACGTAATAACGCTTTTTCGCGCACAATCTCTGCATAGACACGAATATTGGCCGCGCTGGGCGTCGAAAACTCGAGCGATGCTAAGTAACTAATGCCACCAACTTCATCGAGTAAATCATGACTTTTTAACACATCGGCAAGCGTAACTAAGTCAAACGAAATCGATTTTTGCGCTAACAGCGAGATATTGCGCCAAATTAACTGATGCGCATGTCTAAAAAAATGCTCTTCCGTCAAAAGTTCAGCAACATGATCCCAACTAGAATTATCCAGCAACAAACCACCCAAAACGGACTGTTCTGCTTCTAGCGAATGGGGAGGAACTTTTAACTGATCGCCTAATTGGGTTAACGGCGTATCGGAAGGTAAGACTTTAGCCATGAATGCTCACTCAAAATAATGGGAAACCTCTAAAAAAATCGCTTCGCTTGTTTTTAGACTTTCCAAGTTTGTTTTTTGCTGGAGAAAGGGATTAAATCAATTGTTACAAGTAAACTTCAACACTCCCTTCCTCCAGACTTCCAACCCGTTAGGCTTTAAAGGCTCACAATCGTATTATTATAACGAAAAAAGGGAGCCAAATGGCTCCCTTTTTATCGTCACGACAAGCGATACTTAAGCTGCTTTCACATCTAAAGTAATCGTTGCGTCAACTTCTGCATGCAAAGCAATAACCAATTCGTAAGTACCAACAACACGAATCGCGCCATCTGGCATTTGTACCTGACGACGCTCAACAGCGAAGCCAAGTGTTGCCAAAGCGTCAACCACGTCTTGTGTACCAACAGAACCGAATAACTTGCCTTCATCACCCGCTTTCGCGCCGATGCTAACAACCAAGCCCTGCATTTTTTCATGCGTTGCTTGTGCAGCAGCTAAATCAGCAGCAGCTTTCGCTTCTAATTCTGCACGACGTGCTTCAAATGCCTGAAGATTACCTTCAGTCGCCATACGTGCTTTACCTGTCGGCACCAAGAAGTTACGTGCGTAACCGCTCTTGACAGATACTACGTCACCCATAGTACCTAAGCCTTTAACTTTTTCCATCAGAATGACATTCATTGCCTGTTCCTCTTTTAGGAATTTGAATCTGGCACAAATTTAGTGCGCCAGTGTGTCCAATTTTCCATCCAACCCAACGATGCTACCAACACAATCATATGCGGTAGCACACCCAATAAAATATAAATCAGGATCAACCAACCCTTACCCGTTCCACGCACATGAACCCACTGATGCAAGACTGCCAAGCCCTGTAGCATAAACGCCACGGTTAATAAGCCTAACATATCTTGAAACAGCGGTTGCTCAGGCAAAAACAGCACCACAACAAATAGTAGCGCCAGCAACCAAGCTAAACGCGCCCCTAAATCAAGTTGCCGAAACTGCTCACCTAAAGAACCTGCATCATACAAGCTTGTCTGCCACCATCGACCGAGAAATAACATCCCCAACCAAACAACATAAAGCCCCATAAAAACCAACATGGTGAGAACTTTGGGCATTTGTTCAAGCATTAAAGAACTCGCTTCAGGCTCTATAGTGATACCTTCTGCTGTCCATATACTCAACATTTGCTGCAAGAAACCAAGCCATGTATTTTCTGGCGAACCTAACACCGTATAAACAGCGATCAATCCAACCATCAACAGACTTGTCGCAACCTGAATCATCAGCGATAAGGATCGGGTTTTACCCAATACAACCGCCAAGAAAAAGGCAGGCAACCAAAACTCGGCACCACTTAACAGCAATGCGTTGACCGAACCTAGTGCTAAGCCTGCGAAACCACCCCCTAATAGAGTAGCCAGCAAAACTCGAATACCAGGCTGCAAGCCAGCAGCCAAGGTCACCAGCGCAATAACTGCGCCCGACAAAAGCCCAACAGGTGAAAGAACAAGGGTTGCTGCCCCTAGCATAAACGCCCACATCAAAGCCCGATTGGGACTTTGCATTACCGCCTTAGCTAAAAACAACATGGTTAATTTACTGACCTAACAATTATTCGTGTTGGTCTGTAAATGGTAATAACGATAAATAACGCGCACGCTTGATTGCTGACGCAAGTTGACGCTGGTAGCGCGCACTTGTACCAGTAATACGGCTAGGAACAATCTTACCTGTTTCAGTAATAAAGCCCTTGAGCATAGCAACATCTTTGTAATCGATTTCTTTTACATCTTCAGCTGTAAATTTACAAACTTTTTTACGATAAAAACGTGCCATTTTAATTACTCCTCGCCACGACGATCGTTACGATCATAATCAGGACGTTCACGACGTTCGCTTGTTTCACGACGCATCATTGGAGACTCTTCAGTCACCGCCGCATCACGCTGCATAATCATATTACGCAACACTGCATCGTTGTAATAGAAAGAGTTGTCTAATTCCGCAACAACATCTTTATCACACTCAATATTCATCAGAATATAATGTGCTTTGTATGCCTTTTTGATTGGATAAGCCAATTGACGGCGACCCCAATCTTCTAGACGATGAATTTTGCCGCCCTTACCTTCAATTAAGGTACGGTAACGGTCTACCATAGAGGTTACTTGTTCGCTCTGATCAGGGTGAACAAGAAACACTATTTCATAATGACGCATGAATGCTCCTTATGGATCAATGTAAAGTTACATGAGCCAGCGCTTGACCTCTGCTGACAAGGAGGTTTGTGCAAAAAACACAAGCCGTAAATAATAACACGATAAAAACGAAACCACAAGTAATAGTACTTAAGAATACTTGACAGACACAGATTTTTTACTTACAATCATGCAATAACTTATTGAGGTACTCCCATGAAAATCCTATCTTCTCTAAAATCAGCTAAAACACGTCATAAAGATTGCCAAGTTGTGCGTCGTCGTGGCAAGGTTTATGTTATCTGCAAAACCAACCCAAAATTTAAAGCACGTCAACGTTAATTATTAACGATAACGTTCTAATCAAAAAGCGACTGTATCAGTCGCTTTTTTTATGCATCCTTGTTGGCTCTGCCACTAGTCGTTTAGGTTTTTAGCATCACCTTCTTGCTGTGTTTTTTTGCCGCCTGGTAAATAACGATTAAAATAAATATAGAGCAACCACATAATCCCACCCACAATGGTTACCGAACCAAGGGTAAATAATGCGGTTAAACCGAGTGCTTGCCAAATTTGTTCCATATCATGTCGCCTTATTTACAGAATAGTGAACCTCTAAAAACCTAGCTTCGCTTGCTTTTAGAAATTCCAATTTTATTTTTTAGCTGAAGGAAGATAGTTAATCAATGCGTTACATGCTATTTTCAACATTCCCTTCCTCCAGACCTCCAACTCATTAGGTTATTAGTGGTTCCCAATACTATAGTTAGTGCCACCTGAAAACAACAAAAGGTTTCGGAGCTTTGAGAAAAAATAGGATTACTTTGACTTAGAAAAATCTACCGTACAACGCAAACCAGAGGGTAACTCATATTTTTTATTCGCTAAAGACAAACGGACACGAAATGTACTACTGGCAGCATCAATAACGCGATCTACGGCAACAACCTGAGCTTTATAACTACCACCCAATGGCTGAGGGGTCACATCGTAAAACTCACCCTGCGCAATTTTGCCAAACCACGTAACAGGTAAGACCACTTCGACATAAAGTGGATCTAACTGTGCCACACGCAACACATGCTCTTGATGAATCAAATCTCCTGGATGATGATACCGGTCAACCACAACCCCTCGAATGGGGCTGGTTACTGTGCGCAACTTAAGTTGTTCGCGTTTTTCGCGCAATTCCATTTCAGCCAGTTTTTGGTCGGTTGCAATTTCATCGTGTTCTTGTTTTGAAATAAGTGAGTCTCGTTGCAAAGCTTCAGTTCGATCTTTTTTACGCCCACCAAAAGCTGCTTTGGCAGAATGATAGTCAACACTCGCTTGTTCAACACCCGATTGTAAACGGGCTAATAACTGACCTTTGTCAATCAAGTCACCCCGATCAACTAAAACTTGATCTAAAACACCATCAACTGGAAAACCAACCTTAACTTCCATAGACGGTTCAATCAAACAGGAACCATCCGTTGCAGCCCACGTCATCGACGAAAAACCACTCAACATTCCCACCATCAACAGACGGTAACAAGCCTGCATATTTTCTACTCCATCTGTCCTGTAAATGACAAGGCACGGCGCATTTGTCCGTCACTTTTTTGTAACGCATCACGCATTCGACGATGCATCCGCTCTCGTCTCCGTTGTGCAAGTCGATAATAACCAATCAGTACACCTTGCCACAAGCGATTATGCGGCATGATCTCTGTCATGCTTTGCAAAAACCCCGTAATGGGCAGTAAAAAATCCTTTAGAATATCATCGTCAAAGGACAAAACCACTTCCCAACTACCGGGCTCGCCCTGACGCGCAGCGCGCCCGATTAATTGTCGATCAATCCGCGCATTATCATTGCGTTCAACAATAACGACGTGTAAACCGCCCAATTCCGCAACACCATCGCCCAGTTTAATGTCTGTACCACGACCGGCCATATTGGTTGCAATGGTAACATGCCCACGCTGCCCTGCTTGTTCAATAACGGCGGCTTCATTAGCATCTTGCTTCGCATTAAGCACTCGATGATCTACCCCCGCTTGTGTGAGTAGCTTGCTCAACACTTCCGAGGCATTCACAGAACGAGTGCCAACCAATACGGGCTGCCCTCTTTGTTGACAAGCAACAATAATATCTACCGCTAATCTATCTCGCTCGGAACGCTTTAGCTTAAAATGAACCGCTCTTTTTTTGCGCTGCAACGGCAAACGCGGCGGAATTGGGATAACCCCAACGCCATAAACACTCGATAACTCGCTAGCCAACTCTCGACACGTTCCTGACATGCCCGACAAACGTAAAAAACGTCTAAAAAATAACTGAAAGCTTAAGCGTGCCATTGTTTCTTTGGGTGGAGAAACCGCAACGCCTTCTTTGATTTCGATCAGTTGGTGTAAGCCTCTCTCCCATGAACGATCTGCCATAACTCGTCCTGTATTTTCATCGACAATCATGACCTTGTCATCACGCACAATATAATGGACATCACGTTCAAAAGTATGCAACGCTGTGATGGCTTGCAGCACAGCTTCTTCGCTACGCATAGC
Organism: uncultured Francisella sp.; assembly: GCA_964606405.1. GTDB lineage: Bacteria > Pseudomonadota > Gammaproteobacteria > Thiomicrospirales > Thiomicrospiraceae. Next base: position 46,939 of record CAZSGH010000010.1, read on the forward strand.
GCCTTGCCACAAACCACCTAAACCAGCAGACAACTGCACCAACAAATCTCGCCCCGCCTGCGTCAACGCATAACTGCCCGATGATTCCTGAGCAACCACATGTACATGCATTTCTAATTGCCGCGCTAATTGCATCGACTGACGCAAATAGATCTCTTCATCCAAACTCGTCGTTTGACGCGAAATAACTAAAGGTGTTCGAGCTTCGTCAATCAAGATACTATCGGCTTCATCAACAATAACAGCTTGTAACCCTTTGAGCAATAAAGCGTTAGCTGAGCGAAATAATTGATCAAGCGCAAGGGTTTCTGGTGTTAGCCGCTCACGCATCGACATACGATCACGCAAGTAGTCGAATACCAAGGTCTTGCCAGTACAATAAACAACCGAGTGTCTATACTCGGAAACACGCTGCTCTGGTTCCATGTCTTCAGTCACAACACCACTACTCAAGCCTAAGCGATTGAGCAAAGGTGTAATGATGTCACAATCTCGGCTAGCAAGGTAATCATTCACTGTCACGACTTGAATTTGACGACCTGAAAAGGCAATAACCGCTGCGGCTAATGAGGCAGTCAGCGTCTTGCCTTCTCCCGTTGCCATCTCAATCAAAAAGCCCTGTGTGATGACGTAGGCAGCACGCAACTGTACGGCATAAGGCTGCATCCCTAACGAGCGTTGCGCACAAATGCATACCAAAGCAAACGCTTGGACCAATGGTAGATCTTGTAGTCCATCGCGACGCAACAATAAGCGCACCCGACGCAACTCATCATCTAAGACATCATCATCTAAACTTTGCCATTGTTGTTGCCAAAACAAAACCTGTTTAACGAAACGTTTTTGCGCCCAAACAGTCACCTTAGGACGCTGCAAAAGCAACCATCCGAAACGACGCCAAGTGCGCTCTAGCCATGTTTTATCGCGCCAATCACGCTGTTGAGGATAGACATCTCCCGTTAACGATAAAGCAAACATGCTAAATCTCGAAACGCTTCATGAAAAGCTCTCGCAATTGACGATACCATTGCCAGCCCAAAGGCATCGGATCGTGCGTAAAGCGCGCGTATATGCGACTACCCAAGGTGCTCGGCAAAGCATCGCTACGCATCGTCAATTCAAACTGGAACATCGGCATTAAGGCTTGTGGTGTCTGCCCTTCTTTAACACTCGGATCCAAACCAATTTCACCACCACCCTGCAACGCTAATGCTAAACTAGGCAAATCTTTTGTCGCTGCTGGCACTTCTCGACTTAATTGGGCTGGAATCATACGATGCACATTCTCGACTGAACGCAACTCTACCGAAAGGGTATTATGACGGACAAACTCTGCCTGACCTTGTGGCACAACGACCAATAAAGAGTAACTTTCTGGGTTTAATACATAGCCCACAACCTTACCTCGCTCCCAATAGCGCCCCTCAAAATCATTTGGCGAAGGTATGACAAATCGACCGGCCATATCACTGACAATTGTCGATGCTTTCTGTCGCGCTTGTGCATCTTCTAACTCGCGTTGTGCTTGCAATAGCTCAGTGCTAACCAGTTGCAGGTCCACACGATCCGACTTTGAAGCCTGCGACAATCTCGCCTCTTGCTCTCGGACTTTAGCCGATAGTTCATGTACACGCATATCCAGTTGCGGATCAACACAAATCAACAAAGGATCACCAACCATCACCTGCTGTTGCGGAACAGCCAAGACTTGTCGGCCAAAACAATCATGCGGTGCTCGCACTTGTGCCTGCTCTGGCATCCAGATGATCCCTTCCGTTACCGTTGACATTGGAAAAGGAACGACAAATAAAAAGCTACCTAATGCCGTTATCACCGTCAAAGTCAACGCAAAGGCCTTAGCCCGTTTTTCAACCAAAGCGGGATCTTGCCAAAATTGTTTAGCTTGCTTAACAATCGGTGACACCAGCATCAGGTAGCCTGCCCAAATTGCCAAAACAACACCCACAAAAAAATACTGTTCTGCAACAAAAAGCAAAATAACAGCACTAATGAAGATGCGATAACTAAAAGATAAAACCGAATAGGATATTAGCCAAGGCGCTTCGCCTTTGCCCATCGGTGGTGGATGAATTCCTGATTTTAGGTTCAATACAAATCGCTTAAGGACATAACCAACATATTGATTTGCCTTTTGACCTAGGTTAGGAATTTCTAACCAATCCGCCAAAATATAATAACCATCTAATCTCAATAACGGATTGATATTAAAGATAACAGTACTAATACCGGCAATTAAAACGATTTCGTGTAAAAATGATTTAAACACACTCGGCTGAATCCAAGACCACAACCACAGCGCTAGCGAAGCAACCGCCAACTCGATCATCATGCCAGCAGCAGCAACCATCATGCGTTGCCACTTGTTCGAAAAACTGGCACTGGCACTAGCATCCACATAGGGTATGGGCATCAATACTAACAGCATCACGCCCATTTCGTGACACTGTCCACCAAATAACTTAATCGCTAAGCCATGCCCAAACTCATGAATCGCTTTTAAAATGGGAAAAGCTAGCCAAATCAGCAATAAGTATTCAGGTGTAAAGACTTTAGATGTCACATCATCAGTCACGGCATCCCAATTGACGCTCAGTGTGATACCACCTAACACAATAATAGCAAGCCATAATATTGCCCAAAACCATTTTGCCCAAGCCGATAGATTACCAACCAATGCAGTCAAGAGTCGATCTGGATCAACCAATGGAAATCGCAACGATAAAGGATTACCAATATATTGCTTTAACTTTTGCTTAGATAGCCGATCTCGACGTTGATCTAACTCATCCATATCAGGTTGCTGTTCGCTTAACAATAAGTTGGCTTGATGGAGCTGAGATAATAAGGTGATGACCTCATCTTGCGTCGGTGCATCATCCGCTAGGGTATTAATGCCATACTGCCATACTTCTTCGACAGTACGATAACCATCAAGCAAGGCAATTAAGCGATAGGCAGCCGTATTCAGACGCAAAAACTTACCTGATGCCAAGTCCTGCACCACATACCAAACCTCATCACGATAAACATGACGATGGATTTTAGCTTGCGCCCTTAATTTAGGACGTACATTGGCAACACGATACCAAGAACTTGAAAATAATGCGGTTGACATACTATATTCCGAACCAGCGCCACACCTGCAACCGTCCCCAATTCACTGCCTGACGACTCCATATCCACAACAATGAAGCTTCCCCCACCGTCACTTTACCCACACCTTGCATACCAGGACGTAATTGTTCGGCATTTGCGATCAGCTTGGCTTCGACGCGAAATACATTACTCCCTTCTTCGACAACCGCAACGGGAGTAATCAGCGTCACTTCAAAGTCAAACTTAACATTGGTTAGGGCTGTCAACACAACGGTTCCCTGTTGCCCTAACCGGATGTGCGCCATATCCCCTTCATGAACCCACAACACCAAGCGGTAGCTATCCATTGGTGCAACTTCAAACAGCGTCTGCCCTTTTTGTACTGCAGCACCTAAGCTTTGCGACAAATCACCACTGACCAGAACGCCATCAAAGGGCGCAACAATTTGGGTATAACGCAACTGTTCTTCGACTAGCTCACGTTGCGCTTGTGCTTGCTCTGCCTGCGCATTGGCAATTTGCGCCTGCGCTAAATTACGTTGCGCCAAGGCGTCTTGCGCCTGTTTGAGATATTGCTCTTGCTGACTTGCCCAACGAGAAGACTCTAATGTGAGCGTGCGCGCATCTAAACTCGCTAATAAATCGCCTTGATGAACCAACTGACCCGCACGGTAAAAAGCGCCCGACACAAAACCATCAAAAGGCGCAGCCAATACTCGGCGTGTACTGCCTTCTAAGGTCGATGATGCCGATAGTTTAAAGGGAGCAGGCGTCAGCGCCAAGACAGTGAAAAGCGTTATCAAAGCAATGATGGTCAACTTTAAGCCTAAAGATTTCTCACCCAATAAAGCTTGTAATGGGTGACGAATACCTTGCCACATACGTCGCCATACTGAAGTTTGTGCCGACTGCTTATCCAGAATAACGCGACCTAAAACGGGTGCAAGACCCTCTGCGACACTCAATAATTCATCGCTAACAATAGCTTCTTGCCATTCATAAACCAAAGCACCATAACGATCAGTATCAATCCAAAAAGGAACCGTTAAGGCGCAGGCATTGCCCTGATTTCGTAATAAGTTGACATGCGCACGTGTAACTTGCATATCGGTAATCGCTTTCTCTGCACTGAGCTGAGCAAGCGTTAAGCTAATAGCGGCCCCTTGATCGGCAGCTTCGTGCATGGCATCTTCGAGTGCTTGCGTTAAATCCACACGACGCGAAAAATCAGCTGCATGAGATAAGGCAATCAACTCAATTGACTTACCCTTACCCAATCCTAACGATACGCGATCACAGCCCAGTTTCTGCGCAGCCACCGTCGTTGCCGCTTGTGTAGACGAAGACAATCCATCTTGCGTCATGGCCACTAACAGCACGTCCATCACCAATAGCATTCGCTCGGTTAAAGCAGATTGATTCATCGAGCCTGCCGAAGTCGGACGAGCCAACAGCCAACCAATTCCCCATTGAACCCACTCTCGCACATGGTTCGGCATCTGACCCGAGAACCCCAAACCAATAACGCCGTAAATATCTTTACCGCGCATGATGGGCAATGCTAGTAGCATCTCTGAGCTTTCTTGTCGCTGAATAGGACGGCGCATATCTAGCACTTGCTCGCACAATACCCCAAGAGCTTGTGAGCAAGGCGCTTTATGCGGCCAAAAAGCAACTGGCATAAAAGGGCCAACATTCGCCGACCCGACGACTAAGGCAGACTCTTTAACATGAGACAAACCACCAATTAAGCAATTCATCCAAGCAGAAAAGAAAACTGGCTCGCGGTCTTCTTCCAACAACGCGAGCCAGCTATCTAAGTTATGATTCTGAAGATGCATTAGAGTTTAATTTCGCCAAAACGCTCTTCATACTGTTGCAAGCCCATATCTAGCATCAGTTTTAAACGCTTTGCTGTATAAGGATTTAGTACGATACGGTCAGACAACATTACTTCAACTTCTTTCTGATCGGTTTTCCATGCTTGATTAGAACCAAACAGCACCATAATCTCTTCACGAGTACCCATCACGTTGCACACGTTAGCATAAGTTGTTTTCATTTCAGAGTCATTCCAAATAACGGTTGGAATTGGTTGCTGTTGATTGCTTGTTGTGTTTTCGCTCATTATTAAACCTCTTATTTAAATTTTTTAAACATCACCTAAAGCGATGTCAGTTATACCATAGGGAATATCTAATTGCCCGTCATTCCCGCGAAAGCGGGAATGACAAGAAGGGAGTTTTTAGAAGCACCCCATAAAATATCATCAAAGCAAGCTATTAAAAAGCACCCTTTTCAATTTTATACACATCTGGATTCGCTTCGTCAAAAACATAAGACAAACGCATAAAATAACTTACTTCTGGCTTCGCATCTGCTTTTGCATCCTTAGCTAATGGCTTAGGCACGCCACCCAATCGCAAAGACAAGGTTCTCGCTTTCTCATCGTTGGCTTTAAGCACCATCAACGAACCATCTTGTAGCGTTTTATTCACTTCAACACTACCCTCTTTAAACGAAAACTGACCGAAATAACGCACTAAGTTTTGCGCGCCTTTTTTCAGATCGTCTACCGTTGCTTTGCTTTCTGGCACTGCCGCATTACCCCAGACAACATTGACCTGAATCAGCTTTTTAGTTTTATAACCCATAACATAAGAAATTTTAGCAGGACCAGCGTCCTCGACCAAATTTGGTACATCAACCACCAACACCTGTGTTTGCTCCGTGGGATGCTGTTCTGCTTTAATCTTAGCAACCATCTGTGGAAAGTCTTTAGCGATTGCTTTACGCACTTCTGCCTCAACCATGCCAAAGGTAGCACTGCGATAACCCTCAAGCTTGTAAGGCTCATTGGCAAAAGAAGGCAAGGCAACAGCAACCAAACTCGCTGTCAACGCACCCAATAAGGCGCGTCGATTTAGCA
>CAZSGH010000010.1:53084-56082 GCA_964606405.1 uncultured Francisella sp.
GCAACAGCAACCAAACTCGCTGTCAACGCACCCAATAAGGCGCGTCGATTTAGCACAAGATTCATCATTTATAATTCCTCGTTATTGAGCATTAGGGTTAACAATCATATCTAACTGACGCGTCGCGCCTGTTACATTATCACGCACGGTAATGCTGACAGTCATCGGCGCCGTACCTGCTGGCACTTGCGCTGATGATAACATCATGCTTTCGCCATTCCAATTCATCCATGCTGGCAAGGTGCTTTGACCATTAACCGTAACAGCCGTCACGCTTGCATCTCCAACAATTGGCTGCAAGGCAGAGCTGAAGCCTTTGCCAACACTCACATTCAACTGAATCGGTGCAGTAAGGGTTGCATTAGTGCCCGTATTCGATGCTAACAATGGTGTCGATGTGCCAGTTGTAGGAACCGTTAGCGGTTGTAATACTGGGACAACATTCACTGTCACAGGAGACGCATTGGCAGTCACTTGACTAATAACACCCGTATTCGCGCCTGAGTTTGCTGCATTTGAATCAGCACCCTTAACCACACGAACGTATTGTTCTGGGTTCAACTCAGGCGTAGTGCTCAAATAACCATTACCATTTTCAGTCACACCCACTGGCAAGTTATTGTCATAAATACGGTTGAACAAGCGGAAGTCAGCTACCAAACCAGCCATACGAGTCAAATCATTTAGTGGGTTGATATCGTATACTAACCAACGACCATTCGGAGCTGATAATGCACCCTGACCTAAGCCAGTGGCATTGGTGAACTTAGCACCCGATGCTAACACCAGCGTATTACGATCTGTTCCTGTCGCACTGACCGCTTTTGAAACAACCATGTCGTCCTTAACACGAACCCAAACCGATTTGGCTTCAATACCATTTGTAGCAGCTACCGAGCCGATTTCTAACTCGCTCACATCCGCATAAGCAAAACGACCATTGGTTGCTTTACCCGCCAACTTGACGACGTTGTTAGCATGCGCCATGTCAAACACGTCAGTTGCCATCGCGTTTTGTGCATCATTAGGCATGGTTAACAAGACATCTTTACCAGCCTGTGCAACTAACCCGTTAGCAGTTAAGCTACCCGCCGAAGTGGTACGAATCACAGAAGCGTCATCAGCCAAAGCGGCTAACGAGATGTTACCCGCTGTCGTGCCACCAGTCGTTACCGCTTGAGCAATGCTTAGGTTGCCTGTGGTTGCGGTTAAGCTAATATCATCGCCTGTCGTTGTAACACCATTTACACCACCAACAGTACCAACTGTAAAGGCTTTACTGTTGGTAAAGGCTAACGAACCATCTGTCGTTGCCGCCAAGGTATTAATGCTATTTGCAACATTCAGCGTACTTGCTGTTTTCGCCTTAACGAGCAAACTATCAGCAGTAATCGCACCGGCTGTTTCAGTGATACCACCAGAGACCGAAGTGTCCAAAGTAACCGTTGCTGTTGAGTTAGTGCCTGTATTAATGTTATTGGCAATCGTCAAATCACCAGCAATCATACGCAAGCTAACATCATCATTCGTTGTGGTAATACCAACAACAGAATCTACTGTACCAACCGTTACACCATCTGCATCCACATAGTTGAATGTGCCACCAGTGTTAGCTGCAATCACATCCATATTGTTTAATGGATTAGACAAGTCAACATTACCACCTGCGGTAATCGCCAAGTTCTTAGCAACGACGGGATCTGTACCTGACTGAGTAATATGGTTACCTGCTTTAAGCACGAGCGTACCATCAGTACCAGGGTTAATACCTTTGGCTAAATCGATCGAACCTGCGACATCTAAATCTAACGTCTTGTTAGTTCCTGTAGAGGTCATACCGTTAAGATCAGTGCCACCCATGTCTGTTGGTTTAAGCGCTGTTACGGCACCAACAACCAAATCACCAACTGTCTGTGTAACGTACTGACTGCCACCCGATTGTGTTGCCAGCGTATTAATGCCGCTGGTTTCGATACGGTTAGTGGCACTACCAATGTCACCACCAGCTTGCATTAACAGATTACCAGCTGTTGCGATTTCGTCGGTATTATCTGTTGTTGCGTTTGCTGTAATGTCACCCGTAGCAATCAACTGAATCGTGCCTGTACCTGTACCCGTTGTGCTTGACTTCAAGGTTGCACCATTGATCGCAATTGACTTAGTTGTACCAGCAGTACGCAAATCAATCGTGCCAGAATTACCCGCAACAATGTCTTTAACAACCGTCAATGCACCAGCTTGAACATTAAGATTGATATTGCCAGCTGCCGCTACTAAGCCGTCTTTGCTCGCAGCCGTATTATCGAGGGTGTTATCACTTGGTGTTAAGGCTTCAACAGCACCAACTGTTAAATCACCCGATGTCTGACGAATCCACTGGCTACCCGCGCTTTGCGCTGCCAAGGTATTAACACCACTGGTTTCGATACGCTGACCATCAGCACCAATTTGTCCGCCAGAAACCAGCAACGCATTACCCGTTGTAGCGATTTCGTTTGCTGTTCCATTGGTTGTCGTTGTACTGATATCACCCGAAGCAATCACTTGAACAGTGCCATTACCTGCACCAGCGACACCCGACTTAACCGTCGCGCCGTTGATGGCGATTGCATTTCCTGTACCGCCTGTACGCAAGTCCACACTGCCATTGCCAGATGCAACGACATCATTAACAATCGTCAAACTACCCGCAGCACTATTTAAGTGGATTTGTGCATCCGTCTTAGTTGCTGTTAAGCCAGACTGGTTGGCTGTCGTGTTATCTAGCGTACTAGCTACGTTAACCGCTGTTACCGCTCCTACAATCAAATCACCTGCCGTCTGACGTAACCATTGATCGCCGTTATTCGCAACCGTCATGGTGTTAACACCACTGGTTTCGATACGTTGTCCATCAGCTCCTACATTACCACCTGCAGTGATTAGAAGGTTACCTGTAGTAGCAATTTCTGTCTGGCTGTTGTTCGCACTGTTCGTGGTAATCGCACCGCTGGCAATT
>CAZSGH010000010.1:56182-65602 GCA_964606405.1 uncultured Francisella sp.
CAGCCCCCAACTTACGCAGCCATAAGTCACTTGTTAGAGAGCGCGCGGCTAAGGTAGCAGCATTAGCAATCTCGATACGATTTGTATCTGTACCAACCGTTGCCCCAGCTTCCACCAACACACTACCATCAGAGCTGATTTCTGTTGTTGTGCCATTGACACTATCGGTTGTAAGCGTATTGCCTGCTATGATTTGAATCGTGCCTGTGCTACTGCTAATCGTTGCACCACTGTTAATCGCGATGTCACCTAAGTTACCCGTATTCGCTGTACGAATATCAACATAACCCGAACCGTTGGCACTAATATTCTGCGTAACGGCCAAATCACCACCATCCGTTGTTAACGTGATGTTGCCGTTATTCGCTGTCGTTGTTAAACCTGATAGGTTAGTAATAGAACCGCCAAAGGTAGCAGATGATGCTGCATTACCAACACTTAACTGATTTGCTAAGGTTGTATTATTGATAAAGCTAACACTACCAACTTCTAAGTTATCGTTACCAATTTTACGCAACAACATACTGCCCGTAGCAGTGGCAGCCAATTTTGCTGCGTTAGCAATTTCGATACGCTGACCAGTAGCACCAATACCGCCATTGCCAGCTTTGAGTATCACATCGCCAGTTGTATCAATTTCGGTATGATCGTTATTATTTGTATCCGTCGTAATACCATTGCCAGCGACTAACTGGATCGTACCGCTACCCGTAGAAATGGTCGCATTACGAAGTGCATTTGGTGTGATGGTAGCATTAGCAGCAGCAGGATTAATCGCAATACTGCCTGCAGAACGTAAATCAATAGTACCTGCATTGCCTGCAGTTACAGGACGTGTAATGGTTAAGTCATGCGCTGTCGTAGTACCGACCGCGATTTGAATATGCGCAGCACTTCCCGCAGTACTATTGACTGTTACGCCACTTTGCGCATTATTAGCGCCGCCGCCAACTAGAGCAGGCGTTGTAACAGCACTAATTGTACCTACGATTAAATCATCCGCATCACGGAAACTGAAACTTTTACCAGCTGCATCTAATTTAGCGGTTAATGTATCCACATCGTTGGTGGTGTTTTCGAGAATAACGTGACCATCTTCCGCATGAACTAACAGACCTGCAACTTTAATATCTCCGACGGTATTACCGGCCTGAACTAAATTACCGCCCGTTACCGCCGGCGTTACGCCACTTGCATCGTTTGCATTAACAAACAGCACCACATTACCACCAGTTGCGGTTAAACCTGCTGTCGTAACGGTTGAAGGATCTGATTCACCATCGGTGTAGGTATCCACCCCTGTTACGCTTGCTGCGCGACGAGCGATACTCGTCGTATTAACCGTTAAACCATGATCGTTACAGAACTCTAGACCTGTACCCGAATTTGTTGCAAAACTCCCCGACAAGTTATCAACCAAATTGGCATTATTTAAGGTCGAAACTAAACCGTTACCACCACCCACATTGAGGTAAGCAGCCTCAACAATAGCCGTTCCTGTTTCTTCCACTTTACCATTGCTGGCAACTAAACTGACTTTACCAGTATGAGTGCCGCTGTTATCAACCTTAACGCTCTGTGCAACGGTCAAATTACCACTCGAAAGTGCAATATCCACTTGCTTGCCAGAAGTTGACAAAATACCAACAGAAGCAGGTGATGTTGCGTTAATAGACGATATACCAGTAGTGGTATTAATCGTGACGGAATCAACACGATTACTTGACACGCTACCAATCGTTAACGCCTGACTATTATTAAAGAATAAATCACCATTGAGATGAGCAGAAGCCGTACCCGCCGCCAAGGTATTTACTAGGTTATTCGCCGTTAAAATAAAGTCGCCAGTGCCCAACAATTGCAACTCATCGGCAGTAATCACGCCTTGCGCCACAACGCCCGTGTAATAATTAATACCAAGACCCTTAGTCGCATCATTAACTTCTAATGTCAGCTTTCCACCTGTTGTATTGTTCGGCTGACGCTGTACGGTAATCGGTGCGTTAATAATAATGCTGGCTAAGTAATCATCACTATGATCGCCCATTAACAAGGTCACGTCGTCACGGAAAGTGGTTGCCGCATTCACCGTCATTTTGCCTATCGAATCACCACGACCAATCGTAATATTGGTAAATCCTTTCGCAGCACTGTCGGCATAAACCGTATTGGCAACCGCTACAGCAGAACCCAAACCATTCTTAAAGCTAACCGTGTAGGTTCCATCCGCATTAGGGGTAACTAGAGATGTAGCTAAATCTATTCCTAGCAATGCGCGAACAGCTGCTTGAATATTAGCAGCCAAAGTAGCGGCAGTAGAACTATAAGCAATATCACCCGTTGTTACGCCAGCAACCACTAACTTAAAGTTACCACCCTGATCGCCCTGAATATTCAACTTCTGCGTTGTGCTGGTGCTACTAACAACCGTAATGACTGGAGCTGACTGGAACACACCAATAGAAGAACCGTTAAACCAATCACTACCCAAATACAGTGTGTTCGCTCCAAAAGCATCTTTGACAGAGCCAGACGCACCAATCTCGATATTCGTTGTGCTATTTTCTGGACGAATTGTCAGATGACCACTACTACCAACCTGCAATCGAAGTGATGATGTATTCACAAACTCCATTGAATCGGCAATAAAGGTGATATCACCTGTTGCAGCGCTCTTGGTTGCATCACGACCAATATACATTGCCGCAGCACCTGCATAAATGCCAAAGCTATTTGCACCACCTGTATCCGATGTTTTACCACCAGACGTACCCATTAATACAATATCACCCGCACTAGAAACAATGCTCGTACCCGCGTCTTCCAAACGAATACCGTTATTTTCATTAACATAAACGGTATTACCGCCACCGCCTTTACCATTAATTAAGATATCGCCTAACGTGGTTAGAATCAGTGCATTAGAGGTGATATACACACCGTCGTAACGAGAACCACCAGTCGCAGTTCCAACAGCCGAAGCGTCACCCGTAATCACGAGATTACCGCTGGTCGTTTCAATCGTTGAACGAGATGCACCATCCTCACCAATAATGACACCGTCTTTATTGCCTGAGTTAGTTTGTGTTGTTACTAAACCCGTAATGCTCAAATTCGCACTGTCAGAACGAATATAAGTTGCTGCACCCGTAATCTTAACACCCGTACCCGCCGTTAAGGTTAACGGTGCACGACCCATAATCGCTAAGACACCATCAGCAGTAGCGGTACCATCGCTGACACCACCTTTGCGCGTATCTAACACGGTATTGGTAATACGCACACCATCGGTAATACCATCAGCGTCGCCACTGAAGCCAACAGAGTAATGATTCGCATCAGCGTTATTAACCACGTTAGCATTTGTAGCACTCGTCGCGCCACCTAAATAAAGCACACCACCATTGGTTTTAATGGTTGCACCATTGGTGACAATCGCACCACCTATCGCGCCAGTAGCTACGAATGGATTGAGGATAACGTCTAACTTACCTGTATGGCTATTCAGGGTGCCATCAATACTGCGATTGGTGATTTTAATACTGCGATCACTGTTAATGACCAAGCTTTGATTTGTCGCACCTGATTTACCGACAATATCGTAAGTCGACTGACTGTAATCGGTATACCCCGTAACGCCTTGAACAGGACCACCTTTAACGTTAATGGTTGTATTATCGGCATTCAAAATGATTTGTGGCGTTGAACCCGCAGTCGAAGATGCGGTTATCACACTACCAGATGTCGATAAAAAATTCATCGTTGCCGCATTGAGCGTAACGCTAGTCGGACCAGAAAGGGTTAAACTTTTAAGTGCTGCGTTACCTGCACCACCGATTGTGTCTACATCTAGCAAGCTATCAATGCCATCACCCAAAGTGATTGCACCAGCAACCACACCACCTGTACTTAATGTTAGCGCTTGAGGCCATTGCGACAAACTCGCTGGCGCGACACTATCAACACTACCATCAATACGAATAAAACCACCATTACCCGTGTAACCAGTTGTTTCAGCACCCGTCGTATCAACCGTAACCGAATAACCACTCGCTGCTAAATGCAAGTTTTGCTTAAACCAAACATTACCAGAAGTAGCTGTACTAATTTCTGTAATTTTAGTTGAGATCGGGTTTGCACTCGATAACTTAGCATCTTTATAGAAAGTGACATTACCGCCATTGGTCGCTACACTACCTAAAATGTTAGCTGTGCCTAGATTATTCGTCGCAGTACCAAAGTCGATATTCAAAGCACCAACAATAGATGAAACAGACTTGCCCGCACTAATCGTGATATTGCCAACCGCATCTAAAATCAATGATGCAGCGCCACCGTCTGTTTTAGATACGTCTGCGTTGAATGTAATTGTATTGTCAGCAGTTAAGGTAACATTCGTGCCCGAGTTTAAAGCACTTTCAATGCTACTCGCACCAACCGTAGCACCGCCCAAAGCGCCTGCACTGGTATCGACAGTAATATCGGCAGGATCCAGTAACCAGTTACCACCCGCACCAACATCAATTTTGCCACTCACACCCAGTAAGTTATGGCTCGATGTTTCGACATTACCGCCTTTACCTGTACCAGCACCCTTAGCACTAATGGTACCTTGTACATTGGTATGATCTGCCGACCAAGCGACGACAGTGCCGCCTTTACCATTCGCAGTTGCATCCGCCTTGACGACAGCATCTTTAGCGATGGTAACGGTTTTAGCTTCGTTAATGGCGGGATCTTTACCCTGCCAGCCACCACCAACATACACCTGTCCGCCACCTGCAGCACCGCTGGCATCGACACTACCTGTAACCGCAACATCGCCACCAGTAACGACAACTTTACCGCCCGTTTCACCTGCGTTAACGCCTTTTGCTTCGACGCTACCTGCAACGTTTACAGCGCCAGCACCGCCATCTAGCCAAATCTCACCATTTTTAGTGCTGATGCTGTTGGCACGAATCGTACCTGTTTGATTAATCGCAGCACTGAGTGCGCCCGCAGCTTGTTTACTGCTGATAATGACCTTGCCGCCATCGGCTGCAATCACGCCACTGTTATCGATGCTAGCATTAACCGCTGCGCCATCGACCTGCACGCCAACGAGGCTATTACCTGTGATTTCTAAACGAACATTCTGACCAGCCGCTAACGCAACCGTACCACCTGGTGCCGTAATCTGACCACTGTTATTAACCGTCGCACCCACCAAGGCAACATAACCGCCATCTTTGGCGTTAATCTGACCTTGGTTAATGACAGAACCACCTTGATTGGTGTTCATGAAACGCATATTGCCCGCAGCAAAATCAGCATCCGATACATTCTGACCAGAAGCAACCAAACCACCCACATCGACACGCGCACTACCACTAAACACAACACCCGACGGGTTAACAATCGCAACCTGACCGTTTGATGTAATCTGACCCTGAATTTGTGACGGATCGGCAGACATGACACGGTTTAAGACAATTGCACTACTCGATGGCTGAACAAAGTTAACCGCTGCATTAGAGCCAACGTTAAACGTGTTCCAATTCGCAATCATCTGTTGTGTGCTTTGCGTCACGTTCATTGCATTGCCTTGCTGAGCAATCGCGCCTTGTCCTGCAACAATCGCACCGCCTGTTGGCAACGCGTTGGCATCTAACGCAAAGGACAAATTCGGCTGCAATGCAGCTGCAATCATTAATGGTAATAATTTTTTACTCATCGGTAATGATGAGAAAGATTGGCGGCTGTTAGGTGTCAGTTTGTGGTTCATTGTTATCACGCCTCTTAGAATACGATTGTGCCAACAACCCAAACGCGGGTGTTGTCTGATTTGCCATCACTGTCTGTGCTTTGTGCAGTTGGGTTAGGATTGTTACCCATTTTTTCTGCCACCATCACACGGACATTCGCCGAATTTTGGTAGGTAATCCCCATACCCAAACCATAACCCGACAGTTGATAACTGTTCGGTCTGGTTGGTAATGCATTGACCCATAAATTATTATATTGCGTCACGCCACCTGTATCAGCAAAACCAAATAGCTCAATATCACCAAACTGCGTTGTGCCAGCGTTATGACGCACTTCTGCCGTTGCTAACCAACCTTGATCGCCTAAACCTTCACCAACAGGATAAGCTCGCACGCCAAATGGTCCGCCCAGTTGGAACTTCTCGGCTGAATCTAGATTTTTATCCGCATACTGAGCACTTAAACTGGTGTATAAATACCAGTCGTTTGTGATGGTTTGTAAGTGGTTCAGACTAGCATTGAGCTTGTTATATCCGCCTTTAGTACGTGCTGTAGCCGCATCTTGTGCTTCATATAACTTTCCGCCAGACAAGTCCATTGCAGCCGTTGTTAAATTAACACCCCAACCTAAACGACCGTTCCAATCTCCTGTCCAGTCGCCCGACACACCAACACTTGCACCATTCGATACACGATCGTTATCCATTGCACCGACCAGCGCACCCGATTTGTTTTTGTAATGTTTATTATCTAGGCTAGCACTTAAATAGGTATTGCGTGTCGCACTACGTTCTAACGGATAGTTAGCGAAGAGCGAAGCAATATCAGAGTTACTACTGAGTTGTAAGAAAGCAAGTGAACTACCTACATCAACCTGCATACTCGAATACGAAGCCCCAACCCGCAACCCACTATAGCCAACTGGGGTATGACCACCGACCTTGTAACTACTCATGCCTGTTGCTTTACTGAGGTTCACGAAGTACTGCTCGCCATTGCCGCTGGGGCTATTGACGTTAACGGCCGCACTAATGCGACCTTCGCCCATCCAAGGGTTACCAAAGTTATCGGCAGACAAAGAACCTGTCACAGGCTTACCAGATTTCACTTCGGCTAATACTTGTGTCGTACCTGGTTCATTACCTGGTGCTAAATTCGTCGTGATACTTTCGACACCGGGCAACTCGTTGGCAATACGTAAGCTACGCTCCAACGTAGCTACATTCAAAGGCTTATTCGCCTGAACGCCCTGAGCTAAATAACCTTCAACAATCTCAGGTTTAATCGTATCACCACCACCCGTAACCGTTACCCCACCTTTACCAGCTGTACCGTCAACAATACCTTCTTGAACCGCGATGGTCACCACACCATCTTCGATTTTTTGCGGTGGCAAGTAGGCTTGCGCTAAGGCATAACCTTTGTTACGTAACGCACCAGAAACCGCCTCTGTTGCCTCACCAATTTCTTTAACTGTTAAGTCTCGTCCGAAGTAAGGAACGAGTGCTTTTTTAAGCTCTGCATCGCTGATAACCGTCGCACCTGTTACTTTAATGTCACGCACGGCTAACTTGGGTTCGGTTGGAATAACTGGTGGCGTTAAGCCAGCAATGGCAATACCCACTTGACCTTGCTTAAATTGCATTTGAGATATTTTGACTTCGGCGTTAGGATGACCATTGGCACGCAAATGATCTGCTAAGGCTTGTGATGCTTCTTGAAACTCTGCAAAGGTCAACTCACGATTTAACCAAGGCGTCATCACCTCGTTCATTTTTCGCTGATCGATATTGGCTTCTTGACCAATAGATAACCCTTGCAATGAAAACTTACGCTTGGTGATTTCTTCGAGCTGAAACTCAGGAACCACGACCATCGGTGCGGCCTCTGGCACTGGCGCAATTAATGAACGAATCAATAACTTACTACCCAAATTACGGGCTGGCAAGCGCAAAGCGCCGCGATCTGGCGTGCTATTATCCATCGAAGGAGAAGCATCATCAGCAAATGTCGTCTGAGAGATAGGCAACAAAATAGCCAATAACATGAGATGAGCGGTTAGGCTCTTGTGACTGTGGTGAGTCATGGTCATCCCCGTATTAATATGATTACAACGATCAATAAAATTGTTTTTATGCATGGATTATACCCCAGCTCCCCATAAAATGCGCCCTGGACGCGTACTTAATGCTGCCATTTGTGCAACGGTTGCAGCTAAGGCTAAAGCATCGTCCATTTGGTTGGCTTCATTTGCCGACTGAGGACCAACGGGTTGCGTTGGCACATCTGCTGGCGTTTGTGGTTGCGCATCGACAGGTTGCGCTGCAGGTGCATTGCCATTGTTAGGCTGTGCAGGCACGCCACCTTGTGGTTGCGATGCTGTTTCGGTAGGTGCATTTGCCGCAGGTGTCGTGCCAGTTGTTGTACCTTGTTGGCGTTTATCGTCCTTAGCCGTAGCACCTTCGATATCACCCAAGCGCACACCACCTGCACCATTAGCATTATTACTACCAATACCAGTACCAGTTGAAACACCAGTACTTGGTGCTACCGCCGTATCACGACCCGTACCTAACGACTGACCACCACCAGTATTAACAGCTCCACGTCCACGATCTTGAGCAGTAACACCAGCGATATCACCCAGATTAACGCCGGCTGCGCCTGCGGTTGCAAAACCACCCAAGCCTAACCCTAAACCAGCAACACCCGAACCTAAAGCGGTATTAACAGGAGTTGCATTGAACCCAGTTCCTGAAGCACCCACCATACTTGGTGCTGGCGCAACAGGTTGAGACGCTGGTGTTGTGACAGGTTGGAAGAACTGAGTTGAACCGCCCGTCATACTGGTCACAACTGCCGTTTGAGCGGAACCTGTCGTTCCTGTACTAGAACCACTATTTGCAGTTGTATTAGTAACAGGTGTCGTGACAGGCATACCACCATTATTGGCAGAACCACTGCCAGCTGAAGCAGAAGTAGTCGTATTACTGGTTGGTGCTGTTGTCGTACTAACAGTAAGCGCAGGCGCAACTGGCTCGGACTTACCATTGACGCTCACGATTACTGTGTAAGCTGTGCCATCGAAGGTATAGAAGGTGTAAGTATCAGTACGACTATCGCCTGTGTTTAGCTCTTGCACAGCCAAGGCTGTATTGTTGAGCGTATAAGTCCACAGACCATTAGCGTCTAAAGCTAATTGACCATAAACACTGGTTTGCGTGCTCGTCTGCCAGCTTGACTGACCTGCATCGGCATCGGTTACGACGAGACTACCTTGTGTAGATAAGGTAGTGTCTTCGGTAACAGAACCAGAGCTTGTACCTGTGATGACAGGCGCATTATCCGTGCCAGTAATGGTGACGGTTACTGTCTCTGTATCAGTTCCATCTGCAGACGCTACTGTGAAGGTGTCCGTTACTTGCGTACCAGCTGGCAATGCTTGAACCCCTGAACGAGTGTTGTCTAACGTGTAAGTCCATGCACCATTAGCGTTAATACTAAAGGTGCCATAGGTACCATTCGCATCCGTTTGTGCGACGACAAGATTGTCACCTGTGTCTGCATCACTGACGCTTAAGCTTCCTGTCGCTGTCGTTGTTACATTGTTTTCAGTTACTGAGCCTGTGTTCGTTCCTGAAATCGTTGCAACATCGTTACTGCCGGTAATGGT
>CAZSGH010000011.1:0-65420 GCA_964606405.1 uncultured Francisella sp.
TGTCGGGTGCGGCAAATGTCTGAACAAAGAAATCATCAGGACGGATCATTCGACCTGGTGAGGCGCAAGTGCCAGAGCGACCCGAGTGTAATAAGCGCTCCCAATCTTTCAGAAATGTCTTTGTATAATCGGTGGCGCGTGGGAGAAGCGTCCGTTTGTTAGCAGATGTTTTTTTCAATGTCATTAATGAGTCCATCCACCGTCGAGAAACGAGCCATGCGAGAAACAGCAATATCATCCGCCTCTTTCATTGCTGTTAATGTATCACTGTTCGGTGCACGCAAATCAAAAGGGATTTGCTTGTCTGCTACTACGCGCGTTAAAAAGACGCGTACCGCATCAGAAAGGGTTAATCCCATAGCTTGTAGTGTTTCTGACGCTTGTTGTTTTATCGTTTCGTCAATACGAATGTGAACCATCGTTGAGCTCATGATCATCTCCCATAACTGTGAGATACATTGTATATCTGTTTATCTCAATAAGACAAACAAAAACGACCACAACACGCATGCTATAATAGCCACATCTGTGTTTTCGAGAAGCTTATGAGCGATTTTCCTTCATCTCCCAGCTTTGTCCATCTTTCTGTTCACTCTGAGTTTTCGCTCGTCGATTCGACGCTGACCATAAAGCAGTTAGCTAAGTTGGCTGCTGCTGATAATCAGGTGGCGATGGCACTGACTGATTTTAATAATATGTTTGCATTGGTGCAGTTTTATAAAACAGCATTAGGGGCGGGGCTTAAGCCGATTGTTGGTGCGGATATGGCGGTGCGTGGTGCTGACGGGGTCATTTCTCGTGTGTCGTTTTTATGTCAGCATTACGATGGCTATCAGAATTTATCTTATTTGATGAGTCGTGCTTATACCGAAGGGCAAATGAGTGGCGAGCCTGTTGTTGATTGGTCGTGGTTATCGGGGCGATCAGAGGGATTGTTTGCATTGTTGGGGCTAGGTTCAACCGTTGGTAAGTTGGCGTTATCGGGTCAGGTCGATGCTGCTCAGGCAAGTTTGTCGCAATGGCAGACGCTGATGCCCAATGCTGTCTTTTTAACGGTCAGTCGTACTGGTCGAGCGTTAGAAGAGGCGTGGATTGCGCAAGCGGTAGCTTTGTCAGTTAACCTGAGTGCGCCTTTGCTGGCGGTCAATGATGTGCGCTTTGCCACAACTGATGACTTTGAGGCCCATGAAGTGCGAGTCTGTATCCGCGATGGCTTTGTCTTAGAGGATAGTCGTCGCCCGAAAAGCTATAGCGATCAGCAGTATTTACGTTCGCAAGCAGAAATGTTGGCATTGTTTTCCGATATGCCGCAGGCTTGTGCTAATACGGTTGCCGTGGCGCAGGCGTGTAACTTGTCGTTGACGCTAGGCGAAAACTTTTTGCCAGACTTTCCTGTACCAGAAGGCATGACCATCGAAACCTTCTTTGCTTATACCTCGCGCGAGGGACTAAAAGAACGCTTGGCGGTGATTCTTAATGCTGAAGATCCCGAGTTTGAAAGCAAAGCGAAGGTTTATCGTGATCGTTTAGAAGTCGAGTTGAATACCATTTTACAAATGGGTTTCCCGGGCTACTTCTTGATCGTTGCTGACTTTATTCAGTGGGCAAAGGATAACGGTATTCCTGTTGGGCCTGGTCGTGGTTCGGGCGCGGGTTCATTGGTTGCTTATGCGCTTAAAATTACCGACTTAGACCCGCTACCCTACGATTTGCTGTTCGAACGATTCCTCAACCCTGAGCGTGTGTCAATGCCTGACTTTGACGTCGACTTTTGTATGGAACGACGCGATGAAGTGATTGATTATGTGGCACGAAAGTACGGGCGAGACCATGTATCGCAGATTATTACCTACGGTACGATGGCTGCGAAAGGTGTTATTCGTGATGTGGGACGTGTGCTCGGTTTTGCTTACGGTTTTGTTGATCGTATCGCCAAACTTATCCCGAATGAACTGGGGATCACACTCAGTGATGCCATCGAAAAAGAGCCAGAACTCAAAGATAAGTTCGAGAATGATGAGGAGGTTAGTTATTTCCTGAAGCTGGCACTCAAGCTCGAAGGGCTAGCGCGTAATGCTGGTCGTCATGCGGGTGGGGTAGTTATTGGTCCGCGTCCATTATGGACGTTTGCGCCCATGTATTGTGAGGCTGATGGTAGTAACTTGGTTACCCAGTTCGACAAGAGCGATGTGGAGTCGGTCGGATTAGTAAAGTTCGACTTTTTGGGGCTGCGCACACTCACCATTATCGATTGGGCTGTGAAGGGGATTAATTCTGGGCAGCTGCCAGCCATTATGCATCAAACAGGTGATGCGCGTGCCGATGGTCCATTGGTTGATATTAGCCGTATTCCTCTGGTCGATAAAAAAACCTATGACATGATTAAAACAGGCAATACATCGGGAGTATTTCAGTTGGAATCAACAGGGATGCAGGATTTGATTCGTCGATTACAGCCCGACTGTTTTGAAGATATTGTTGCTTTGGTGGCACTGTTCCGCCCAGGACCTTTGGGGTCAGGGATGGTCGATGACTTTATTAATCGTAAGCATGGTCGACAAAAGGTTGAATACTTACATCCCTGCTTAGAACCGATTTTGAACCCGACTTACGGTACCATTTTGTATCAAGAGCAGGTGATGCAAACGGCTCAGATTATGGCGAAATATAGTCTGGGCGGTGCAGACTTGTTGCGTCGTGCCATGGGTAAAAAAGATGCTGCTGAGATGTCGCGCCAGCGTGAGATTTTCCGTCAAGGCGCGGATAGCAATGGGGTTGATCCTGAAATCGCTGGTCGAACTTTCGACATTATGGAAGAGTTTGCCAACTACGGTTTTAACAAGTCGCACTCGGCTGCTTACGCGCTGGTTTCTTATCAGACCGCTTGGTTAAAAACGCATTATCCAGCCTATCTGATGGCTGCTGTACTCACTGCCGATATGGACAACACTGAAAAAGTGGTTCATATGCTCAAAGAATGTCGCTCAATGGGCTTAACCATTTTGCCACCTTCTATTAACCAAAGTGCGACAACCTTTGCGGTTCAAACTTTAAAAAGCATCCGCTTTGGTCTGGGGGCAATTAAAGGCGCGGGCGTTGAAGCGTTAACGGGCGTGATGGGTGAGCGAGAAAAGGGTGGTGCGTTCAAAGACCTGTTTGATTTTTGCCATCGTACCTATAAGTTGCTTAACCGCCGTGTGATTGAGGCTTTGATTGATTCGGGGGCGATGGATGAGCTAGGGACGCATCGAGCAGCCTTGCATGCCAATTTAACCAAGGCGTTAGATTATGCCCAGCAAGAAAATGAGCGCGCTGCCAGTGGTCAGAATGACTTGTTTGGTGGCGGAGATGAGTGCGTTGATTTAACGCCTTCGTTATGCACCTATGATGATGTCGTAGCGTGGGAATTGGATGATTTGCTGCGCAAAGAAAAAGCGGTGTTGGGCTTTTATATTAGTGGTCATCCGTTCGATGTGGTGCGCGAAGAAGCACGAAGCTTTGCCCATACCCTTGCCAGTTTGCCTAAACCTAGAGCCGCTGAAATGGGTAAGCGTAGTGGTCAGCAAGTCTTGTTGGCGGGTCGGGTCGATAGCTTGCGTATGAAAATCGGTAAAAAGGGCAATAAGATGGTGTTTGTCGCCATCGAAGATAATGATACTGTTTTAGAAGTGTCGGCTTTTGGTGAGCTAGGCAATGAAGTCTTAAACAAAATCAGTGTCGATATGCTGGTGGTGGTTGAAGGTGAGTTGTCGATTGATGGTTATTCGGGGCAGACGCGCTTGCGTGCCAGTCGAATTCTGCCGTTTCACGAGGCGAAAATCGAACATGCCAAAGCGATTTTGTTAACACTTGATGCGAATGAAGATTGGGATGTTGGTGCGTTACGCCAGTTGTTATCGCAATCGCGTGATGACGAGAATGGTAAATCGTTACGCTTCTTTTGGCAGCAAAATGGCTGGCAAGTGCCGCTCAATCATGCACAGTCGATGCGTGTGAAGCCGAGTTCGGGGTTGATGTCTGGGTTGACGCAGTTGGGTGTGCAGGCGGAGTTGGTGTATTAAGGGAAATCTCTAAAACCTCGCTTAGCTTGTTTTTAGAAGTTTCCTAAGGTTGACGATTTAACCCACCGCCCGTGTTCTTTAGCAGGACTAAGCTCGCTAACTGCTGACGTAACTGGATGCTTTTTTGTGTTCTTTGCGCGCTCAGTTCTGCTGTTTGTGCGCTAATGACATTCAGCGCACTGCTAATGCCTGCCCGATATTGGCTTTGTGCAATACGATGCGCTTGCATTGCGGCATCTAGCGCTTGTTGTTGTACCTGTGCTTCTTCATGCAGTAGGGCAATGCTGCTCAGGTTATCTTCTACTTCTTGAAATGCGTTGAGTACGGTTTGTTTGTAAGTGGCTGTTGCTTGATCAAGCCCCGCTTCGGCTATTTTTACATTCGCTTCGCGCAACCCGCCATCGAATAGGCTGAATGCGAGACTAGGGCCAAGAGACCAAATAGTATTGGGGACGTTAACCAAGTTACTGATTTCTGTATTGCGGTATCCCGCTGACCCTACCAAGTTGATTGTGGGAAAAAAAGCGCTTTGTGCGACCCCTATTTGAGCATTAGCCGCTGCCACGCGGCGCTCGCTGGCGATAATGTCGGGTCGGTTGAGTAATAGGGTTGAGGGCACAAGCGTAGGCAATGCAGGTATCAATGCGCTGTCTTCGTTGCGTTTGCTGATGGTAAACCCAGATGCGCTTTGTCCTAGTAACGTGGCAATGGCGTGCTGATAACGCGCGCGTTGTTCTTGTAAGTCTAATAATTGTGCTTGCGTTGTATGGTATTGCGTTTTGGCTTGTGCGACATCTAGGCTAGAAACGACTCCTGCTTGTTGTCGCGCTTGTGTCAGGCGTACAAAACGGTGATAAGCAGCAATGCTGGTGTTGACTATGTCGATTTGCAGGTCGGTATTACGCAGTTGAAAATAACTTTGAACCAATAACGCTTGACTGCTTAACCGTGCGGCATATAAATCGGCAAGACTGGCTTGAGCTTTTGCTTCGTTGCTCTGTACGGTTTGGCGAATACGTCCCCATAAATCCAATTCCCAAGAAACGCTGGCATTGAGCGCGTAATTGCTATTGGTCGGTAGGCTGCTGCTCGAAAAGCTATTACTTGTTGCTATTGTGCCATTATTTGCACTGGCGGTTGCCGATAGTGTTGGTACTTGCGACGCTTGGCTACCTATTAAGGTCGCAACGGCTGCACGGTATTGTGCTTCGCTGGCTTGAAGTGTCGCGTTGTTGATGGTGAGTGTTTCAACCAGTTGATTGAGTGTGTCGTCCTTAAAGGCTTGCCACCAAGCAGGCGTTGCTGTTATTGGTTCGCTGACCATGTGCCAGTGTGCGTAACCAGAAAACTGTGCTGGCGTATTGATTGTCGGTAGACGATGCTCGGATACAGATTGTGTGCAAGCGGTCAGTCCGTTTAGGAGCAAGCTCATGAGCAAAATGTTAAGGGTGACGTTGCGTTGCACGGCAGTTCTGAACCTGTTTGTTGTGACTTGTTGCTTAGTATACGAAAAACGAGACTTGAAAGTTGGCGTCAGATGGGTAATTTCGTGTAAAATCTGAAGAAATTGAGTAGCCCTAATTTGGAGTTGGTTATGAGTGATAAGTGTCGTTTGATTACGCGCAGCGATTTTGATGGTTTGGTTTGTGCGGTTTTATTAAAACACCTCGATTTAATTGATGACATTGTGTTCGTGCATCCCAAAGATATGCAGGATGGTAAGATTGAAGTGACGGATCGTGACATCACGACTAATTTGCCGTACGTTGCAGGTGCGAAAATGGTTTTTGACCATCACGAAAGCGAAACCTTGCGTAATGCGGTTCGTGCCGATAATCATATTATCCATCCCGATGCGCCTTCTGCCGCTCGAGTGGTATACGATTACTATGGTGGCGATACAGTGTTCCCAGCATCGTGGCACGACATGATGGTTGCTGTTGATAAGGCGGATTCGGCTCAGTTTACCTTAGACGAAATTCTGAACCCGACGGGTTGGGTGTTGCTGAACTACCTGATGGATTCGCGTACAGGTTTAGGTCGCTTTAGAGAGTTCCGTGTTTCTAACTATCAGTTGATGATGGATTTGATTGATTACTGTCGCAATCACGACATTAATGAAATTTTAGCTTTGCCCGATGTGAAAGAACGTTCTGATTTGTACTTTGAACATGCGCCAAAATTCAAAGATCAATTGCAGCGCTGTTCGACTGTCTATGGTAATTTGATTGTGCTTGATTTGCGTAACGAAGAAACCATTTTTGCTGGTAATCGTTTTATGATTTATGCGCTTAATCCTGACTGTAATATCTCGATTCACGTTTTGTGGGGCTTTAAGAACCAAAATACTGTGTTTGCAACGGGTAAGTCGATCGTTAACCGTAGCAGCAACACGCATGTTGGTGAGTTGATGTTGGGATATGGTGGCGGTGGTCATAATGCGGCGGGTACGTGTCAGATTGATAATGACAAAGCTGAAGATGTGTTGAAAGTGTTGATTACCAAGATTACGCAAGACGGTTAAAAACCGAATAAAGACAAAAAAGCCCCATACTTCAGTGGGGCTTTTCTATAAAACAATTTTCTTAATAATGACCTGTAGCGCTCATATTTTCAAATGGGTCAGATGAATATTTGTTTTTCCAGAAGTCATCATCAAAATCATCATCGTTTGGTGATTTTTGAAAAGAATTAGAATTTACTATTTTTCTACCTATAGAGAAGTCGCCTTCCCAGTCAGGAGGAAAGTAGCCTTGACTTCTTTCCTTGTATTTTCTTTCTAAAAACGACGAGTGCAAATAAGACAAGTATTGAACATAGACCATCATCGGAAAAACCATGACAAGTAATACCGTTTCTATATAGTCGTATTTACGTGGAAATTCAACAAAAAACGAACCCTCCAAAAATACGAAAATAAAAACAAATGATAAACCAGTATTACCGCCCACAACTCTCTGAAACCAACCTTCTTTTTCTCCTAAAGGCGATTTGCACTTTCCGCACTTTCCAGCACCCAAGTCATTACACATACTCACAGGCACTCTATTTTTAGAGCCGCAAGAAGGACACTCAATAATAACTTTTGAATTATTTGTTACACACATTTAACACCTCATTTCTATCAGCCGATAGATTCACAGTCTATTAAGTCATATTACTCATAAATTGAGCTTTTAAATCGTCTTTTTTTTCATAAAATTCAACCAGTTTTTTCGACAGCTTAATCATGTCGTTATAAGGCAACTTATCGGGAAGGGTGTGAATAAAACGCACCATTTCAGGCGCTGATAAGAATAATCCATCGATGGGCGTGCTGCCCCAGTCGCCCTCTAGCCAGCCGTCGTAGTCGGCTTCAAGTAAAATAACACAATTATGAACTTTTTTATAATCAAGTCCTAAATGATTCGCTAAGGCTCTAATGTGTTTGTAGTTTTGTTTGAAGGGGTTTTTCATCATCCGAGAGCGTAGGTTGTTGCGATTGCGATCATGGTGCTCTTTGGTTGCTGTGTGCCAGTCATCAGCATCTTTTTCACCAAATACTCTGCCGACGACAGACTTAGTTTCGATCGAAAATATGCCTTTTCTACAGATCAAAACGTGATCACATTCGGTCAAAGGATTTTGAGAGGGATTTTTCGTCAACGAATCCGACGATACGGGAAGCACGAGACCATCGAATAGAAAACTTAACGATTTTTCTTGTGCTTCAGCAGCATCTTCCCACCGATAACGAACGGCATTTAATTCGCGATGCAAGGTGTTATTGACATGAAATTCTGCCCATGCACCGCTTCGATCCAATATGATTTGTCTGTTTTGTGCCACTGCGCTAGCTACCTATCTCTAAAAGCAAGTTTTCGAGGCTCATTCTAGCGTATTTTGTGGTGTTTGCCCAGAAGTTGATGGGCGCTAGAACGATCTGGTTATTCGTGTAATCTAGCCTTCAACTTTTCTAACGCCACATAAATCACGGGTGTGGTGTATAAGGTCAAAACTTGACTCACCATTAAGCCGCCAATAATCGTAATGCCGAGAGGGGTGCGTAATTCTGCTCCGTCTCCCATGCCGATGGCAAGGGGTACTGCGCCGAGCAGTGCTGCGAGGGTGGTCATCATAATGGGTCTAAAGCGCACTTGGCAGGCGATAAAAATCGCTTGTGCGGGGGTGAGTCCAAGTCGTCGTTGTCTGTCGAGCGCAAAGTCGATCATGATAATGGCATTCTTTTTAACCAGTCCAATCAGTAAGAAAATACCAATCAGCGCAATTACAGTTAATTCAGTGTCCATCAGTTCTAAGGCGATCAATGCGCCAATACCAGCAGAGGGCAGAGTGGATAGAATGGTAAGCGGGTGTAATAGGCTTTCGTACAAGATGCCCAGAATAATATATAGGCTGATAATGGCAGCTAAAATCAACAGCGGTTGGCTTTTATTGCTCGCTTGTAATGCTTTCGCTGTGCCCTGAAAGCTGCCTTTGACCGTGCTTGGTAAGGCAAGATTATCGACAGTGTTGTTAATCAACGTCATTGCAGCATCGAGGGATGTGCCTGTTGCGAGATTAAAGCTGATGGTCGCAGCAGCAAATCCGCCTTGATGATTGATCGAAAGCGGGGCGTTTTGTCGTTCGATATGGGCAATGCGATTCAGAGTAATGGGGGTTCCTTGCGTATTGAGAATATGCAAGGATTCGAGCGTTTGCGGGGTGAGTAGGCTATCGCTATCGGTTTCGAGTACCACGCGGTATTGGTTGAGCGGGTTGTAAATTGTCGATATGAGGCGTTGAGCAAAAGCATTATTGAGTGTGTTGTCGATGTCGCGCATATTGAGTCCGAGCTGACGTGCAGCATCGCGGTCGATCACAAGGCGCGTTTGTACGCCTTTGTCTTGTTGGTCGGAATTGACTTCGGTGAGTTGGGGCAGTGCAGATAAGGCAAGCTTAACGGCTTCTTGTGCCTCGCGCAGATCGTTTAAGTTGTCGGCTTGTAAGGTATATTGATAGGCGGCATTGCTACTGCCGCTGCCCATCCTAATGTCTTGCACGGGAATTAAAAATAGGCTTGCGCCAGGAATGCTGCTTTTCGGGCGTAGGCGATTAATGATGTCGCTCACATCAGTTGTGCGTTCTGGGCGCGGTTTAAGGCTAATAAACATGGTAGCGCTATTGGATGCACCAAACCCCATGTAAGCGGTGACGGTAGCAACGTCTGGGTCTTGTTGTAGGGTTTTGATGAAATAATTCAGCTTGCCTTGCATGGCATCGAAAGAAATGGCTTGGTCGGCAGTAACGCGTCCAATCATACGCCCTGTGTCTTGTTGGGGGAAAAAGCCTTTATCGATTTTGATGTATAAGGTGATATTTAAGGCAATGACGGCTAACAACAACGAGAGGATGACCAATGGATGTCTGAGCGACCATGCTAAGGAGTGACGGTAGGCGCGTAGAAGCTGCTTTCCAATTGTCATTCCCGTGTAGGCGGTAATCATCCAAGATGTCGAAGTGGTAGATTCCCGCTTACGTGGGAATGACAGGGGCTTAGGCTTTAACAATCTGGCGGCTAATGCAGGGGTTGTTGTCAGTGAAATGAGCATCGATATGAATACAGCGGCACTGAGCGTCATGGCAAACTCCTGAAAGAGTCGCCCAATCAGTCCGCCCATAAATAGAATGGGGATAAAGACAGCAACCAGCGATAAGCTAATGGCAATGACGGTAAAGCCGACCTCTCGCGTGCCGAATAATGCCGCTTGATGGGGGCTGTGTCCGCGCTCAATATAACGGTTAATGTTTTCGAGCACGACAATGCTGTCATCGACGACAAAGCCAGCGGCAACGATCAGTGCCATCAGTGAGATATTATTCAAACTAAAGTCGAGCAAATACATGACAGCGAGTGTTGCTAAGAGCGATACAGGAATACTGAGTGCAGGAATGAGGGTGGCGCGTGCATTACGTAAAAACACAAACACCACTAACACCACTAATCCAATGGCAATGGCGAGACTATGCTCGACTTCTTTGAGACTACTGCGGATGGTGGCGGTGCGCTCCATCGCTGTTTTAAGCGTCATTGCTTCGGGGATTAGCTTATTGAGCGTCGGCAGTAAAGCCGTTACTCTGTCGGCTGTTTCGATGATATTTGCCCCAGGTTGTCGGTAGAGAATCAGCAGTACAGCGGGTTTGCCATTACTAGCACCAAAGGTACGACTGTCTTGAACGGATTGCTCGACCTGCGCAATATCCCCCAAGCGTAGTACCGCTTTATCCTGATACCGAATGATCAACTGTTGATAGTCGGCAGGGGTCTTGAGTTGATCGTTACTGGTGATTTGCCAGCTTTGGCTGTCGCTTTCGATGCTGCCCAATGGTGCAAAGTTGTTGGCATTATTGATGGCAATGCGCACATCTTCGAGCGATAACTGATGACTGTTCAGCGCATTGCTGTTGACGTTAATGCGAATAGCAGGTAACGCACCGCCACCGATAACAACCTGTCCAATACCGTCGACCTGAGCCAGTTTTTGTGCCAGTAAGGTCGAGGCGCTGTCGTACATCTGCGCGCGAGATAGGGTGTCGGAGGTAAGGGCTAACACCATAATGGGCGAGTCTGCTGGATTGACCTTTTTGTAAGTGGGGTTGCTTGTCATGCCACTGGGCAATAGGCCTCGAGCCGCTTGAATGGCAGACTGAACATCGCGGGCTGCACCGTTAATATCGCGGTTTAAGTCGAACTGTAAATTGATACTGGTTGTACCCGCAATGCTGCTCGAGGTTATGTCGTTAACCCCCGCAATTTGTCCGAGCACTTTTTCAAGTGGTGTCGCCACACTGGTTGCCATCACTTCGGGGCTAGCACCTGCTAAGTTGGCTTGTACCGAAATGGCAGGAAAATCGACTTGGGGTAAGGGAGCAGCTGGCAAAAAGTTAAGTGAGACTAAGCCGACAAGCGCAAGTGCCAGCGTTAATAGCGTGGTCGCAATGGGGCGATTGATGAAAAATGAAGAGGGATTCATTGAGTTTTGATTGTGTTTGATGGTATTAACCGCTCAAACAACAAAAAGATCACAGGAGTGGTAAATAAGGTGAGTAGCTGACTGAGCAGTAATCCGCCTACCAGCGCATAACCCATTGGTTGCCGTAATTCTGCTCCTAAGCCTGTCGATAGCATCAGCGGTAGCGCCCCAAACAAGGCAGCGAAGGTGGTCATTAAAATGGGGCGTAAGCGCAGGCTACAAGCTTGGAAAATCGCTTCCTGTGCGGCTAATCCTTGAGTGCGCATGGCATCTAGGGCAAAGTCGATCATCATAATGGCGTTCTTTTTGACAATGCCAATGAGTAAAATCAATCCAATCACACCAATCATATCCAGTGATAGCCCCGCAAAATCGAGGGCAAGAAATGCACCAATGGCGGCAGGAAAGAGTGTTGATAAAATGGTGATGGGATGAATAAAGCTTTCGTAGAGTACGCCTAGTAGGATGTAGACAGTGACCACGGCAGCCAGTAACAAAAAGAGGGTATTTGATAAGGATGTGCGAAAAGCTTGGGTTGCGCCTTGCCAGTGCGTTTCGATGCCGGCAGGCAAGTCGAGCTTCGCTTGTTCTTGTGTAATGGCTTCGATGGCATCGCCTAAGCTGGCGCGTGGTGCAAGATTAAATGATAGCGTGGTGCTGGGGAATTGGTCGAGTCGGGTAATGGCGAGTGGTGCTTGGCGTTCGCTGATACTCGCCAGTGAGTCGAGTGGAATTGGCTTGCCTTGGTTATTGGATACATACACACGACCCAGCTGATTGATGCCAGCTTGTTGATTAGCGCTGGTCTCTAGCACCACACGGTATTGATTCGATTGGGTAAAGATGGTCGAAATGAGGCGCTGACCAAATGCATTGTATAGCGCTTGGTCGATACTTTTTGTACTGACACCGAGCCGTGCTGCGGCATCGCGGTCAATGTTGATGAATGCTTGTAATCCTGAGGGTTGCGTATCGGCGCTGACACCTTGCAAAATCGGTAAGTGTTGCAATTGTTCAACGAGTTGTTGTGTTGCTTGTGCCAAGGCTTCGCTATCAGGACTGCTGAGTTTGAATTGGTATTGTCCTCGCGTGACTTGGTCTTCGACCGTCAGGTCTTGTACGGCTTGTAGGTGCAGGCGAATATCGGGATGTTGTTCGGCTGCCATCATTAATTGTTCGATGACACGCTCGCTGCTGTCGTTACGTTCGTCTTTCGGTTTGAGTTGGATCAGTAAGCGTCCGCTATTTGGGGTGGCGTTATTGCCATCGACGCCGATAAATGCGGTGATGTTGTCGATACTGGGGTTTTGCAATAGGTGATGACTCAGGCTTTGTTGTCGCTCGACAAAAGCGTCGAATGAGGTGCTTTCGGGTACATCGACAATAGCCATAATGCTGCCCGTGTCTTGTGTTGGGAAAAAGCCTTTGGGAATGGACACGTAAAGCGAAACCGTAGCGATAAAAATCATCAGGGTTGCAGCAAGGGTTGTTTTCTGGTGGGCTAATACCCAACGCAATGCACTTTGATAGTGGTCTAGCAAGCGCAAGAAGACGATGGATTGTTTGGCTTCGCTTGTTTGTGTCACTAAGCGAGCGCTCAGCATTGGCGTTAATGTCAGTGATAC
The DNA here is from genome assembly GCA_964606405.1 of uncultured Francisella sp. Lineage (GTDB taxonomy): Bacteria > Pseudomonadota > Gammaproteobacteria > Thiomicrospirales > Thiomicrospiraceae. Next base: position 12,700 of record CAZSGH010000011.1, read on the forward strand.
GATTGCCGACAATAGAATTGCGGAGGCAAGTGTGAGGGCAAACTCATTAAATAAGCGTCCGAGCATGTCTTGCATAAAGAGCAGGGGAATCAGTACAGCGACAAGCGATAAAGTCAGTGACATAATGGTAAAGCCAATTTCGGCAGAGCCATCCAACGCCGCTTGCAATGAATTTTTGCCCATGTCGCGATGACGGGCGATGTTTTCAATCATCACAATGGCATCGTCGACCACAAAGCCCGTGGCAATCACCAGTGCCATTAATGTCAGATTGTTAATGGAAAAGCCAAATAAGACCATGATGCTAAAGGTACCAATCAGCGAGAGCGGAATGGCGAGCGCGGGAATCAGGGTTGCTTTAGTGTCACGCAAGAAGAGATAAATCACCAATACCACCAACACAATGGCAATGAGCATATCCAGCTTCATTTCGCTGATGGCTGCACGAATCGATTGGGTGCGGTCATTGGTAATGCGCACTTCGACCGATGCGGGTAAGTTAGCGGTGAGTTGTGGCAATAGGGTTTTGATGGCATCGGTGACAGCAATGACGTTCGCCCCTGGTTGGCGCTGAATATTCAGCAGAACGGCGGGTTGGTTATCGACCCACGCGGCAAGGCGCACATTTTCAGCATCATCGATAATGGTGGCAATGTCGCCTAAGCGAACGGGATTACCATTTTTATACAGCACAATCAGCTGACGATAATCACTTTCCGACTGGAGTTGGTCGTTGGCATCAATACTACTGGCGCGGTGTTTACCATTAAAGCTGCCTTTGCTCATCGTGACGTTATTGTTGCCAATTAATGTGCGAATGTCATCGAAAGACAAGCCTAACGCGGCAAGCTGTTCGCTGTTGACCTTAATGCGCATAGCGGGGCGCTGACTGCCCGCAATACTCACCAAGCCAACCCCCGATAACTGCGACAGTTTCATTGCAAGGCGTGTTTCAACCAAGTCTTGTAGTTTAGGCATGCTCAGACTGTCTGAGCGAATGGCAAGCGTTAGAATGGGTGCATCGGCAGGATTAACCTTGTTATAGGTGGGTGGCATGGGTAGGTCAGGTGGCAGTAAATTGCTGGCAGCATTCATGGCCGCTTGTACTTGCTGCTCGGCGACATCTAAGGGTAAATTCAAACCAAAGCGGAGCGTAACGCTGGAAACGCCAGATGTACTGTTGCTGGTCATCTGCGTTAAGTTGGGCATTTGCCCAAACTGTCGTTCTAAAGGGGCTGTGACGGTACTTGCCATCACGTCGGGGCTAGCACCTGGGTAGCTGGTCGTTACTTGAATGGTGGGGTAGTCGACTTGCGGCAGGGCTGCTAAAGGAAGTTGTTTGTATGCCATTAATCCAGAAAGCAGCAATGCCAGCATCAGTAAACTGGTGGCAATCGGTCGGAGGATAAAGGTGCGAGCGGGATTCATTTGGCTGCGTTATCGCCCTTGGTAATCACTTTAACTTGCCCGCGATCTTTAAACTTATCGCTACCATCGGTAACCACTTTCATGCCAGCGTCGAGTTTTCCTTCGATAGCAACCCTGTCACCTTCTGTTTGCAGTATGTTAATCGGAACAACACTGGCGGTATTGTCGTCGTTAATGACATAGACAAAATCGCCCTTTGCACCGCGTTGAAGTGCCGTGCTAGGTATCGTCGTTACTTGCGTTAGTGTTTTAAGTTGCAGTCGAATATTCACAAACTGATTAGGATAAAGGCTTTCGTCGTTATTATCGAATAAGGCTTTTAAGCGGATGCTGCCTGTACTGCTATCGACTTGGTTGTCGAGCGTGAGGAGTTTGCCAGTGGCAATGCGCTGTTTTTTGTCTTTGTCCCATGCCTCAATATCAAGATTTGGGTTGTTAAGTAATGCGACTTTCAGATCGGGTAAGGTGTTTTCGGGTAACGAAAAAACGACCGTGATGGGCGTTAATTGTGCGATGGTAACCAAGCCATTGCCATCACTGGCCTTCACTTGATTGCCGGCATCCACTTGTCGAAAGCCAACTTTGCCACTGATGGGGGCGGTAATTTTGGTATAGCTTAGTTGTAGTTTTGTACTGTTGATTTGTGCTGTGTCACTGGCAAGGGTTGCCTGATATTGTTTGACCAATGCCGCTTGTGTGTCGACCTGCTGACTGGCAATGGCATCTTCTGTGGTGAGTTGTTTGTAACGTTTTAAATCGAGCTGTGCATTGTTGAGTAATGCCTGATCGCGTTGGTATTGGCTTTGTTGTTGTTCGAGCAGCGCTTGCAGATTGCGTGGATCAATTTCGGCTAATAGCTGCCCTTTTTTGACGCGCTGACCTTCTTCGAAATACACCGCCATTAACTCGCCATCGATGCGACTTTTAACCGTAACTAAATTGCGAGCGGTTGCGGTACCCAGTGCATTGAGCCAAACAGGAATATCTTGTTTGCTAACGTTTGCGGCAAAAACAGGTGAAGGACGCATTTTGGGTTGCGATGCTTTACTCTGATCTGCTAATTTTGTAGAAGACTGATAAAAATAGGTATAGCCAACACCTAGGACGCCGAGTAGAAATAATAGGAAGAAGATCCTTCTCTTATTCACGTCTAATTACCGCGTTTCTCGCGCGCTAATTCAATTTCTTTCGTCTGAATAAAATAGACCAACTGGCGTCGCGCCTCTTCACCCATATGTTGAAACTCAAGTGCTACCATTTGTGTGCCATCTGGATGGGGAATAATCTTAACTACCTGAGAGCGTAGCATAATCGGACCATCTTGTTTATTGAGTACGAGCAGCAAATCTACGACTGAGCCATGTTCAATGCGCTGTGCTGTATCAAACGAAAGTCCGCCAGCACTGATGTTAACAGGTACTGTTGGGACGACATATTTGATGGCGTCATCGCCTAATGTTTGCGTCAAAAAGTTGAGCTTTTCATTCATGGCACGTAACGCAGATGCCATTAAGGAGCTTTTTTCTGCAATCTGTTCAATCGCATTTTCGATGCGAGAATCAATTTCGTCTAGTTCAGTTGAAAAGTATTGCTCAACAAATAATGTATCAACCGTTGCGGGAAGCGGGTTACGAGCTTCTTCAGCGGTCAACACTCGGTAAGACATGGGAAGCAGAGCATCCATGCGAAAGTATGCACGTTTTTGTGCGCCATTATCACTCATGCGGTTGCCAGTTTAGTTAGTTGTGAAACAGATGTCTCGATTTGTCCAGATGCACCATAAGTATTTACTTTAGGTTGTTTGCCCGTTAATACGTTGAGCGCATGTTCATTTAATCGGATCATTGACTGCAATAACGCACCATTGCGTTGATTGGCTTGTTGTACTTGTTGACTCGTTTCTAGGGTGCTCTGTGCCCATTCCTGACCGCAGTGACGCGCGATGTGTTCAAACAAGTCATGCCCAGTAAATCCCGTTGCCTGCGCGCTATCCAGTAAGTTTTTTTCTTGTGCCGAGAGTTCTGCTAATAACGCTTCTTTTTCACGAGAGGTGAGAACAATGGCTTCTTGTTTTTTTTCTTTTAACGCAGAAAACTCAGCATCCAGTAACACCAACATGGCACGCATGTTTGCTACCCAGAGCTGAGTTGTATTGCACAGTTCCATTGTCATCTCTCGCTTATGATGTGACATTATCGGCGTAAAGCAGCCTCAAAAGCCATTAAACGTGCTGCGATAACGCCTGGCTGCACTTTGTAACTACCATCTGCAAGCGCAGCACGAATACTGGCAACTTTATCGCTGTTAACTTCTGGTTGCTGTGCTGCAGCTTGAGAAAGTTGACGCAAACGACTTGTTGTATCCGTAATGGTTACTTTTTCGGTTTTAATGCTATCGGAAGCAGCACCTGCCTCTTTGTCATCCGTGCTTTTGCGCAATGATGCTGGCTCAGGCTGATTCAGCACTTTACTGGGGCTAGTTCCTACGCCACGCAGTAGATTGTTGATGTCCATGATTTCGACCTCACCTATATTTATTATCATTCTAGCAATTTTTTTGCCTTTCTGAGAGGGATAGCGGCAAATTTATTGCAAACTTTAGTTTTTTTATCGTTTTTTTGTTATTTTTTCGAAAGTACCGTGTATTGGCGTTCGCATTGTTGAAAAAAGCATGAAAGCAAACGCGGTTTTTCATGGTACAACAACGCTATCGGCAGAAAGAATATTTCCTTTAATGATTTTTCCAGATGATTGGTTTTGTACACGAATACTCTTTCCTTTTTCACCTGACTCTAAGGCAATACCTGGCATTTCGATACTGATGCCGTCACTCATCACAATGATACGCAATGGGTCACCTTTATGGACAAGAACACTCGCACGAACTTGATTGCTTGTCAGTGCTGTTCCGCTGCTCACAAATTGTCTTGTGCTGAGGTTTTCAATATCCGACAAACTGGTTAGATTGTTGTTTCTTATCTGTGTGTCTGGTAACCAAGCGATATAAACATCCTCCGGTGTGATTTTTGCGCCGAGAGCTAAGTCTTTATTGGTAATGACAACTGGGAGTTCTCCTGATATTTTGGCATTAATGTAGCGCTGCCATTTTGGTTGCGTGCACATAATGCTTAGGCTGATATTGCCTGTTTTTTGTCCGCTATTCCAACGAACTTGTGGCGGGTGCTGGCAATCTGCTGTTTGTGCTGTAGCAGATAAAGGGGTTAAAGATATTGTTGGGTTGTGTAGCTTGGGGTCTAAATGCTTTAAGATATAACTCTGTGCGATTTGCATCATCTCTGCAACGCTTTGAGCTTGCGCAGGCGACAAGATGGTACAAAAAGTGCAAAAAGTTGTGACAAGGATTCCTAGTTGGCACGATTTAAGCTTTTGTGAGTTCATGATATTGGGCACCTCTAAAAAACCTCAAGAGTAGGGGGTTCTGGGGGAAAGGGTTAAAGAGTAGTCTGTAAGTGCTTGAACAACTTCCTTTCACCAGCTAGAAAATAAACTTTGGGACGCTAAAAAAAGCGTAGCGCAGTTTTTAGAAGTTCCTTATTTAAGATTTACCCCAAAATGCCGCAATGTTTGTCATTGTAGCGAAAAAATGGATTGTATATTATGTCAAATCTGCTTAAAAATATTGATCGACGTACAAAGCTCGTCGGCATGAACCGCATGGAGTTGTTGCTGTTTACCTTGCATGATGAGCAGCTCTTTGGCATTAACGTCTTTAAAGTACGAGAAGTGATTCGTACGCCGCATATTTCTCCCGTACCTAAAGCTGATCCTCGTGTTATTGGGATTTCTGATATTCGTGGCACAACGATGCCGATGATTGATTTACCTTTGGCGTTAGATATGGAACCCTTGTCTAAGGTGCCTGGCACCTTAACGATTGTGACAGAGTTTAATAGCTCCATTCAAGGCTTCTTAGTCGGGTCTGTTGATCGCATTGTGCATTTGCGTTGGGAAGATATTTTGCCGCCACCTGAAACGCTCATGAATGTAAACTATCTGACAGGAATAACCAAGGTTGGCAATGCCTTAGTCGAAATTGTTGACGTTGAGCGTGTATTGCAAGAAGTAGCAGGGCGCAGTAGTGCCGATGTATCCGATGAGGTTGGGCGTGTTGGTATGGATATTACCCAAGGTCGCGATTTCTTGGTCATTGGTGCTGATGATTCTGTCGTTGCTCGCACAAAGTTAAAAGCTGTTTTGGATAAAATCGGTGTTCGATCGATGATTTTCAATAATGGACGCTTTGCATTAGAAGCCTTGCAAAAGATGGCGGATGCAGCAGATAAAGGTGATGCCTTAGCTGTTTCTAAGCAAGTGCTGATGGTGGTTTCTGATATTGAAATGCCCGAAATGGATGGCTATACCTTAACGAGTAATATCCGTAAAGATCCGCGCTTAAAAGACTTATTTGTTATTTTGAACTCATCCTTGTCGGGTGGGTTTAACGACACCTTAACGCAAAAAGTCGGTGCCAATTTGTTCTTATCGAAATGGCATACCGATGAATTGGCAAAAGTGGTTATTGAGCGGATTAAAGCGCTTGATGCCAGATAAGGGAAGCCTATAAAAACCTCGCTATGCTTGTTTTTATAGGTTTCCAATTTTGTTTTTTAGCTGAAGGAAGGGGGTAATCAATGGGGTGCATGTTATTTTCCGTTCCCCTTCCTCCAGACCTCCTACCCATTGGGTTTTTAGAGCTGCCCTTAAGGTATTTGCGATGAGCTTTTCTTATTTGATAGGTCTGTTCGCCCTGACGGCAAGTTTTGCCGTGGTGGCGCAGGATAACTGTTTAGAAGTAGATGGTATCGCCGTTATTGAGAATGGTGACGTTGCTTTTGCGCGTCAGATGGCTATTCGTGATGCCTTGGCGCAGGCGGCCTTGTCCTCTCAGGTTCAGGTCACTGCTCAGTCAGAAACAAAGAACTTTGCGTTAACGCGTCAGACGGCACAATTTGCCGCCCAGCAGCGCGTTACCAGTATGAAGGTCGAACATGAAGAGCGCGAAGGCAATAGTTTGCGCGTTCGTGTGTCTGCGTGTTTATCCGAATCCGCTAAAACCTGTCCTAATTACATCGCTCGGTACGCACCACGTGTGGCGGTAGCCAGTGTTGCAGTGCAAGATGTTTATTCGGCAAAAGATATTGTCGATCTAGAAGCGGGTTATCAGGGCGAGTTATTCAATCGTTTGTGGACATCGGGGCAGCGCAATATTGAACAGTTGAATACTGCGGCAGACTTGTATCCTGGTCGACCGATAGCTCCGAGTTTGTCTCCTGCTATATTGCAGCCAATTGCGGATAAAACCTTAGCGCAGTTTTTAGTGTTAACGGTTGTGCGCTCCTTAGATTGGGATGTGGAGCAGTCTCGTTTGGCGAAAGAAGTGCGCCAGTATTTTCGTTACGAAAAAGAGCCGAGTAAACGGACTGTGAGTGTTGAATGGTTCATTGTTGATTTAAATCAACGACGACTGTTTGCGCAAGGAGAGGCGTTTCGAACCATTCAAGAAACTGATGTTCGTGTTGGGCGAGATAAACCTTTCGGTAGTCGTCAGTTTTTTACCACGCCAACGGGGCAGTCGTTTGATTATGTGATTGGTGAGCAGGTTAAATCGGTCGTAGATAAATTGGCATGTGAGCCGATTGCCGTACCGATTGCCGAAATCGATAAAGAAAAAATCATTGTTCCAATTGGTATCGATTCAGGTGTGCAACAGGGTGATGTGCTGGCTATTTATAGTAAGACAACACGTCCTTATCGGATCGGTAATATTGATTTGGGTGAGGATTTAGAACCAACTGCATTTTTACGGGTACAGAAGGTGTTGCCACAGTTTATTGTTGGCTCGTTCGAGGGTAAGAAGGGGTTGGTTCAGGCAGGTGATTTGGTCAAATCCTGGTAAAACTGGCTGCAAGATGCGCTTGCGTTGTTGCTGCGGTGCTCGAACTTCGTCATGTACCGATGTACATTCCTCGTTCTGTGCGCCTAGCAATCATCATCTTTCGCTGTGTTTTAATAGTAGTGGGAGCCTCTATATAACCTAAGTGGGTTAGGGGTCTGGGGGAAGGGATGCAGCAATAGTGCATGTAACTGATTGATTTCAGCCCTTCCACCAGAGGAAAAATAATTTAGGGACGCTAAAAATGCCACGAAGTGGGGTTTTTAGAGGTTCCCTAGTGCTGACATCTTACGTTCGCACTGAGCTTGTCGCAGTGTTGTTGCTCGAACTTCGTCATCCTCGCGTATGCGGGGATCCATAAAGTAAGTAGATTCCCGCTTTCGCGGGAATGACGGGTTTTTTTAGACGCTTACATAGGCAATAATTGCCGTTTTTATCTTTTTTTTGCCGCCATCGGCATGTCTTTTGTTTTCTTTAGGGTGATTTGGCATTTAATTTGCTATTTGTTTTCCATGGTTAATACGGTGGGGGATAAAACAATGGCTTCTCGATTCGATTCTGTTTTAGGTATTCATGCGAATGCCTTGCCAATTCGTGAATTACGTGCAAAAACATTAGCCAGTAATTTAGCGAACGCTGATACCCCTAACTTTAAAGCACAAGATATTGATTTCAAATCAGCTTTACTAAAGATTCGTGGCGATAAAGATGATTTGCCGAGTCCTTCAATGAAGCTAACAAACAGTGGGCATATCGCTGGTTTTGATTCGGGTATTAGTACCAGTGATTATTTGCGCTTTCGTAACCCAACACAACCATCGCTAGATGGTAACACGGTCGAAACGCATATTGAGAAAGCCAAGTTTATGGAAAATGGCATTCAGCATTCTGTGACCTTACAGTTTTTAGATGACAAAATTAAAGGCATTAAAGATGCCTTAACCAGCCGATAAGAGGATTTTAGGTTATGTTTGATATTTTAAGTATTGCAGGTTCTGGCATGAACGTACAAAACGTTCGCCTGAATGCCATTGCCTCGAACATGGCGAATGCCGATAGTATCAGCTCGAACGCTAAAGACACCTATCGTGCGAAGATTCCTAAGTTCGAAACCATTATGGCAGAGATTGGGTCACCGCCCGGCAGTATTCCTGCAGGTGGTGTACGAGTTAAAGAAATCGTTCAAAATCAAGAGGCGCTAAAAGCCGAATACAACCCCAATCATCCGATGGCAAATGAGGAAGGCTATATTTACCGTCCGAATGTGGATACCGTTGAAGAAATGGCAAACATGCTTTCTGCATCGCGTAGTTACGAAATGAATATCGAAGTGATTACCACTTCAAAACAATTGTTGCTCAGAACCATTCAATTGGGTTCAGGAAACTAATAGCACTTCTAAAAAACCAATGGGTAGGAGCGCTGAAGGAATGGGGTGTTGAAAAATTGCACCTAACCCATTCATTAAATTCTTTCCTTCAGCCAAAAAAACAAACTTGGAAATTCTAAAGATAATCGAAGCGAGGTTTTTAGAGATTTCCTAATATTTTCTCGTTAATGGAGTAAATTATCATGGCAACAACCAGTAGCGTTACCAATGCAGGTCTTGATGCGCTTATGAATCCCAACGCGGCATCACGCGTTGCGCCGCAAAAAGCCTTGGGTCAGAACGACTTTTTAAAGTTATTAACCGTGCAGATGCAAAACCAAGATCCTACCAATCCTGTCGATAACACCAAAATGATTGCTGATATGGCGAACTTCTCAAGTTTGCAGGCGATGCAAGACTTAAATAAAACGGTTGGTAGCATGAGCCAAATGTTAAAAATGACGCAAGCCATGCAAGCGAGTAGCTTAGTTGGGCATGATGTGGTGATTCCGGGATCTAAGATTAATTTGGTCAGTGGTTCAGAGCCTGTTGCGTTGGTTGATCTTGATCAACCATTAACAGATGTTCATGCGCAGATTCGAGATGCCAATGGTACGGTGGTCAAAGAGTACACGTGGGCGACATTGCCGAGTGGTCAAGGAGACTTACGTTGGGATGGAACGGATAATAATGGTAATGCACTTGCTGTTGGTAAGTATACATTAAGTGCATGGGGAACAAATTCAGAGGGCGCAAGAAGTGAAGTTGGCACATTGGTTGCTACTAAAGTTTCTAGTGTAGGCTTGAGTACCGATGGCGCCATCTTGAATATGGCGGATGGTAGTCAATCAAGTCTCGATAATATTCAGCAAATCCGCTAATCGGAGGATCATAAAATGGCCGTTAACTTCTCTTTAACTGCATTGACAGGGATTAACTCAGCATCGACTGGGTTGGGTGTGATTTCGAATAACATTTCTAACGCGCAAACAGTTGGTTTTAAATCAAGCCGTGCCGAGTTTGCGGATTTGTTTTATGGTTCTCAAAATAGCCCAGGTACAGGTTCTCGTACTCAAGTAGTGCATCAGAACTTTTCACAGGGTGCGATTAATGATACGGGTAATGCGCTGGACTTGGCGGTCAGTGGCGAGGGCATGTTTATTTTGTCGGACGTAACAGGTCGCTATGATGCGGTTTATACGCGTAATGGTTCATTTAAGCTCGATAAAGATGGTTATGTTACTGACCAAGTGGGTAATAAGTTGCAGGGCTTTAGTAAAGACTCTTCGCTTTCTACACCATCTAGTAACGTATATAAGACTGTTTTAGAGCCAATGAATATTGGTAACTTGAACAAGGTTCCTAAGGCGACCTCTCAAACAACGTTCGATTTAAACTTAAACGGTCAAGACCCTGTTACCTATACAACAACGTCAAATGGCGGTAAGCAAAGTTCGAGTGGTATTGCTTTTAATGCGAACAATTTAAAAGATATGTCTTACAATGGTGCACCAAACTATTCAACCAGTAAGGTTATTTATGATAGTTTGGGCGGACAGCACCGTGCGACAGTTAACTATTATAAAGTGGCTGTTAATGCACCAGGTGCTTATCCAACGGCTAATGCTTCTGCTGGTAATAGTGTTACTTATACCAATGAAACAACAGACTGGTATGCGCAGTATGTGATGGAGGATTTTGATCCCGCAACGCAAACTTGGTACAAGTCTGGATCGGGACAAGATTCTGCAGCCAATGCAACGAGTAATCAAAGCGCTTATACCAACTTCCAAGCATTGGTAACGGGTGGCGCTACAGCATCTCAAGCAACAGCGGCGCAAAAGTCGGTATCTACTTTTGGCTTGCCAACGACTGCTACAGGAGCTGGTGAAAGTGCTTATAATCTAGTGATGGCTATTGGTGGTACTACAGCAGAAGCGAGCACAGCCAGAACCAATGCGACCGCAGCTTTTGGTGCGGGTGGTGCGGCAGGTCAGTTAGCCGCATACAATGCTGCAACGGCTGCAACAGCACAAACAACCTTTACTGATGCACAAGGAACAACGGCCTATACTGCCTATGCTGGTGCGAGCACATGGAGTCCTGATTCTTCGAGATTGGCTTCACTGTTCGTTGTCAATAATGCTGCGGGCACCCCTATTCAACCGACGACTGCAGCGGAAGCGGCACAGGCAGCGCGGGCTGCTGCTGTTGCAATGGGATTAAACTCATCGCAAGCATCGCAAGCTGCTCAGGCTGCACAGGTTGCCTTTGCGGCTGGTGCTGTTGCACCAGCAACGACTGCGGCTGAAAGTGCCTTTAATGCGGCATTCGGTGTAACCGCTACGGGTAATGGCGTGGTGACATCTATTCCCGATGCAGTGGTTCAGGCTTATCGTTTCGATAGTACAGGTAAATTGCTTGATTTTAACAATAGTGGTGATTTCGCCATGATTTCTGGCAATACAACGCCTCCAACATCGGTTGTTGCACCACAAAATTGGTATTTTGACGTGCCTAACTCATCAGGTACTGTGGGTGTGACAGAGGCGATGACCTTCGATGCTGATTTAACTAAGTTAACGCAATATGCAGGTGCTTATAGTATCCGTGGTGTGACGCAAGACGGTTATGCAGCGGGCGATTTGGTTGGCGTTCAGGTCAATAAAGATGGTGCGATTGAAGCACGTTACTCGAATGGTCGTTCGGATGTCGTGGCAAAACTAGCTTTGGCTAACTTTAGCGATCAGCAAGGTATGCAAAAGTTGGGTAGTCAGATGTGGGCAGAAACTGCGGCTTCTGGTCCTCGTCAATTAGGTAATCCTCAGGCTTCAGGTTTTGGTGCCGTGCAAGCTGGGGCGTTGGAGTACTCTAACGTGGATGTAACGGGCGAGTTGGTTAATATGATCTTTATGCAAAAGATGTATCAAGCCAGCGCTCAGGTTATTTCTACCGATAAGACCTTAACACAAACTATTTTACAGTTGTAAATTCGTTTCTAAAACGTCATTCCCGCGAAAGCGGGAATTTACTCAACTGGTTTTAACATGGATTCCCGCCTACGCGGGAATGACTGCAATAGAAAGTATAAGTCATTTTTTATTTGGTGTGGCTTTGTGTTTGTTTTGGCATAGTTAATGCTTTATATCTGGTAAGGCAGTGATTGCCGCTTAGGCGGCAATGTTCGCCACCCCATTACTAGAATAAGGAAGGTTTGTATGGATAGAATGCTATACATTGCCATGAGTGGTGCTAAAGAAAGTTCGCTTGCTTTAGCTGCTAACTCGAACAACTTGGCGAATGCCAACACCACAGGGTTTAAAGCTGACTTTAATCAGTTCAGAGCCATGCATGTAGCGGGTCCTGGGCATGATAGTCGTGCTTATGCATTGTCAGAACGTCCTGCAACCGACTTAAGTGCGGGGGCGATGAATTACACGGGGCGTGATTTAGATGTTGCGGTCAGTAATGATGATTGGCTGGTGGTGCAAACCCCTAAAGGCGATGAAGGGTTGGTTAAAACAGCCAGCCTGCAAATTAAAGCTGATGGCTCTTTAACGGATATTGGTGGTCATCCGATTATGGGACAAGGTGGTCCCATTGTGATTCCCCCTGCTGAAAAAATTGAAGTTGGCACGGATGGTACCATTTCGATTGTTCCTTTGGGTCAACCTGCACAAAACTTAGAAATCGTCGATCAAATTCGTATTGTTACCGCTAATGATTCATCCCCCAAGCAAATGGAAAAAGGTTTGGATGGATTCCTGCGTTCAAAAGCAGGGACGACAGTATCTTTGGATGGGCGATTAATGAGTGGTGTATTAGAGTCGAGTAACGTAAACACGGTTCAGGCACTGGTCGATATGATTGCCTTACAGCGTAAATACGAAATTCAAGTCAAAATGATGAACACCAGCAATAAGAACGAAGAAAAGAATAATTCGTTATTGTCGTTGCGTTAAGCGGTAGGGTAAAAATATGAACATAGCCTTAATAAATCATAATGTCGCTGAAATTGGCGACAAAACCGAATATCTTGATACTGCGTTACAGGAATAGGTAGGGTAAGCAAATGAACAGAGCCTTATATGTCGCCAAGACAGGTTTAGAAGCGCAAAATACGCGACTTGCAACCATTTCGAACAACCTCGCTAACGCCAATACCACGGGTTATAAACAGGGTCGGGCAGAATTTGAAGATTTAATCTATCAAAATGTGCGTCAACCTGGCGGTTATACTAATCAGCAAACAACCTTGCCTTCTGGTCTACAGTTAGGGGTAGGTACGCGTGTCGTAGCAATTCAAAAAATGCACCAACAGGGTAATTTACAAAATACAGGTAACGAACTTGATTTGGCTTTGCAGGGTAAAGGCTTCTTCCAGATTCAGCAGCCCGATGGCACGATTGGTTATACCCGTGACGGTTCGTTTCAATTAAATCAAAACGGTGATGTGGTTACGTCTGGTGGTTTACTGTTGCAGCCGCAAATCACGGTTCCGCAAAATGCGACAGCGGTAACGGTTGGTACCGACGGTAGTGTCTTTGCTACGATTCCTGGTCAGGCAGCACCTCAGCAGCTGGGACAATTAGAAATTGCGACGTTTATTAATCCTGCTGGTCTCAATGCTAAGGGTGACAATCTGTTTACCGAAACCATTGCCAGTGGCGCACCAGTTGTTGGTGTGGCGGGTACTGACGGTGTGGGTACGATTATTCAGAGTTTCTTGGAAGCATCCAACGTGAATACCGTTGAAGAGCTGATTGGCATGATTGAAGCCCAGCGAACATACGAGATGAATGCCAAAGCGATTAAAGCTGCGGACGGTATGATGCAGTATTTGAACAATAACGTATAACCGATAGGGAGTTAAGAAATGAATACTAAATTAGTAATGTCATTATTAGTTGTTGGTTTTTTGACAGGTTGTTCGCATACGCCAGATCGCATGTCGAAGTTTGAATATGAACCTGCTTATCCAACCAATATTCCCAAGTTAGATACACCCCGTAATGGCTCGTTATATCAATCGGGTGCGATGGACTTATTTAACGATATTAAAGCGCGTCGTATTGGCGATATTATTACCGTCAACTTACAAGAAAAAATGAATGCGCAGAAAAAAGCAGCAGCCAATGAAAAGAAAAGTACGGTTAGCTCGCATAAAGCTCCTACTTTATTAGGCGGGACGGTTGGTTTGGCTGCAGGTGGGGTAAACTTTTTAGGTGACACCTCAATGGATTCCAATGATACCTTTAAGGGTCAGGGAGATGCTTCGCAAAGCAACAGTTTGACAGGTAGCATTAGTGTGACAGTTGTAGAAGTCATTCCTAATGGCAATTTGGTTGTCCGTGGAGAGAAGTGGGTAACCATTAACCAAGGTGAAGAAGTGATTCGTTTTGCGGGTATCGTTCGCCCAGCAGATGTCGCGCCCGATAACAGTATTCCATCGACCAAAGTTGCCGACGCGCGTATTATTTATAGCGGCGATGGCTTGGTTAATGAGGCGACGCAAAAGGGGTGGTTGTCGCGCTTTTTCAGTAATTATTGGCCTTGGTGATAAAACCTATTGCGCTGTCATCTTGCGTTGTTGCTGCGGTGCTCGCTCTGCGTCATGTACTGATGTACATTCCTAGAGTCTGTGCGCTTAGCGCCTAGCAATCTTGCCAGCTCACGACGGTCTTATGCTTGTTTCGCTAATGAGCCATCAAAACCACCTAATAGGTGGTTTTTGTCGTTTGGCATATCTATTGCTTTATATGTTCTGTAAAATACAAAATATATTGGGAGTGAAAGCCATGACTCGAATGATTCTTGTCGGATTGGGGTTGATGTTAATGACATCGGCTGTTTTTGCTGAACGCATTAAAGACTTAGCGCAAGTTCAGGGTGTGCGTAATAACCAGTTGATTGGTTATGGTTTGGTTGTTGGTCTGAACGGATCGGGCGATAAAAACCCTTTTACCGATCAGAGTCTTAAATCGATGTTAACCAAGTTCGGCATCAATGTTCCACCAGACGTTAAGCCAAACAGTAAAAACGTGGCAGCTGTTGCTGTTCATGCCGATTTGCCACCTTTTATTAAGCCAGGTCAAACGATTGACGTGACGGTTTCTTCGTTAGGTAATGCAAAAACCTTAGTTGGCGGTGCGTTATTAATGACACCATTACGAGGTTTGGATGGCAATGTGTATGCCATTGCTCAAGGTAGTTTGGTTGTTGGCGGTTTGGATGGTGGCGGCAAAGATGGTTCTAAGGTAACGGTTAATTATCCCGGTGGCGGGCATATTCCTAACGGCGCAATTGTTGAGCGTGGTGTTGATTCTGGTTTTGATGTTGGTAATACGCTAACGCTGAATTTGCGTCAGGGCGATTTTACAACCGCAAAGCGAGTTGTAGAGGCGATTAATCAAAAGTTTGGTGATGATACGGCACGTGCGTTGGACTCGTCCTCTGTTGAAGTCATGGCTCCTCGTATGGCGCATCAAAAAGTTGCCTATTTGTCGGAAATTGAAAATATCGAGGTAAACCCTGCAGAGTCATCAGCTAAGGTAATTGTCAATTCGCGAACAGGGACTGTTGTTATTAGTCAAAATGTCCGTATTGGCTCGGCAGCAGTGTCTCATGGTAATTTGAGTGTAACCGTAAATGATGATGGTCAGATTACTCAACCCAATGTTCCTAATCCTTTTGCTGCAGGTGCAAATCAAGGTCTGGAGGCTGGTGCAGCAAATGCAAAGCAGACGGCCAGAATGTTCAAATTTGAGTCTGGGGTGTCGTTAGATTCGTTGGTAAAAGCGGTGAATAAAACGGGGGCATCGCCTTCTGACTTGGTCGCTATTTTGGAAGCGCTGAAAACAGCTGGCGCGCTTAAAGCTGAATTAGTGGTGATTTAATATGAGCAACATTGCTAACATTAACGTTGCCAACGATGTTGGTGCGGTGGGGGGCTTGCGTAAGCTCGCTAATCAGGATAAAGAGCAAGCCTTGCGTGCTGTTGCTAAACAATTCGAAGCGATTATGATGCAGCAGATGCTCAAAACCTCGCGAGAAACCAGTTTTGATGATGGGTTTGGTGAGGGAGAGGCAGGTACTGGCTCGATGGATAGTTATCGAGAATGGCGCGATGAACAGTTGGCGCAAAATTTATCTTCTAAAGGTTCTTTGGGTTTGGCCGATATGCTGGTTAAGCAGTTATTACCTAAAGATAAAGCCCAGCCGAAAACAGCGATGGATGGTTTATTAACAGAAAAGCCCGTGGCAAGAACCTATTCTGGCGTTGCCTCTACTGGATGGTGGAAAACGCCAGTGACTGCTGATGTTGTTCCGCCAAAGCAAACAACGGTAGATGTTGCTTTGCCGTCAACGCAAGATGCGCTGTTGCTGCATAATTTGTTACAGGCTAAGATAAAAGAACAGTAGAGTACCTCTAAAAACCCAATTGGTAGGAGGTCTGGAGGAAGGGGTTGCAAAAATTAGCATGTAACCCATTGATTAAAAACCTTCTTTCAGCTAAAAAACAAACTTGGAAAGTCTAAAAACAAGCGAAGTGACGTTTTTAGAGGTTCCCAGTAAAATAAAACGAGTGAATCTTTAAGGTTCAACTCATATTTGGGAAGAAACGATTATGGCCGATTTACTGATTACCGCAACGGCGGGGTTAAGAACCTTTCAGCAAGCACTCAATGTGACGGGGCATAACGTTGCCAACGTCAATACTGATGGTTATACACGTCAGCGTACCGAGATTGTGGCAGGAACCCCGCAGCTTATGGGTGGTGGTTATGTTGGTTCTGGGGCGCGTACGGCAAGTATTGAGCGTGTCTATCAAGATTACTTAAGTGCTCAGTTAAATGAAAGCTATACCTATCAAAATAAATATAAGACAGCTGATGTTTATTCGACGCAGTTAAATGCCAGTTTAGGGAATCCCGAAACGGGTGTATTCAGTACGATGCAAAATATGTACGAGGCTTGGAATACCGTCGCGAATGATCCTGCAACCAACTCTTCATCCCGTTTTTTGCTTGAAGCGAATAGCTCGCTACAACAGCAGGTACAAACCTATCGCAATACTCGTTCCGATTTACATGGTCAGGTGAATGGACAACTGGCTTCTACGGTGACACAGATCAACCAATTGACTCAAGAGTTGGTTAAGGTGAACATTGATTTAGGTTCTGTTTCAGCGCGCTCTGATCTGCCTCCCAACGACTTACTCGATCATCGAGATCGGTTGGTTAAGGAGATTAATCAGTACATGGATGTTAAAGTATTTCAAAATCCTAATGGCACTATTGATGTGTACAGCAATGATGGTAAAGTACCGCTGATTACTGACAATCGGGCTATTCCGTTGCAAATTGGTTATAACCCAATGGAAAAGTTTGATGCCACAACGGGTTCTGTGATTCAAAGCGACAAACAAGAGGTTTGGATTCAGCAGCCAGGAACCAATCAGAACATTATTGTGACGAATAATATTCGTGGCGGCGAGTTAGGAGGGGCTTCCTCTTTTCGTAATGATCAGTTTATGCGTGCCGAAGATGAGTTAGGCTTATCTGTTGTCGGCATGAGTATCGCCATGAATGCACAGCATCGTCAAGGATTTGATAAGGCGGGCATAAGGGGCGATAACCTGTTCAGTTTAAATGATAAAACACCCGTTTTATTATCGACAGCGAGTGGTTACGATAGTATCAGTAACACAGGTACTGGTGCGATGACTTTATCTGGTGCCCCTGCAAGTGCGTTTGCTTATAAAATGACGTATAACGGCGCGACTTATGATATTACCGACGCTTATAGCAATGCAGCGATTGCAACAGGGGTTGCGTTACCACAAACCTTAAATGGTGTGACTCTAACCATGGCCGGCGCGCCAAAAAAAGGCGATACTTTTGTATCCTATACAACCAGTGACTTCTATCAGCAGTTAGAGCAGGTTTCATCTAAAGATAATCGTAACAGCGGCACGATTGCCAATAGTGCCATTACCATTAACCTAGACAGAACAGGTCTATCTACGGGTAGTAGTAAGTTTGTTGCTAATGATTTAACTAATGCGGCAGATTTTGCTCAGGTGCAAAAGCAACTGTCTAAGTTGCAACCTCGCTCGTACAGTCTTAATTTCGATGGAGCAACCTATAGCATGACGGATGCGCGTACAGGGGCCTCTATTCCTGCGACGCAATCGATTGATGATCCTCTTGGACATCCATTAGTTTCTACGCTACGCTTTGAAGGTTTGCAGGTCGATATTGATACGAGTGCAGGAACGATTAAGCCAGGCGATAAATTTGAACTGCGATTTTTAAATGATGGTGTTGTTTCTTTTTCACAAGAAATTACGAACCCTGATGCCGTTGCCTATCGTGGTGCAGATACAACAGCGGGTACAAATCGTCCTCTCGCGGTTGGTAACAACGTCAATGCTGCCAACCTAGCAAGTATGCAAGACAAACGGTTGTTTTTGAATAATACCGAAAGCATTCAAGGAACCTATAGTTTAATGGCTGGTAATGTGGGTAGTTATCATCAATCGAATAAAACAAGCTTGACGACTCAAGATGCGCTCTATTTACAGCTTAATCAAGCAAGAGATAGTGTGTCGGGTGTAAATCTAGATGAAGAAGCGGCAAATATGATGAAGTTTCAACAAGCCTATCAGGCGGCAGCTAAAATTATGCAGGCATCTCAGACGATGTTCGATGCCATTATGGGCGTTGTTCGTTAATAATGGATAAAAGGGGTTTATACGATGCGTATTTCTACACCACAACTTAATTACAACAGTATGGAAGGCGTGCGCAAGCATGCTGAAAACCTGTATGACATTCAAGCAAAATTGTCGAGTGGGCAGCGCGTGATGACACCGGGAGACGATCCTATTGCCGCATCACGCATTTATCGTATCGATAAAAGCATTAAGCAGATGGATCAATACAATGTGAATGCAGAGTTTGCAAAAAGTCGTCTGAATTTAGAAGATGCCACTTTGGGCGATTTTACCGATGTCATGCAGCGTGTGCGTGAGTTGGGCTTATTAGGTATGTCCGATACCCAAAACTCAGCAGGCAGAAAAGCGATTGCTGCTGAAATGCGTGGTTTGTTAGAAAATCTTAAAGCGATTGCTAATACGCAAGACAGTAATGGTGAGTTTATTCTTTCTGGCGATAAAACAGATGTTGCTCCTTACCAACCAGTCACCTTAAATAATGTCGAAGGTATTGGGACTGGGATAGCAACGCCTAAGTCCTATTTTACGAAAGGAGATGGTGCAACAGCGGTAACCATTAATAAGATTGATGGTAGCTCGGTTACCGTTACGCCAGCCGCCAATGAAATTATTGATAACTTTAATGGCAAAACATACACATTAAATGCAACAACAAATACTTATGAAGATAGTGCGCAGCAGCCGTTGTTTGCCTATTTTGGCGCAACAGCAGGTTCTCGTTTTGTACAGATTGCACCTGACGACGACAATATCGACAATGGTAATGATGTAGGTGATGCGGCTCGCGTGCGTATTTCTGACCAAGGAGCGCGAACTTTTGGTAACTATAGCAAAACATCATCGACGCCTTGGGCGCCAGATTATGACCTAAAAAAGAACCCTCAGCTTAACTATAATATTTTTGATACCTTGCGCGAAATGGCCAATCAGTTGGATACAGGCACAACGGGAGCCCCCAATATCTTTGGTAATGATTCAAAAATGGATGAACTGATGTCCGAAGTGGATACTACCTTAGATGCGGTTGCTTCGACTCGTACCGATGTTGGAACGCGTTTGCAACGTATTGATATGCAATATGATATGAACCAAGATTTTCAGGGTGGTTTGACCGAAAATTTGTCTCAGTTGCGGGATCAGGATATGGTAACGGGTATTAGCGATTATCAAAAAACGCTTTCTGGGTTGCAGATGGCGCAGTTAACCTATTCAAAAATTAGTGAGTTGTCTTTGTTTAACTACCTAAGGTAACCTTCAGAGAGATTTCATAACCTAACACTTCGTCATCCTCGCGTATGCGGGGATCCATGAAATCAACAGAATAGATTCCTGCTTTCGCGGGAATGACGGATTTTTAGAGGATCTATTTATTCATGACGGCTTTTTCTTTTTGGACGTTGGCGGCTTTAATCGCTTCTAGTCTTGGGGTTGCATCGGTTAATACCCAAGCCTATATGCAGGTTGCTAACGGGTTAGAAAAAGCAGGGTTGCTTGGCGACAAACTAGGCGATAAAAAAGCTTTAGCGCCTATAGGTGAACCTGTTTCAACGGCTCCTTCTGTTGCTACTTCTGCGATGTTACCTACTTTGTTAGAAGCGCCTGTTTCTGTTCAGTCGGATGCGGTTGTTGATCGACTAAACAAATTGTCTGAACGGGTTTCGCAGGTGTGGGGTGAGGATAACGTTGTATTGCCTAGTGAAACGCAGGTGGTTAAATATAGCCCCGATATGCGTTCGCGCTCAATTATTGATCTAAAAGATGGCAAGCTTATTGTTGAAACGCTTGCTGACGGCAAAGAAGAGCTATCCTGTCATCAAGCATTAGTACAAGCCTTGTTAACGCCAGAAGATCCCAGACGGGTTGATGTGTTATCAACAGAACCGAATGTTATCACTGAAAAGCCTTTTTTATTGGGTCAGTTGGTTGATAGTTTAGGTAAGCCTATTGATAGTTTGGCTAGAGCCAATAAGTTTGCAGCTTGGGCCGTGGTGAATCGATCTCAATGGATAGCGTTACCTAAAAGCGGACGTGTTCAGCGCGTTTCCTTGGCGCTTGATGCTAATCATAAGCAGGTGAGGGCTGCGCGTTTCGCGCCTTTTATCGAAGCAGAAGCGGCTAAATACAATTTAGACGTCAATTTGCTTTATGCGATTACCGAAACTGAAAGTCATTTCAATCCGTTCGCTGTCAGTAAAACAGGCGCTTTGGGCTTGATGCAGCTTGTAGCAACCAAAGCAGGTCGCGATGCCATGAAAGCCAGTACAGGTCAAGATAGAGTCCCGACGATTGAAGAGTTAAGAGATCCCGCAACGAATGTGCGCTTAGGTGCAGCTTATGTTGCTCGTTTAGGCAACCATTATTTAGGTGGCGTTGCTAATGCACAAAGCAAGGAATTTGCAGTGATTGCGGCTTACAATGGCGGTAGTGTACGCGCCCTAAAAGTATTTGGTAGCGATAAAGCACAAGCGGTTGCGATGTTGAATAAGTTGCCCCCTAAAGTGGTGTATGATACGCTTAAAAGTCAACATAGCAGTGCAGAGACACGGGGTTATGTCGAAAAAGTAACGACTGCTAAAAAGCGGTATAGCACACGGGTGTAATGGCGAATCATCATTCGCCGTAAAGGAGAAGTGATGACTCAACGCGTATTAATTACAGGTGCTGATGGTTTTATTGGCTCACATCTAACCGAACTGTTAGCAGGTGAAGGTTATCAGGTTCGCGCTTTAGCGCAGTATAACTCGTTTAACCATTGGGGTTGGCTCGAAGATGTCGCTTGTAAAAACGATATTGAAGTCGTTACAGGTGATATTCGTGACCCGCACTTTTGTCGTCATATCACCAAAGACATCGATATTGTTTTTCACCTTGCAGCCTTAATTGCCATTCCTTATTCTTACATTGCGCCCGATAGTTATGTGCAAACGAACGTGACCGGTACGCTGAATATCTGCCAAGCTGCGATGGATAATGGCGTGAAGCGTGTGATTCATACCTCGACCAGTGAAGTTTATGGCACGGCGCGTTATGTCCCTATCGATGAAGCCCATCCGATGCAGCCACAATCGCCTTACAGTGCCTCTAAAATTGGTGCGGATGCTATGGCGATGAGTTTTTTTAATGCCTTTAATTTGCCAGTCACCATTGCGCGTCCGTTTAATACCTATGGTCCGCGTCAGTCGGCACGAGCAGTCATCCCAACCATTATTAGCCAAATTGCCAGTGGCATGACCGAGATTAAGCTCGGTGATGTGTCGCCCACGCGAGACTTTAACTATGTCGAAGATACCTGCCGTGGTTTTTTAGCCTTGGCGCGTTGCGACGCTGCCATTGGTGAAACGGTGAATATTGCCAGTAATTATGAAATTTCGGTCGGCGATACCTTAACCTTAATTCGTGATTTGATGGGACGCGATGTCAAACTCATTACCGATGATGCCCGTTTGCGTCCCGAAAAATCGGAAGTATTCCGTTTGTGGGGCGAGAATAAAAAGATTCGCGAATTGACAGGCTTTGCACCGCAAGTATCTATCGAGCAAGGCTTACAACGCACGATTGATTGGTTTGTTAGACCTGAGAATTTAGCGAAGTATAAAGCTGGCGTTTACAATGTTTAACCCCCTAATCGATTTCGTTCGCGATACTTACCGCACCAAAGACTTTGTCGCTTTACACGCGCCTGTGTTTGCGGGTAACGAGTCGCGTTACGTGCAGGAAACGATCGCATCGACTTTCGTATCGAGTGTGGGGGCGTTTGTCGATCGCTTCGAGCACGATATCGCAACTTATACAGGCAGCGTCGGTGCTGTGGCGACAGTGAATGGTACGGCTGCTTTGCATATTGCGCTGAAGTTAGCAGGGGTGCAGTCTGGTGAGTTGGTGATGACTCAGGCGCTAACCTTTGTTGCTACCTGTAATGCGATTAGCTATTGCGGTGCGCAGCCCGTTTTATTGGATGTGGATAAAGAAACGCTAGGTTTGTCGCCGAAGGCAGTGTCTGCGTGGTTAGACAGTGAAGCCTATCGTGATGATGAGGGACTGTGTCGGCATAAAGTAACCGATAAAGTCATTCGTGCTTGTGTGCCGATGCACACCTTTGGACATCCCGTTGATTTATCGGGCTTGCTGTCTGTGTGTGAGCAGTGGGGTATTATTTTAGTCGAAGATGCCGCTGAGTCATTGGGCAGTTTTTACAAGGGTCAGCATACAGGTACCTTTGGTGATTTGTCGGCATTAAGTTTTAATGGCAATAAAATTATGACCACAGGTGGTGGCGGCATGATTTTGTGTCAGTCGTCTGATGTGGCGAAACAAGCAAAACATATCACGACAACGGCAAAAGTGCCGCATCCGTTTGAATATGTGCATGACCAACTCGGTTATAACTATCGTTTACCGAATCTTAACGCCGCTTTAGGCTGTGCGCAGTTAGAGCAGTTACCGCGTTTTTTAGCAGAAAAGCGAGATTTGGCGGCAAGCTATGCTGCCTTTTGCCAAGGATCGGCATTAACTTTTGTGCAAGAGCCAGAAGGGTGTCAGTCGAATTATTGGTTACAGGCAGTGATTTGCCATGATCGCACCATGCGAGATGAGCTGTTAGCGCAAACCAATGCCGCCCAAGTCATGACACGCCCGATTTGGCAACTCATGCACCGTCTGCCGATGTATCAGTCTTGTTTACGTGATGACTTAACGCAGGCACAATGGTTAGAAGATCGTGTTGTTAATTTACCCAGTGGAGTGAGATGCTAAAAACTGCGTTTTAGCACTCACCCTTTTTTGTTTTTTTGGTTGGTGGAAGGGCGGTTTTAACCAATAACAGGTTATTACCCTAACCCCCTTCCCCCAAGCCCCTAACCCGTTGTGGTTGTAAGGGTTGTTTTGGAGTTAATTCATGAATCTAAATCGTCAATTTTGGTTGGTTGGGGGCGGTGGTCATGCATTGGTGTGTGCCGATGTACTGTCGACTTCTGCTAACTGGTCAGTTCATGGGGTAATTGATCCCGCCCAAGCGGGTAGTGCTTTTTTAAATTGGCGCATTCACGATGAAGCGGACATCGTCGCTTTGTTGGCAGAAACAGCCGATTGTGTCTTGGCATTAGGGCAGGTAAAGGCTGGCATGATGCGCAAAGCCGTTTATGAACGTTATGTGGCTCTGGGTGCGAAGTTTCCAGCCATTCGATCGGCGCGTGCGACGGTTTCGGCGTACGCTGGCATGGGCGATGCGGTGATGATTGGGCATAATGCGGTGGTTCAACCATTGGCTTCCTTGTCGACTGGGGTGATTGTCAATACGGGTGCGATTATTGAACACGGTTCAACGATTGGTGCTTTTTCACATGTTTCAACGCGAGCAGTGGTGAACGGTGATTGCATGATTGGTGAAGGGGTTTTGATTGGTTCGGGTGCTGTCGTGCTTCAGGGTAAGCAAATTTGTGACGGCGCGACGGTGGGCGCAGGGTCTGTGGTGACGCGTCATATTACCGAGGCTGGCGTTTATGTCGGTGTGCCAGCGCGAAGGGTGTACTAGAACAATGGGTAAGGTTTTCATTATTGCCGAAGCGGGCGTCAACCATAATGGCAATCTCGATATGGCACTGCAACTGGTCGATGTGGCTGCGGATGCGGGCGCTAATGCCGTTAAGTTTCAAACTTTTAGTGCAGATGCGTTAGTGACCAAGGCTGCTCGTCAAGCAGATTATCAGGTAGAGAATACAGGTAAAACTGAAAGCCAATATGCGATGCTCAAACGGCTAGAGCTAACCGAAAACGACCATCTTGCGATTATTGAGCGTTGCCAACAGCGCCAAATCCAGTTTCTATCAACGCCTTTTGATTCTGACAGTATTGTGTTGTTGCACAAGTTAGGCATGACGACTTACAAGGTTCCCAGTGGTGAGTTAACCAATTTGCCTTATTTGCGTCAGGTTGCTCGCGTCGCACAGCAGGTTATTTTATCGACGGGTATGGCACGGTTAGCAGAGGTCGAGGATGCTTTAATTGCCTTACTGCAGGCAGGCTTGTCGCGTGAGCAAATCATCGTGTTGCATGCAACCACCGAATATCCTTGTCCGATGAATGAAGTTAATTTGCGTGCGATGCAAACCATGGCGCAAGCCTTTGGGGTTGCTGTCGGTTACTCCGATCATACTAAGGGGATTGAAGTTCCTGTGGCTGCGGTTGCTTTGGGTGCAACGGTAATTGAAAAGCACTTTACACTCGATAATACGCTACCTGGTCCTGATCATAAAGCCAGTTTAGAGCCTTATGAGTTGAAGGCAATGGTTGCTGCCATTCGCAACGTCGAGCAAGCATTAGGCGATGGTATTAAGCAACCAACCGCGAGTGAACAAAAGAATATGAGCGTGGCGCGTAAATCAATCGTGGCTTCGAAAGTGATTAAAATTGGTGACTTGTTTACAGCGGATAATTTAACCGTCAAACGTCCTGGTACAGGCATCAGTCCGATGCGTTGGGATGAAGTGATTGGACAGACATCGCGTTATACCTTTATTCCCGACGAACCGATTGCGTTATGAAAAAACTTTGCGTTGTCACGGGTACCCGTGCTGAGTATGGATTGCTCAAACACTTGATGCGAGCTATTGCCGATTCGTCCGATTTTCAGTTGCAGTTGGTGGTTGCGGCGGCGCATTTGTTGCCGCAATTGGGTAATACGCAAACCGAAATTCTTGCTGATGGTTTTGTGCCCGATGCACAGGTTGATATGTTGTTGGCAAGCAATACACCGCTCGGTGTTGCGAAATCAACCGCGTTAGGCATGTTGGGCTTTAGCGACACGTTTGATCGCTTAAAGCCAGATATGGTTTTTATTTTGGGTGATCGTTTTGAAGCTTTGGCAGCCGCACAAGCCGCTTATTTACAACGCATTCCCGTTGCCCATCTGCATGGTGGTGAGTTGACGCTTGGTGCGTTGGACGATGCCATTCGTCATGCCATTACTAAGTTATCTGCATTGCACTTTGTGGCACACGAAGACTATGCCCGTCGGGTGCGTCAGCTAGGTGAGGAAGAGTGGAGGGTACAGCTGGTCGGTCCGATGATCGCTGATGCCTTAGTCCACTTAACGTGGTTATCGCGTGATGTCTTAGCACACGACTTAGGACTGGACGTGCAAAAGCAGTGGGTTTTGTTAACCTTTCATCCTGAAACATTGGGTTCAGAGGATGATATTGCTGCTGTTAATGCCATTTATGAAGCACTGTGTCAGCAGTTGCCCTGCGCGGAGTATATTTGGACTTACCCCAATATGGATGCGGGCGGCGAACGCATTTTGAGCTGGTTACTGACAACGGCGAAAGCCGATACTCGCATCAAAGCGGTTGATTCGTTGGGACAGCAACGTTATTTAAGTGTGATGAAAGAAAGTATTGCGGTGGTGGGTAATTCATCGAGTGGTTTATTGGAAGCGCCTTGGCTAGGTATTCCGACGGTCAATGTTGGTACGCGTCAGGCAGGGCGTTTACGAGATGCTAGTGTGTTTGATTGTGTTGCAGAGGTCAGTGACATTCGTTATGGTCTGAGTCATGCTGCGGTTGTTAAACCTGGCTTTATGCGCCGCTTGATACCTAGCCAGCTAATCTTAGATCGATTACGTCATATTGATTTTAAGGCTTTGTTGCCTAAAGGTTTTACAGATAGGTGATAAGGCAGGAAACCTCTAAAAACCTCACTTCGCTTGTTTTTAGACTTTCCAAGTTTATTTTTTAGCTGAAGGAAGGGGGTTTAATCAATGAGTTACATGCTGCTTTGTGTAACCCCTTCCTCCAGACCACCTACCCATTGGGTTGTTAGCGGTGCGTGGTAGTCTATTGGCGCGTAAAATCAACTGTCGAATCTAGGTGAGATTGGGGTACAATCACGCATAAAGTTTTTGTGGATATCGTTTAAGTTGTACAAAGGACGGGCTGGATATGGCAGATTGGTCGGGTGGATATGTAACAGAGGTCGCTTATCCTTATAGTTACCGAGGCGATATGAATCCTGTTCGTATTCGAGCACTACTGACATTAGCGGGTTATGTTGTTCCCGAACAGGCTGTTATCTGTGAGTTAGGCTTTGGACAAGGCGTTGCGATTAATGTCCATGCGACGGCAATTGCTGGGAGTGTTTCGGTTGGTACCGATTTTAGTCCCGCACAAACGGGCTTTGCACAAGCCTTGGCTAAGCAAACACAAGCAGAGATGTTATTGGTCGATCAATCTTTTGCCGAGTTTTGCGTGCGCGATGATTTGCCACAGTTCGATTTTATTGTCGCGCATGGTATTTGGAGTTGGGTGAGTGAAGAAAATCGCGCCTTAATTCAATCCTTCGTGGCGCGTCAATTAGCCGTTGGCGGTGCCTTTGTTTTTAGTTACAACGCATTGCCTGGTTGGTCTACCTTCTTGCCCATTCGTCAGTTTATGTTGCGCTATGCTGACAAGATGACTGCGCCTGCCACGACGATCACGCAAAAACTGAACCAAGCCATTGCCACTGTTCATCACCTAAGAAGTTTACCAGCACCGCTGTCATTGTTGGGACACGAAATGGTTGAGGCAAGATTGGCTCAGATGGCATTACAAGACCCGAATCATTTGGTACATGAGTATTTTAATCGTGACTGGCAGCCCATGATGTTTCCAGATGTGTGCGAAAAAATGCAGACCATTAAGCTGGATTATGCTTGTTCAGCGAATATCGTCAAGCACCTTGACGATATGAACTTTACGCCTGAACAACTGCAAGCAGTTGGGGCTATTTCTGATCCGATTCTTGCGGAATATACCAAAGATTTATTCGCCAATACCGATTTTAGGATTGATATCTACGTTAAAGGTAAGCGAGCGCTAACGCCCCTACAGCACGGCAATGCGCTGGCTAATCTCCGTTTTGTATTGGTTAAACCACTGGATCAATTGCGTGTTGCTTTTGTGACGCCGCGCGGTGAAGCAGAGCCTGATCCTGAAGATTATCGAGCCATGTTGCGTTTGTTTGCTGATTATCAGCCGCGCAGTGTGCAGGCACTACATCAGCAGGCTGCTGCGCGTGCAACCGATAGCTTTGCGACAAGCTTGGCAACGATTAAAGCCTTGTGGGCTGCGAATGTGATTGCACCAGCCCAGTCAGAAACAGAGTGTCAGCTTGTGCAAGCACGTGTACAGGCATTCAATCGTTACATTATTGGGCAAAGCCTTTACGATGATAAATTAGCGTGGTTGGCAAGCTCGATGACGGGTGGGGCAATTTCGATTAGCAGAGCAGACTTATTGAGTCTGCTCGCCTTGCAGATGGGGATAGCTGAATCTGAACTGCTTGCTTTTGTTGGTCAAGTAGACGCTAGCTTAACGGTCGATCAGTCGTCTATCGATTGCTTTTTACAGTATCGACTGCCCATGTTGGCTGCTTTGTGTTCTCTTTAACAGGAAAATAAACCATGTTAATTCCTTGGCGTCCCTTATCCTTATCGACCAGCGCAACACTTAAAGATGCCTTGCGCAATCTTGATGATAATGCCATTCAAATTGCCCTTGTTGTCGATGAGCAAGAAACCTTAGTCGGTACCTTAACCGATGGTGATATTCGTCGTGCGCTCTTAAAGGACATCGAGCTACATGCCGCTGTAACAACCGCCATGAGTGTCGCGCCCGTTGTGGGTTATGAAGGCGAACACCTGCTGGCATGGCGACAGAAGTTGCAGGGCAAAAAAATTCGTCATTTGCCGATTGTGGATGCTCAGCATCGCGTGCTGGGTTTGTATTTTGATCGTCCTGTCTCTTTATCTGGTTTGCCTTATCCCGTGGTGCTTATGTTGGGCGGACTCGGTACGCGCTTACGTCCATTAACACAAACGGTTCCCAAGCCCATGCTAAAAGTGGGTAATCGTCCGATTTTAGAGCATATTATGGAAACCTTGGTGAGCCAAGGGTTTAACGAATTTTATTTCTGTATTAACTATTTAGGGCACATGATTCGAGACTATTTCGGCGATGGTGAGAAATGGGGGGTCACGATTCATTATGTCGAAGAAACGAAGCGCATGGGAACAGCTGGCGCTTTGAGTCTGCTACCACATGCGATGCAAACGCCTTTTTTAGTGATGAATGGTGACTTGCTCACTAAGTTAGACTTTAAGGCGTTAATGGATTTTCATATTGCACAAAAAGCAGTTGCTTCTATGTGTGTGCGCGAACACGAGCACCAAGTGCCTTACGGTGTGATTGATTTGAACGATAATCGTATTGCGCGAGTTGTCGAAAAACCTGTTTATCGTTATTGGGTCAATGGTGGTATCTATGCGTTATCGCCTCAAGCATTAGAGTTCGTTCCCAAAGATGAGTTTTTTGATATGCCGACTTTGGTCGATCACTTGATTGAGCGCCAATTGAATGTGAGCGCATTTCAAATGCAAGACTATTGGCTCGATATTGGTCAAATGCCCGATTTTGAACAGGCACAAACGGATTTTGATGAACAGTTTTTAGCTGGGAAAAATGAGCGGTGAACGTGAGATTGTTGGCGTTTATTCCTGCACGAGGTGGCTCTAAGGGGATTATCGGTAAAAACAGTGTCGATTTGGCTGGTAAGCCACTCATCGCTTGGACGATAGAAGCGGCGCAACAATCCAACTATGCGTTGGATGTTTTTGTTTCCACCGATGATGAAGCGATTGCAGACGTTGCAGCGCACTATGGTGCGGCAAATCATTATCGTCGCCCAGCCGAATTGGCGAGCGACACTGCAACGACGGTTGATGCCGTTGCGGACGCTGTCGACTGGTTAGCATCACAAGGCAAACACTACGATGCGATTGTTATATTACAACCAACTTCTCCTTTGCGCTCAGCGCAGCATATCAACGAAGCCATCGAACAGTGGCTAACAGCGCCATCGCAGCCATTGGTGAGTGTGTGCGAGCCAGCGCATCCCCCTTATTTATTGTTTGCTGAACAAGCCAATGGTTCTTGGCAGCGACTTGCTCCTGTCCCTATTTCGGGTCGTCGTCAAGATGTCTCCTTACGGAGTGCGCAAATTAACGGTGCAATCTATATTCAATCTGTTGCGCGCTTTAATCAGCAACGTCGTTTTTTTGAAGAAGATCATACACAGTTTTATTTTATGCCAATAGCAGCGAGTGTCGATATTGACACACCTGTTGATTTGGCTTTGGCGCGTGCTTTGCTTGCTTCTCACTAATCATTTTCTTATCGAGTGCTTTTATGTCATCACCTGCTTCTTTGCTATCCGCACCGCTAACCGAAACACCAACAGCGTCTGCACAGATTTCTTTTTTAGAAGAAGGTGATGCTGATATCATCGCTTCGTTGTATGAAACCCCTTTAGGCGAGCAAGCCTTTTCTGCCATTAATTCGCGCACTTTCGATAAGACAGGTTCGGCAGGGCTTTATGCCAGAACGTTTGGTGATGAGTGGTATAAAAAATCGCATCAACTGCTACTGATGATTGGCTGCGATGGTGGCTTAATGTTGCGCTATCTCGAACAGGTTGCTAAAGGTGATGGGCGACGGGTATTAATCATTGAGCTGCCTGAAATGATCGCTTGGCTGAATGAACATGTCGATTACGATCATGACTTTGTTGAGCTGATTCCAGCTAATGGTGATCTTTCTGTTTTAAGTGGTGAGAAGTATAACGGCTATTTATTTCGCAATGCAGTTGGAATCCATCGCTCTTTGGCAACCTTAGATCAATTTCACCCAGCTTACGAGCGCTTATGGGTGGAATATGAAAAGCTCATTCATCGTTTTTTCTTCGCCAATATGGTCGAGATTCATGGTTCTTCAGGGTTCGTTAATGCACAACTGCTTAATTTAGCCGATAACAAACATTCTATTCATCACTTGTATCATCAGTTCGATGGCGGTGTTGCTGTCTTGTTAGCGGGTGGCCCTTCGTTGGATCAGGCGATTGATTGGGTGAAAGAGAATCGACATCGCATTACACTATTCGCTGTTGGGCGTGTGTGTGGACGTTTAAAGAAAGAGGGTATTGATCCTGACTTTATTGGTGCGGTTGATCCTAACGAAATCAGTTTCGATAACTCAAAGCAACTGTTACAACATTATGAAAACAGCACTTTTTTACATGCCTATCATGTTAACCCTCGTTTGTTGTCTCAGTTTAGAGGACACAGCTTTTATCATGGTAAGCGCTATCCTTGGTTTAAAGTAGAACCCGACGTTAACGAACAATTCACAGCACCTGGTCCGACGATTACCAATACTTTGCTTTCGTTTATGGTTCACTTCGGATTCGAACACATTATTTTTGCTGGTGTCGATATGTGTCATAAAAGTGATGGTCAGTCGCATGAATCGGGTAGCCTAGAAAGCCAAGTAGGGCGTTTTGTGGGTACCTATCGTGCAACGCAGTTTGTGACCACCAATGCTGGAAGATTGGCATCGACAACACCTGATTTGTTTAGCGCACATCAAGTGTTGCAAGTGCAAGTTGCGGCGCTATGTACGCATTTTAAAAACTTAACCTTTTATAATCCCAGTCCCGATGCTGCTGTTGTAGAAGGCGTTTCATTCATACCGTGGCAATCACTCGAGTTGCCAGCCTGGGACAACCAAGCGCCAGCCATTGTGGGTAAGATTATTGATAAACTGCGATTTAATGCAGAAAAATTTCTTAAAGCCTCTCGTAAAGAAGTGCAGCGGATGCGTCGCTGTTTAAGTGATGCTGAAAAGTCTGCGGTTGCGGGATTGAAAGCAACAAAGGTGTTATTCGATAGTGATACGAAAACGCTAAAAGCCAGTGAAAAGGTGAATCAATCACGACAAAAAATCGAGAAAGCTTTAGCAGATGATGCTGCTATGTTAATTGATTATGCTCCTGCAGCATTTCACGATACGCTGACGGTAGATGTCACACAAAAACAAGAAAATAAAGATATTCAACAATCATTAACTTATTATTTCGAAGCCATTCAGAAATCATCTAAACAATTGATATCGGTTATTGATAGCTGTCAAGAGTTGATTGATTTGCGCCTTCGTGAGCGGCAAGAGGCTATTTTGTCTGTCGAATTGGTGAGAGGTTGGATTCGTTATGGTCAACCAGGACGTTTGTATGTGTGGCTGGATAGCCATCAGCGCGGCATAGAAGACTTGAGTGAAGCAGAAAATGCGCTGGCCTATCCACTTGTTCGCGCTTTCGATGCCATTTTTAAAGTCACCGAAACAGGTATTGTGAAAAAGTTTAAAGCGAGTGTTTACGATAACACGCTCGATGAAGTATTGAAGTCGATGCAGCAGGTGGATGAGAGTAGTATTGATAAGCTTGATGAGGTATTGGCTTTTTGTGAAGCGCAAGCCGAGCAGGATGACTTTTATCGTAGCTTAGGTTTGTTTATTTTAGGTTACTTTAATAGTTTGCGTGGTCAGTTAGACGATGCCTACGATGCGTGGGATATGGTCGATCATAATAAGTTGCGCGAGCAGGCGCAAATTTCAGCCTTGACCCTATCTTTGTCGCAACGTGATTATCATCGTGCATTGGGCGTACTGGAGCGTTTGTGCGTGAAGCAGCATGCCTATCTAACTATTTATGCGAATGTGCTTGTGACATTGGGACAACAAAGTCTTGCCATAGAGGTGTTGCAAACCTATCTACAAAAAGTACCTGAGGATATCGCCGCACACTTACAATTAGCACAATTGCTTTTGGCGCTGGGACGTCAAGAGGTTGCGAGAGAGCAGTTAGAAAAGCTTCATCAGCAGTCGCCAACGAATCCACTCATACAGCGTTTATTACTCGAGTCAGGTGGTAAAGTACGGGAAGACTTGACGATGACTTTTGTCTGAATGAATGCGTTTTGAGTGTTTTTTGTGACTATTGTTGGTTGGGTATAAAAATAAGTTCATAAAGAGACGTAAAAAGATAAAAAAAGATTAAAGAAAGTTAAAACATGGTCGCTAACCCTTTTGAGAACATAAAACCCGTCAAGGGAACCTAAAAAACCTGTTAAAGGAGAGACGATCATGGCTATGGTCATCAACACCAATATTGGCTCTGAAAATGCCATTCGATTATTGGATAAAAGCGGTCGCAGTCAAGCAACCAGTATGGAACGCTTAACTTCGGGTAAATCAATTAACCATGCAAAAGATAATGCCGCAGGCTTAGCGATTGCAACGGGTATGACAGCGCAAGCGCGTGGTACCGATCAGGCTGTGCGTAACGCAAACGATGCTATGTCGATGATTCAGACTGTCGATGGTGCTTCGGAAGAAATTGTGAACATGTTGCAACGTCAACGTGAATTAGCGGTTCAATCTTTGAACGGTACCTATAACGCTGAAAACCGTTCACAAATGGATACAGAGTTCCAGCAGTTAACATCAGAAATTAACCGTGTTGCAGGTACGACTAAGTTTAACGAAGTGCAAGTAATGGCAAACCTTGGAACAAAAGGTTCGTTTTTATCGGCAGTAACCAGCAACCGAACAATGCAAGTGGGTTGGGAAGTTGCAGGTAGTCAGCGTAACAAGATTACCGTTTCAATGGGTAACTTCTGGACTGGTGCTTCAGGTGCTACAGGTATCTTTGGTCAAGCAACGATTCAGGCAGCTAACGGTTCGAAAGCTGTGGTTAACTCTGCTTATTCTAAGGCGAGCATCGGTACAACAACAGCGGCATCTCAGGCGGTTATGAAAATTGACAGTGCCTTGTCGAACATTGGTACCTTGCGTGCGAAATGGGGTGCAACTCAAAACCGTTTGGAATACACCGTATCTAACTTGAATAATGTGAACGAAAACATTATGTCCGCACGTAGTCGTATCGAAGATACTGATTATGCTCGCGAGTCTGCTAATTTGGCGCGTACGCAAGTACTGCAACAGGCTGGTATGTCGATGTTGTCACAATCGAATCAGGGTAGCCAGAACGTATTGTCGCTACTTCGTTAAACGTAAGGGATGGTATTTAACGCTCCGTGCTGTTACTATCATCCTTGTTTTCTGTGTGGTAAAGGGGAGGTATTGACATGAAAATTGACAATGCACAAGCACTGACTACGCAGTCATTTCCGTTTGTTGGCAAAGAAGCAATGCTCTCTGCAAAATCGAACGCCTCAGATGCTGCTGTTGCAGCCTCTGAGCGTGGTGTTCAGGCTGCTGCTGCATCTTCTCCGCCGATCAGTTTAACGCAACAGCCATCACAAGCATTGGTGACAGAAGTTAATGATGTCTTCAAGCTTAATAATAGCGCGTTGCAATTTCAGCTCGATCAGGATGCTGGCAAAATGGTGCTTTATCTGAAAGATGCGCAGACGGGTGAGACCCTCCGCCAGTTTCCAGATGAAATGACATTGCGTATCAGTAAACAGATTAATGATTATTTAGAGGGTGTCAAGACCTACCAAAATCCTAAAGATGCGGTTGGTAAGCTCTCTGGATTAATGACAGATACCAAAGCCTAGTGGGTTGTGTTGTTTGTTAAGTTTCCCTTGTGTGTTTGCGGCTACTGAATGTAGCCGTTTTTTTTGCCTGGTCATCATTGGGAAGTCTAAAAACCAGCGAAGCGAAGTTTTTAGAGGCTTCCTTTAGCGCTGCTTCTGAAAGTCCATCATAAACTCGACAAGCTGTTCAACTGCAGCAAGTGTCAACCCGTTGTATATTGAGGCGCGAATTCCGCCTGTTGAACGATGCCCCGCCAAACCCGAAAACCCAGCTTGTGCTGATTCATGCAAAAACTGTTTTTCTAATTCTGGTGTTGAGAGTTTGAAGGAAACATTCATTAGCGAACGATCAGCTTTTGCTGCACGTCCAGCATAAAATCCATTACGCTCATCTAAGCAGTGATACAGCGTATCTGCTTTTTGTTGATTGAGTTTTGCCATGTTTTCTAAGCCGCCAATATCTTGCAATAGCCATCGAGTGACCAATAGCACCACATAAATGGCAAAAACAGGTGGTGTATTAAAATTAGAATGCGCTTGAATGTGGTTGCGATAATCGAACATGCCAGGAAAGTGATTTGTCGGAATATCTGTTAATAAATCATCGCGCATCACAACAATGGTCACACCGGCAGGTCCCATGTTTTTTTGTGCGTGCGCGTAAATCATCGCAAACTGACTCGCTTCAATTGGGCGAGATAAAAAGTCGGACGACATATCGCAGATACGAGGAACATCACTTCGTCCCAGCAATCGATGAAATTGCAGCCCTTCTACGGTTTCATTAGAAACATAATGCAGATAAGCCGCATCAGCAGAAAAATTGATCTCTTCATCTCTAGGCAGATGTGAGAATCCAGAGGGCTCGCCGCTCCACAGGGTACGGATATTTCCTGCCTTTTGCGCTTCATGAATCGATTTTCCACTCCAATAGCCACTATGGATGTAGTCAGCTGTTGCTGTTGGGTTTTGTAGGAGCGTCATCGGAATCATAGAAAATTGTTGTGTGGCGCCGCCTTGTAACAAGAGCACATGATAGCTTTTATCCAGTCCAAGTAACGTGCGAATATTGTTTTCACATTCGCTCACAACAGCGGCAAACCAGTCGGAACGATGACTAATACCTAAAATCGACAAGCCCACTTCGGGAACAGACATAATGGCTTGTTGAACCTGTTGTAACACTGTTTCTGGTAATGCACCAGGTCCACCCGAAAAGTTTAAATCATTACGCAGGTTAACCATTGATGACTTCCTTTTGTTCATACCGTTTAATCAACATATCACGGAAGGCGTTTTGTGTTTTAAGCATGATATCGTGCTTGTAGGGAAAGAGATCGGGTGGATCCATGTCGTGAACGACCATAACATGATCAATTTCAAAAATTAAGAGCTTTCCGTCTTGTGTTTCGGCACAATCCAATCCGAGATAATCTAGTTTTGTTCGCTGATAAATGCCTTCAAGAGCCGTTTTGTGTCGAATCACGAACGCATCAAAGTTTTGCATCATCATCATTTCTTCTTCACGCTTTTGTGCATCTTCGTACATGCCCGCGTTAACATAGTGAATCATCCAATGCGAAGAAACAGCCATATGCGCAATATAAGGTTTTCCGTCGATGAGCATCACGCGAAGTTTACGAAATAGTCCATCTTCACCGCTGTAGTCCACAAACCGAGAGACAAAAAATGCGCTGACGTGTATTCGTTCTAAGTAGTCGCATAGCGCCGTTTTGTCGTTAATTCTTTCTAAGTCGTGTCCAGCATGGGAGCCTAGTGGGCGAATGATAATGGGAAAATCGGCCTTTATTTTGTCTCTCAGTAAGCTTTCGCTCTGACTAATGCTTGTCAGTATCTCACGGGTTAGTCGAAAGGTTGTTGGCATAATCAGCCCTGCAATCCCTTGTAACAGTAAGCTAGCCACTTTTCTGCCTGTATTAACAATACGCTCAGGATGATTGATGATCGGCTTTTGCCAATCAGATAGAGCTGGTGTTAGGGCGCGTAGCAATGCGGCATTTTCGTCGGAGTCACAAATACCGACCATAAGTACATCATGCTCTGGTAATGGAAAAGAAAGTGAGCCGTCAGCAGAAACATAGTAAAAGATAAGATCAATATCACTCGCTTCTAATAGACAATCAATCGGTGTATTTTCGGCAATATCACCTGCCACACATAATAATAAGAGGCGTAAGTGTGCTGGTTGTTGTTTGGCGTTAAGCGTATAAACACGTTCGATGTTAAGTGCTTCAGCTTGAATAGCAATGCCTAAGTCATGCTGCCCTATAGATTGAAAAACCAAAGATAGATTCATTAATAGAATTGCATTGCTGCTATCCTCTGTCGCGGCGGCTAAGAGCGCTTGACCAAGCGGTAAGAGATTTTTACCTGCCAGATTAGCGCGTGCAAAAGGAGCGAGTCCGCAAAAATGCTGAGCGTAGTACTGAATATCATCTGTTGGCATTGTCGTGTCTATTTGTTGGCTCATGATGCTGCTTGTCTTGTATGATAAATTTTGTTCTTTTGGGCACATCTAAAAACCCAATGGGTAGGAAGTCTGAAGGAAGGGGTTACCCAAAATAGCATGTAACGCATTGATTAACTCCCTTCCTTCAGCTAAAAAATAAACTTGGAAAGTCTAAAAACGAGCGAAGCGAGGCTTTTAGATGCTCCCTTCTCTATTATAGGGGTTTATGGTCAAGTTTTTATATACCGTTCGGGTATAAATAAGGGGAGACTTTAAAAAACTGACTTTCTCGCGAAAGCGTTAATCTATCTCATTGAACTTACGGGGTCTTCATGTTCTAGGATGGCGCAAATATTGAGAATATTAGCGATGCTTATGATAGCAAAATTCAAATAGTGCGAAATAAATGAATTTTTTTCTTTAGTTTTTGGTGACGCTGTCGATAACTCTATTGCAGGCAAGAAGATTTCAGTTAACCAGATAATTGGATGAATTGATTAGAGATCTTCGGCTTTTTAAGCATACAAGGAGAATCATCATGGCTATGGTAATTAACACAAACATCGGTTCAGAAAATGCCATTCGTTTGTTAGATAAAAGCGGTCGCAGTCAAGCAACCAGCATGGAACGTCTTACTTCTGGTAAGGGTATTAATCACGCTAAAGATAACGCAGCAGGTTTAGCGATTGCGACGGGTATGACCGCACAGGTTCGTGGTACAGATCAGGCAGTGCGTAACGCTAATGATGCGATGGGGTTGATTCAAACCGCAGATGGTGCGTCGGAAGAAGTTGTAAACATGTTGCAACGTCAACGTGAACTAGCGATTCAGTCTTTGAACGGTACTTATAATGCTGAAAACCGCTCACAGATGGACACAGAGTTCCAGCAGTTGACGACTGAAATTAACCGTGTTGCAGGTACGACTAAGTTTAATGAAGTTAACTTGATGGCGAACTTGGGTACGAAAGGATCTTTCTTGTCTGCTGTGGCTTCTAACCGTATTATGCAGGTTGGTTGGGAAGTTGCAGGTAGTCAGCGTAATAAGATTACGGTGTCTATGGGTAACTTCTGGACGGGTGCTTCAGGTGCTACTGGTATTTTTGGTCAAGCAACCATTACAGCAGCTAACGGTTCTAAAGCAGTGGTTAACTCGGCTTTTAGTAAAGCCAGTATTGGTACGACAACGGCAGCATCTCAAGCTGTTATGAAAATTGACAGTGCTTTGTCAAATATCGGAACCTTGCGTGCCAAGTGGGGTGCCACCCAGAATCGTTTGGAGTATACGGTTTCTAACCTAAATAATGTGAACGAAAATATTATGGCAGCTCGTAGTCGTATCGAAGATACTGATTATGCACGTGAATCGGCTAACTTGGCTCGTACGCAAGTATTGCAACAGGCTGGTATGTCGATGCTGTCCCAAGCGAACCAGAGCGGTCAGAATGTGATGTCACTTCTCCGTTAATGATGGTTACAATAAGAAAACCCCGTAAGGGGTTTTCTGCTTTGATGTAATGGCAATGGGAGTTTATTATGAGCATGGTCATTAATACAAACATTGGTTCAGAAAATGCGATTCGTTTGCTCGATAAAAGCGGTCGCAGCCAAGCAATTAGCATGGAGCGGCTCACTTCTGGTAAGTCAATTAAT
This sequence comes from uncultured Francisella sp., assembly GCA_964606405.1. Lineage (GTDB taxonomy): Bacteria > Pseudomonadota > Gammaproteobacteria > Thiomicrospirales > Thiomicrospiraceae. Next base: position 50,699 of record CAZSGH010000011.1, read on the forward strand.
CATGCTAAGGACAATGCGGCAGGTCTTGCTATTACTACTGGCATGACGGCTCAGACGCGTGGGATGGAGCAAGGAATTCGCAATGCAAATGATGCAATGTCGCTTATTCAAACGGCAGACGGTGCATCTGAAGAAGTTGTTAATATGTTGCAGCGCCAGCGTGAATTAGCAATTCAGTCACTGAATGGTACTTATAATGCCGAAAACCGCTCACAGATGGATACCGAGTTCCAGCAGTTGACGACTGAAATTAACCGTGTTGCAGGTACGACGAAGTTTAATGAAGTTAATCTTATGACAAACTTGGGTACGAAAGGTTCTTTCTTGTCGACGGCTGCTTCTAATCGTGTGATGCAGGTCGGCTGGGAAGTTGCCAATGCTGGTTCTGGTCGTGACAAAATTACGGTTTCTATGGCCAACTTCTGGGCAGGCGTTTCTGGCGCTACCGGTGTATTTGGTCAGGCAACCATTCAGGCTGCTAATGGTTCTAAAGTGGTGGTTAACTCTGCATTTAGTAAAGCAAGTATTGGCACGACAACAGCGGCTTCTCAAGCTGTTATGAAAATTGATAGCGCTCTATCCAATATCGGTACGGTTCGTGCCAAGTGGGGTGCTTTACAATTACGGTTAGAACATACTATTCAAAACCTTGGCAACGAGAGTGAAAATACGAAGCGATCGAGAAGTATTATAGAAGATACCGATTATGCACGCGAATCGGCTAACTTAGCGCGGACACAAGTGTTGCAACAGGCGGGTATGTCGATGTTGTCGCAAGCCAATCAAAGTAGCCAAAATGTGATGTCATTGTTGCGATAAGGAACCTCTAAAAACATCACTTCGCTTGTTTTTAGACTTTCCAAATTTGTTTTTTAGCTGAAGGAGGGGCGTTACTCAATGAATTATATGCTATTTTCTCTTATCCCTTCCTCCATGCTTCCAACCCGTTGGATTACGAGTAGTTGCCGATAGCATTCAGATACACAGAAAAGCCCCGCGAGGGGTTTTTCGCGTTTCGGGTATAATCACCCCATTATGTTATACGAAACCCTATTATGTCCGTCGATTGTCATCATTTTGTCTTAGGTAGTTGTCGCTCTTGTCCGTTGATTGAGCAGGCTTATCTTCAACAATGCATCAGCAAGCAATCGGCTTGCGAACAAGCGTTAGCGACTGTTGTTCCGTCTAATGTGTGGCTGCCCATTGTTGCTAGCCCTGAGGTTTCCTTTCGTAACAAAGCCAAAATGGTGGTATCTGGGCATTGGCAGCAGCCTGTTTTGGGTTTGATCAATGCTCAGGGTAAAGCTGTTGATTTAAGTGATTGCCGACTCTATCCTGCTGCCTTGCAACCTGCGTTTCAAGTCATTCGTCACTGGATAACGCATCTGCAGTTAATGCCTTACGATGTGAAAGCGCGTTCTGGTGAGCTTAAATTTGTTTTGCTTACCTTAAGTGAGCAAACGGGTGACCTGATGTTGCGCTTTGTGTTGCGCTCGAAAGCCATGTTGGGCGAGATGCGGGCGGCTTTATCCCAATTACAAACGGCGCTTCCTAAGCTACGCGTGGTATCGGTTAATATTCAGCCTATTGCTATGGCGATTATGGAAGGCGAAGAAGAGCTATTATTGACAGAAACATCCAATTTAACCATGTGGTTAAACGATCTGCCTTTGTTTATTCAGCCTAAAAGCTTTTTTCAGACCAATGATGTGGTTGCTGCTGCGCTATATCGACAAGCGCAATCGTGGATAAGTGATATTCAGCCTATTTCGCTATGGGATTTGTTTTGTGGGGTCGGTGGTTTTGCACTCCATGCAGCGCAAGTGATGACGGGACAGGTAACGGGTATCGAAGTGAGTTCACAAGCCATTGCCAGCGCAACCGAATCGGCGCATCAATTGGGGTTGAGTCAGGTTAGCTTTCGGGCGTTGAGTGCCAGTGATTTTGCGTTAGGGCAAACGCAGTTGCCACAAGCTGTGATTGTCAATCCGCCACGCAGAGGGATTGGTAGCGAGTTGTGTCTGTTTTTGAATGAGGGTGGGGGTATTGAATGGCTGATTTATTCGAGCTGTAATCCCGAAAGTTTGGCAAAAGACTTGGCGTTAATGCCAGCGTTTAAGGCTGTTAAAGCACAGGTGTTTGATATGTTTCCGCACACACATCATGCAGAGGTGTTGGTATTGTTGAGGCGTAGTGAGTCTCGATATGATATGGGGAACCTCTAAAACTCGTCATTCCCGCAAAAGCGGGAATCTATCTCCTTGGTTTTAGGATCCCCGCCTACGCGGGGATGACGGGGCATTGAATGCCTTAATGCTTACTCGCCTTCTTTTTCTGCGCGCGCGCTCGGTGTGCGCTGACTATTCGTGTTACGCGTTGTGCCTAAACGACGACGTGGATTAGGCGTGCTGTTCGGACTACGTTTAGATAGCGACACCTTCGGGCGGGGCATAAAAGTTAATTTCACCACATCTTCAAAATGCTTGGCAAAATGCAAGGTTAGCCCTTCCTTTAGATAATCGGGCATTTCGTCATAGTCATGGCGATTGTCGAAGGGAATAATGAGTGTCTTAATGCCGACACGTCGTGCAGCAATAATCTTTTCTCGAATACCACCGACAGGCAATACATGACCCGTTAAACTCAGCTCGCCCGTCATGGCGATGGGTTCTTTTAAGCGCTCATTACGTGCCAGCGACAATAGTGCCGTTGCCATGGTAATGCCAGCCGAAGGACCATCTTTAGGGGTTGAACCGTCAGGCACATGCAAATGGACAAAGGCTTCATCGAAAAACTTCGGGTCGCCTTTGTAACGTGTTAAGTTCGAGCTAACATAGCTGTAAGCAATGCCCGCCGATTCTTGCATTACCTCACCCAGTTGTCCCGATAGTTTAAAGCCACGATTGAGCGTGTGGATGCGACTGGCTTCGATATTCAGCGTCACACCGCCCATCGATGTCCATGCTAAGCCCGTGGTAACACCCACCACATTCTCTGGCTTTTCATTGCTAAACTTAGGATGGCCAAGGCTGTCTTCGATGTCTTTGACGTGGATGCGAGCCGTTTCGATTTCGCCATTCACGAGCTTAACCGCTGTTTTACGAATAATACGCTCCATCATTTTTTTCAGATTGCGGACACCCGCTTCACGGGCATAGCCTTCGATAATATGATGAATCGCGGGTGGGGTAATTTCGATTGTTTTTGACGAAATACCCGACTCTTTTAGCAATGCTGGCCATAAATGACGCTTAGCAATGCGCATTTTTTCTTCTGTGATATAGCCCGACAAACGAATGACTTCCATTCTGTCGAGTAGCGGATCAGGGATGCTGTCGGTGGTGTTGGCGGTACAGACAAAAAGCACTTTCGATAAATCAAAACGCGTATCTAAGTAATGATCTAAAAAGTCTTTATTTTGCTCTGGGTCTAGCACTTCCAATAATGCCGACGCAGGATCGCCTTGATAAGATGAACCTATTTTATCGATCTCATCGAGCATAATGACAGGATTCGCTGTTTGTGTGCTTTTAAGTGCTTGCACAAACTTACCAGGCATCGCCCCGATATAAGTACGACGATGTCCTTTAATCTCGGCTTCGTCGCGCATACCACCAACCGAAAAGCGATAAAACTGACGACCTAAGGCTTCTGCAATCGACTTGCCAATGGATGTTTTACCTACCCCGGGTGGGCCGACAAGTAAAATAATCGAACCTTTAACTTCGCCCTTGAGTGCGCCGACTGCCAAAAACTCGACAATACGATCTTTAACATCATCCAAGGCATCGTGGTGTTTATCCAGTACTTTACGAGCAAGGGCTAAATCAAGTTTGTCCTGGCTATACAGTCCCCACGGTAAGTTGGTAATCCAGTCAAGCCAGTTGCGTGTCACGCCATATTCGGGCGATTGTTGCTCTAAAAAGCCCAGTTTTTCTAGCTCTTCATCGACTTTTTCTTGCACATCCTCAGGCAGCGTGAGTTTGGTTAGGCGCTCTTCGAATTTTTCTAAATCGACTGCGCGATCATCTTTGGTAATGCCTAACTCTTCTTGAATTTCTTTGAGTTGCTGACGCAAGAAAAACTTGCGCTGATGTTCAGATAAGTTTTCTTCGACACGCTCACGGATGTTGTATTGAATTTTGGCCAGTTCAAGCTCTTGCTTAAATAGGTTATGCACCTTGTCCAAACGTGAAGAAAGATCGAATGTCGATAAAATGTCTTGCAATGACTGACCATCACTGGTGGTCATACCCGCTGCAAAGTCGGCTAGGGTAGCCGAATCGTTAAAACTGAAACGGTTTAAGAACAGTTTAATTTCTTCGCTGAATAAGGGGTTAAGCGGCACCATCTCGCGCAAAATAGCCAGAATTGCCATCGCATAAGCTTTGTTTTCGACTTCTTGGTCTTGATTGGTATCGTCTTCTGGATAGCTAACATGGGCGCGGAAAGGGGTTGCTTCTGACAACCAACCTTCTATTTTGAAGCGTTTAACACCTTCAGCAATAAACTGAATACGATCATCGGATACGCGCGGATGATGGATGCGAACTAAGGTGCCAATATCGCTAAACTCTTCGGGTTTAGCATTTTCACCACCTTCGGGTGTGTAAACCAAACCGACGAGCCATTGCTTACCACGCTCGATATTTTTAAACGTCTCAATCCAAGTTTCTTTACTGAGCACAACAGGTAGTGTTTGCTTAGGGAAAAACGGACGTTCGCGAATCGGGATTAAATAAATATTCGTTGGCAAGTGATGGTGGTCGTGCACAGAGAGCGCTTTGTTTTCTTCATTACTGGCAACATCACCGTGTTCGTGAACGGTACCTTCACGGGTTGATTCGTTGTTATCGTTTGGGAAATCGGGGAGGTCGTGTTCGTTTTCGTTATTTGGCATATCTGTTCTTTCATATTTAATCTGTTTTTATTGCGCTATTCTAAGGAAGGTCTGAATAATGCGCTATGCTTTTTATTCAGATCCCCTTATTTTCTTGTTTAGTTGGTGGAAGGGGGGTTAACCAAAAGATTTAGGCACTTAATAATGCAAACCTTCCCCCAAACCCCCATCCATTTTAGTTTGCGCAGAACTTCGTTATGTATTTTTAGCGTTTACTTATTAACTCATAAGGTATCATATGAGGATTAACAAACAGATTTACAAGAGGCAGACAGATGCAAACCGCAAGAATCGGCTTTGTCACCATTTCAGATAGGGCATCAAACGGGGTTTATGAAGATAAAGGCGGTCCAGCTATGCAACAATGGATTGGCGATGTGCTCACCAATCCGTGGCAAGCTGTCGTGCGCTTGATTCCCGACGAGCAGTTGTTAATCGAGCAAACCTTAATAGAACTAGCCGATACCGAATGCTGCGATTTAATTCTGACTACGGGCGGAACAGGTCCTGCGTTGCGCGATGTCACGCCAGAGGCAACTGCTGCCGTATGCGATAAAATCATGGATGGCTTTGGTGAGCAAATGCGTGCGGTATCGTTGAAAATTGTACCGACAGCGATTTTATCGCGTCAAATTGCAGGGATTCGCGGCAAAAGTTTAATCATCAACCTGCCCGGTAAGCCGTCTGCGATTGCCGATTGTTTAAATGGCGTTTTTGCTGCCGTGCCTTATTGTATTGATTTGATTGGTGGCGCACGCTTAGAAACCCAACCAGAAAAAGTTACTGCTTTTCGTCCGAAGGGGGCGTGATATGAGTTTAATGATGTCGAATATGTCAGGATTAACGACCTTGCGTGATTTTATCCGCTGGGGCGCAACGCGCTTTTTAGGTGCTCATTTGTTTTATGGCCATGGTATGGATAATGCCTTTGATGAGGCTAAGTTTTTAGTCTACCAAGCGCTGAATATGCCACCTGATCTAGATGAATCTTGGTTAAGCGCAGCAGTTACCGATGATGAGGCAAAACGAATCGGGATATTGTTTGACGACAGAATCGTCACGCGCAAGCCTGCAGCCTATCTGGTTGGTAAAACGTGGTTTGCGGGTATGAACTTTATTGTCAATGAGCATGTGTTAGTGCCGCGTTCGCCTTTTGCCGAATTGATTGCGCGCGGTTTCGATGGTTGGGTCAATGAAGATACCTGTGAGCAGGTATTAGATATGTGTACGGGATCTGGTTGTATTGGTATTGCAGCCCTGCAAGCTCTGCCTAAGGCGCAGGTTGATTTGGTCGATATTAGCCCAGCTGCGATTGCCGTGGCGAAACAGAATATTGCCTTACATGGCGTTGAAGATAGGGTAAGGGCAATTGAGTCGGATTTGTTTAGCAAGTTGGCAGGCAAGCGTTACGATTTGATTATCAGTAATCCGCCCTATGTGGATGCTGCCGAAATTGCTGCTATGCCCAAAGAGTTTAGTCATGAACCCATGCTTGGTTTAGCATCGGGTCACGATGGTTTAGATTTGACGCGACAATTGCTGGCACAAGCAGCAGAACACTTAACAGACAATGGTGTGTTAATGGTCGAGGTTGGTGCCTCGGATATTGCGCTAATGGAAGCCTATCCTGAGCTGCCTTTTTTTTGGTTCGATTTCGAACAAGGCGGCATGGGTATCTTTGCCATTAATAAGAGCGAGTTAGACGCTTATTGCGATCAGTTGTCTTCGTGATGACTCTGTAGAGGTGGTCGCAAGATTGCCTCTAGGGAACATCTAAAAACCTTGCTTCGCTTGTTTTTAGACTTCCCAATTTCCTTTTTTACTGAAGGAAGGGTTTTTAATCAATGCGTTATATGCTATTTCCGCCCCCCCTTCCTCCATATCTCCTACCCATTGAGTTTTTAGAAGTGCTTCCTATTATGAAAAATAATTGTAAAAAAGCTTAAAGAAAAACCTGTGCGTGTCGTTAACCCTATTGACGGAGAGAAACATCACCGCAAATAGAAAAAGCTTAAATAATTAAGCAGTTAACACACACAAGGAACTTTCATCATGGCTATGGTAATTAACACAAATATGGGCTCTGAAAACGCAATCCGTTTGTTAGACAAATCAGGACGCAGTCAGGGCACAAGCATGGAACGTTTGACTTCAGGTCAACGTATTAACCACGCAAAAGACGATGCCGCAGGTTTGGCAATCGTAACAGGTATGACCTCACAGATTCGTGGTACCGATATGGCAATCCGTAATACCAATGATGGTATGGCGTTGATTCAGACCATGGATGGCGCATCGGAAGAGATTGTTAACATGTTGCAACGTATGCGTGAGTTATCGATTCAGTCATTGAACGGTACTTACAATGCAGAAAACCGTGTGCAAATGGATACAGAAGTACAGCAATTGGTTAAAGAGATTGACCGTGTTGCAGGAACAACGAAATTTAACGAAATTCAGATTATGGCAACTTTAGGTACTAAAGGTAGTTATTTATCGGCAGCGCCAACCTCTTTGAAAATTCAAGCAGGCTGGGAAGTGGCGAATGCAGGTTCTGGTCGTGACAAGATTACGATTTCGATTGCGAATTTTTGGACAGGCGTGTCAGGTGCTAACAACAATGGTATTTTTGGTCGCACAACGTTAACAGCGGCTAACGGTTCGAAAGCAGTTGTTAACTCAGCGTTCAGTCGAGTTGGGGTGTCAACGACAACCAAGGCTTCTTTGGCAGTTATGAAGATTGACAGTGCTTTATCGCGTATTGGAACTGAGCGTGCTAAATGGGGTGCTTTACAAAACCGTATGGAATACACAGTATCTAACTTACAAAATGTGAACGAAAACATGCAAGCTGCACGCAGCCGCATTCAGGATACGGATTATGCTCGTGAAAGTGCTAACTTAGCGCGTACACAAGTGTTGCAACAGGCTGGTATGTCGATGTTGTCACAGGCAAATCAGATGTCTCAGAATGTCATGAGCTTGCTCAAGTAACCGTTACTGATCATGCTAGAATAAAGCCACCTTGTCGTGGCTTTATTTATTTGTAATATTTTTCTTCAGTTTTTGCGTCATTGGTCGATAACCTGCTTACAATACCAATTATAAAAAGTACCTCTATAGCTCAAGGGCAGGAGGTCTGGAGGAAGGGGGTATTGAAAGTAGCATGTAATCCATTGATTACCCCTCCTTCCTTCAGCTAAAAAACAAACTAGGAAAGTCTAAAAATAAGCGAAACGAGATTTTTAGAGATTCCCTAAAGCAGCATTTGCTGGGAGGCATATCATGGCAGTAACAAATTCTCTGATTAGTAGCTTGTTACCGACAACAACAAGCACTACTTCAAAAAGTGGTTTCGATACGGCAAAAGCATTAAAAGATGCGGTTGCTCAGACCTTAACAACCTCTTTGGGGGCAGGTCAGTTTGATGTGGGTACCATTTCTAAGGCGTTAGCCTCGGCAGATGTGGCAACTAAGAAACAGTACTTAACTGATAAGCAGACAGTAATTCAGAATAAGCTGGCGGGTTTTGATCTACTCAGTAATGCGTTAGATAGCATTAAAACCAACTTGAGTGGATTAAATACACCCGCAACTTTCAATGCCATGTCTGTCACTGCATCGGATAGTGCTGCCTTGGGAACAACCTTAACGGGCAAGCCAAGTGCAGGTGCATATGAAGTGACGATTAATCAGCGCGCTCAAGCACATACTTTGGCATCTGTCGGGACGGCTTCGCAATACACTGCATTAGGTACAGGAACATTTAACCTCACGGTTGGCGGCTCAACAAAAGCGATTACCATTGACTCATCGAACAATACGCTGCAAGGACTAAAAGGGGCGATTAATGCTGCAGGGCTTGGTGTCAACGCGTCTATTGTTAATGATGGTACAGGTTACCGTCTCGTCATGGCCGCTCAGCAAACAGGTCAGGGTAATGGTATTTCGATTAGTGTGACCGATGGTGACGGTAACGATACTGACACAACAGGCTTGTCGCAGTTTGCTTTTGGTAATGGTACCAATAATATGGTGCAGACAATCGCAGCGCAAGATGCTCAGTTTACAGTGAACGGCTTGTCTCTAACTTCATCAACGAACACTGCAACTGGTGTTGTTGATGGTGTCAGTCTTAATTTAAATAAAGCACAGCCTGGTGTTCCTATCACCTTAACGGTTGGTGCCGATACGGCTGGTTTGTCGGATAAGGTTCAGTCATTTGTTGATGATATGAATGCCATGCGTGACGTTATTAAGTATTTAGGCTCTTACGAGAAAGATCCAGAAGATCCTACCAAAGGCTCATTGAAAGGCGAGCAGTCACTAAAACAGATCACTAATGACATCAAAAAGTTTTTACAATTCCGAACATCTGATGGCGGTGCTTATCAATCGATGGCGGATATTGGGATTAAATCCAACTTGGATGGTACGTTAGAATTAGATAGCGCTAAGTTGTCGGCTGCCATAGCTGCAGATCCATCTGCTGTTGGCAAGTTGTTTTCTGCTAATGCCGTAGCGACAGATAATCAGGTAAGCTATTCTGGATCTTCCGATAAAACGGTAGCTGGAACTTATAATTTGACGGTTAATCAGTCTGCACGTCAGGCACTCTATTTAGGTAATATGGCATCAGGTCTTGCGACGGATCCTATTACCATTACGGCTGGTGATAACAGTTTTGCTTTATCAATTAATGGCACTGCTTCAACGACGCTAAGTTTGGCAGCAGGAACCTATACGCGCGAAAACTTGGCCAAAGTGATGCAGACAGCGATCAATAATGACGCCAATTTAAAAGCGAAAGGCCTAACCGTCCAAATGGGTTTCGATTCAGCCAATAACCGATTCCAACTGTCTACCGATAAGTTTGGTAGCGCCTCGACGGTTAATTTTAGCAGTTTAAGCGCAGGTTTGACGACCAATATGGGCTTGGCGACGGGAGCTGGTTCTGCTGGAAGTTATGCGGGTCAGGATGTTATGGGAGCTTTGGAGAAAGATGGTACTTCGTATACCTTTGTTGGTACGGGGCAACATGTCAAAATTAATAGCTTTTTGACAGGGTCGCCTCGAGATTTAGAATTTGATATCGCGGGTTCCGCAACAGGATCGCGCGGTACGCTGACTTTTCAGCGAGGCTTTTCGGCTCAAATGACCAAAAGTATTACGGATATGTTTGATGCCAAGAGCGGCACAATCGGGGTTTCTGTTACGGCTTTGGGTAAGCGAGATGTCGAATATACAGACAAATTAAAACAAGTTGATGTACGTTATGAGCAAGCACTTGCGCGCTATACCAATCAGTTTTCGATTGTCAATTCGACAATTGCTAACTTAACGAACTTAAGAACCTCATTAACAGCGTCTCTAAAGCAAAGTAGTAGCAATTAATGGATACATCTCTTTTGAATGACTTGATTGAAGCTGAAAGCTTGGCGAAGATAGTTGTTGATGAGGCAAATTTAGATGCTTATGCTCAGCGAGTTGAGCAATGGCAATTGTCTGTCGAGTCGAGCGTTGCACAATTGTCACGACCGTTTAGTGATGTTAATGTTTCGGCAATTGAGCAGTTGCTTAAGCAGAGCAGTGTGATGTCTGATAATCTTATTCAGTTAAAGCAACAACTGCATAAAGATCAGCAGTCATTGCTAAAAGGGAATGCAGCAGCGCATGCTTATGTGTCATCTGCTATTTAGATAGAATATGAAAAACGCAGCTTGTGCTTTTTTCATACTTCTAGACGCCACTAAAAATAAGCGAAGCGATGTTTTTAGTGGTGTCCTTACTTACGGTAGGCCTCGGGAACTACTGGCGCTAACGTTTTCATCATAGCTGCGAGTAATTTGGGGTTGGCAGCAACAATGTTGCCCGAGTTTAAATAGTATTCTCCGCCCGCAAAATCACACACTAATCCGCCTGCTTCTTGCACAATGAGTGCGCCAGCAGCAATGTCCCAACTATTGAGTTTGAATTCCCAGAAACCGTCTACGCGGCCCATAGCCACCCAAGCCAAATCAAGCGCAGCAGAGCCAGCGCGACGAATGCCGGCTGTTTGCGGCATAAAGGCTTTGAGTGTATCCATGTAAACATCTAAATGGTCAAAGTCGCGGAAAGGGAAGCCCGTTGCTAACAGAGAGCCTGCTAGGGTGCGTTGTTCAGTCACGCGAATACGACGGTTGTTCATTTGCGCGCCAGCACCTTTAGAGGCACTAAACATTTCTTGACGGACAGGATCAAAAATGACACCATGCGCCAACTTGCCACGGTGTAACACTGCGATGGATACCGCAAATTGCGGTATGCCATGTAAGAAGTTTGTTGTGCCATCTAGCGGATCAATAATCCATAAATACTCTTCATCGTCGCCGATAAAACCGCTTTCTTCACCTAAAATGGCATGAGTTGGGTAATATTTTTGAATGGTTTGTATAATATCCCGTTCAGCGGCGCGGTCAACTTCGCTGACAAAGTCGTTTTCGCCTTTGCTTTCAATCGTTAGTCTGTCTGCTTGCTGGAGATGACGAGAAATGGTGTTACCAGCGCGTGTTGCCGCAATGGTCGCGACATTGAGAATAGGGTGCATAGAGCTTTCCTTTAATACAAACAGACAAACTAAAATGAGGGAAGAACAAGTGGGCGCATATTATAGCATGAGGCACATCTAAAAAGGGGCGGGGGGCTTGTGGAAGGGATTGGGGTGATAATTGCATATAAGCGATGTCGTTTCCCCTTACACCGGACCAGCTACCCATTGAGTTTTTAGAGGTGCTCATAATTCTAATAACGGTGCAAAGCGTATTTTTTAGCGCTTTCCTAACATGGTTAAGATAATGGGGGGCGGGATGTCTTTGGTAGAATTAACAACAAGATTAGCATCGATCCGAGTTGTGCTGGTCGAAACAACGCACCCAGGTAATATTGGATCGGTAGCACGGGCAATGAAAACCATGGGGTTATCTCAGCTTGTTTTGGTTAATCCCAAGATATTTCCCGATGGCTTAGCGACAGCTATGGCCAGTGGTGCCGCGGATGTACTTACCAATGCGTGTGTTGTCGATACACTAGCAGATGCCCTGCATGGTTGCTCTTTTGTGATTGGCACCAGCGCGCGCGAACGCGCATCTAGCTGGCCTCAAGTTGATGCGCGTGGTGCTGCAACCTTATTGTTAGAACAAGTCGATGCTCAGGCGCAGGTCGCTTTAGTGTTTGGGCGGGAAAGTTCGGGATTGACTAATTTAGAGTTAGATGCCTGTCATGTTTTGGGGCATGTGCCCACCAATCCTGAGTATGGTTCGCTGAATTTGGCAATGGGCGTGCAAATCTTTGCTTACGAGCTATGGATGCAAGCTCAACAACGTCAAGGCTGGGATAGGAGCTATAAGCAAGGAAAGACCTTGGCGACGAGTGAAGAGTTGGCTCAGTTCTACGAACATTTACAACAAACACTGGTTGATATCGAGTTTTTAGATGCGCGTCAACACGATCGTTTGATGCGACGCTTTAAGCGCTTGTTGGTTCGCACCGATGTAGAGTCTAAAGAGTTGGTGATGCTGCGTGGTATTTTACGCAGTATGCAACGTGTGGCAAGATTGGCGTTTGATAAATCCTAAAAATATCGCTTCGCTTATTTTTTAGAATTTCCATGTTTGTTTTTTGGCTGGTGGAAGGGGATTAAGTTAATTGGTTCCAGTTAATTTCTGCAACCCCTTCCTCCAGACCGCCAACCCGTTAGGTTTTTTAGAAGCCCACTTTGGTAATCAGGAGAAAGAACGATGACTTTATGGCAATTGTGGAAAGAAGACGTGCAGTGTGTGTTTGCGCGTGACCCCGCCGCACGTTCAACTTGGGAGGTTTTGCTGACTTATCCTGGTGTTCATGCGGTATTCTGGTATCGGCTCGCCAATAAAATTTGGCGTAACGACTTTAAATTGTTGGCTCGTTGGTTGTCTACGATGGCTCGTTGGTTTACAGGTGTCGAAATTCATCCTGCAGCAACCATTGGGCGACGTTTATTTATCGATCATGGTATGGGGGTTGTTATTGGTGAAACTGCCGAAATTGGTGATGACGTCACCCTGTACCATGGTGTGACACTTGGCGGCACAAGCTGGCGGGTGGGTAAACGTCATCCGACCTTGGGTAATGGGGTTATTGTTGGGGCTGGCGCTAAGGTGCTTGGTCCAATTATTGTGGCAGATAATGCACGGATTGGTTCTAATGCTGTTGTGGTTAAAGATGTGCCAGCGGATGCAACGGTTGTCGGTATTCCGGGGCATTTGGTTCGACGTAAAACAGAAGAAGATGTTAAAAGGGCGCAAGCAGCGACTAGTATTCTGGGTTTTGATGCTTATGGCGCGGGTAAAGATACTCCTGATCCTGTAGAGCGCGCTATTCATGCATTAACAGATCATGTTTTGGTTATTGATGCTCAGCTTAAGGCGACACAAGAGGCTTTGGCTCGCTTAAGTGGATCAGAATTGCCAGACATGGCATTGCCACCACTTGATATTTGTGCCTTAGATGATGATTGCATTAGCAAAAAATAATACCTGACAAATATGGTCAGGTATTGCGATTTTGGGGTGTCCTTGTTAAAATGTCACACTATTAATAACAATACGTGACGAGGGCTATTTATGCGACTAACTTCAAAAGGGCGCTATGCGGTAACTGCAATGCTAGACATTGCCTTGCATCAGCAGGCTGGCGCGGTTTCTTTAGCCGATATTGCGTCGCGTCAGTGTATTTCCCTGTCTTATTTGGAACAAATTTTTACCCGCCTTCGTCGTGATAAGTTGGTTAAAAGTGTTCGCGGGCCGGGTGGTGGTTATTTGATTACAGAAGATCTTAATAAGATCAGTATTCAGAGAATTGTACAAGCGATGAACGAAGATTTAGATGCGCGTCAATGTCGTGGTGGTGAAGGCTGTGCACAGGGTGAGGCTTGTTTGTCTCATGCTTTATGGGATGACTTGTCTGGTATGATTGAAGGTTTTTTAACTCAGATTAGTTTGGGGGCTTTGCTAGAAAAAAGACGCGCTCAGTTTCCTAAGCAGCATCAAACTGTGCAAATCGCTCAAATTCGTCGTCGTTAAAAGGAGCATATTGTGAGTATTAGCTTAACACCATCAGCTGTGGCTCGTGTGCGTAGCATGTTAGCCAAGCGTGGTCATGGCGTTGGTTTGTATTTGGCAACCAAGGTGAGTGGTTGTACAGGGTTTGCTTATGTTGTCGATTATGCCGATGAGGTTAAAGACGATGATATTGTCATCACGTGTGATGATGTGACCGTTGTTGTACCGCAGAAAAGTATGGCGCAGCTTTCAGGGTTGACCCTGGATTACGCTAAGAACGGTTTGTTGAATGAAGGCTTTGAGTTTCATAATCCTAACATAAAAGATATGTGTGGGTGTGGCGAAAGCTTTAGTGTCTAAAAATGCGCTTCGATAAGCTCAGGACGAACGGAGCTTGGTAAAAGCAACAAGTTAACGTTCGTCCTGATTTTGTCGAAGGAGAAAATCTACTGTTTTACAAACTCATTCATAAGTCCCCCCTGCCTACGGCGCCCCCCTTTGTCAAAGGGGGATGTTTTTTTCTCCTCCTTTAGCAAAGGAGGGCTAGGGTAGATTTCTCTTCTTTGCCTCTTGTCAAATAACGCCATAAAGAAAATTTGTGTAAATAGTTGTTTTTGTCGCATAAAAATTGTGTAATATTTGCAACGTTTCATGCAATTTAGAGATTCGACATGCCATCATATAGCCCAGCCAGCCAGCCAGCCAGCCAGCCAGCCAGCCAGCCAGCCAGCCAGCCAGCCAGCCA
>CAZSGH010000012.1:0-15655 GCA_964606405.1 uncultured Francisella sp.
GAGAAGGTGAATTATGGGACTTGAGAGATTCTTTAGCAACCCTTTTTTACAGTTTTATTAAATTTATTTATGAGACCACTAACAGTTGTGGTTTTAGCTTTTTACAGAACACTAAAACCACTCAAAACACCTTAATTTCGAACTAAACGTGCAAAGTTACGTTTGCCGATTTGATAAACCGCATCCTCACCAACGGGAATAACTTGATTAGGATTGTCGAGCTTTTCGCCATTACGCTTTAATCCACCCTGTTTAGCTGCCCGAACCACCTCAGAAGAAGAAGAAACAATGCCTGCTCCTTTAAGCGCTTGGGCAATGGTCATTTCACCCTCTACACGATAAGGAGCAAGATCGGTGGGTAGTTCTTTATTCTTAAAGCGTGACTCAAAGTTAGCAAGCACATCAATAGCAGCTTGCTCGTTATGAAAACGAGCTACTAGCTCTTGTGCTAACTTGACCTTAATATTGCGTGGGTTAGCGCCTGCATCAACCGTTGCTTTGAGTTCGGCAATGGTTTCTAAGCTTTCAAAACTCAGTAGTTCGTAATAGCGCCACATCAAATCATCAGAAATCGACATGACTTTACCGAACATCTCATCGGGCGCATCATTAATACCAATATAGTTGCCAAGCGACTTTGACATTTTCTGTACGCCGTCTAAGCCTTCTAGAATGGGCATCATGAGAACGCATTGCGGCTCTTGTCCTGCATCCTTCTGTAGCTCTCGACCCATCAGTAGGTTAAACTTTTGATCGGTTCCACCCAACTCTAAATCTGACTTGAGCACGACCGAGTCGTGACCTTGTAATAAAGGATAGAGAAACTCGTGAATGGCGATGGGTTGCTGATTACCGTAACGCTTAGAAAAGTCGTCGCGCTCAAGCATACGGGCAACCGTGCTTTGTGCTGCAAGGCGAATCATGTCTGCACCTGTGAGTTGATTCATCCAACTACCATTAAAGACCACTTCGGTTTTTGCTGGGTCAAGGATTTTGAACACTTGGCTGGTGTAGCTTTTGGCGTTTTCGACCACCGCTGCGGCATCGAGCGGCTTACGGGTGATGTTTTTACCAGTGGGGTCACCAATCATAGCGGTAAAGTCGCCAATCAAAAATAGGATGTGATGCCCAAGGTCTTGCAGTTGACGCAGCTTATTAATCAGAACAGTATGTCCGAGGTGCAAGTCAGGCGCTGTTGGGTCGAAACCCGCTTTAACGCGCAACGGCGTACCCTTTTTGAGCTTTTTAATTAACTCGTCTTCGATTAATAATTCGGCTGCGCCACGTTTGATAATGGCGAGGGATTGTTGGATGTGTTGATCGGTCATCTTTTTTCTCTGATTTTGTTATTTCGTTAAACAACTGGCTGGTGTGCAACCGCTGCTGTTGTCGTGAAGCTCTAGTGCGCCTGTTAACTGGCTAATATGGGTAAAGCCGTATTTGCTCATATATTTTTGTATGCCTTTGATGATTTTGCCTGCAATCATCGGATCTTTGGCGAGTGCTGTACCGACACCAACGAGGCTTGCCCCTGCCAGCATAAATTCGATAGCATCTTCGGCATTGGTGATGCCGCCCTGCCCAATAACAGGAATATTATGCGCCTTGGCTACCTGATAGATCTTATGCACAGCCAATAGAGCAATCGGTTTAATGGCAGGACCTGAAAGCCCGCCTTGGTTATTGCCTAAGCGCGGCATGCGGGTATGAATATCAATCGCCATAGCACTGACGGTATTAATAGCAGACAAGGCGTTGGCGCCTGCTTCGATACAACGACGCGCACTTTCGCCAATGTCGGTTTGATTGGGCGACAATTTAACAATTAGCGGCTTAGTCGTGGAAGCGCGGCAAGCTTCAACCACTTTCGCAGAGAGATCAGGATCGTTACCAAAGGCAGCACCGCCTTTTTTGACGTTAGGGCAGGAAATATTAATTTCAATAGCGGGCACAGGGGTTTGATCGAAGGCCTGCGCTAATAAAGCGTATTCGTCGATTGAAAAGCCTGAAATATTGGGAATGAAATGTGGCTTGCCATCCCAATTCAATTTAGGTAACAAATCGCGAATAACGGCAGCAGCACCTGGATTTTGTAGTCCGATGGCATTCATGAGACCATAAGGGGTTTCAGTGACGCGTTCGGGCGGGTTACCATAACGCTCTGCTTCTGTCGTGCCTTTTAAGAAAACAGCACCAACCGCATCATAATTGAAGCCAGATACTTTTAAGTATTCGGTGCCATAGCCTGCATTACCTGAAAGCAGACAGAGGGGTGTGCTAAAATTAAGCCCCAGAGCAGTGATGTTAAGTGACAAGGGAGTGTCCTTCTTAAAATGAATATTTCGGTTATTTTATACGAACCTGAGATTCCACCCAATACAGGCGCGATTATTCGCTTATCTGCCAATGCTGGCGTGAGCTTACATTTGATTGAACCAATGGGCTTTACGCTCGATGAAAAACAAGTTCGCAGGGCTGGCATGGACTATGCGGAGTTGGCGCATGTGCAGATTCATGCGAGTTTAGCCGACTGTTTGGCTGTATTGCAACCCAAACGTGTATTTGCTTTAACGACAAAAACCAGCAACCAATACGATCAGGTATCTTACCAAGATGGTGACGCGCTGATGTTTGGTCCTGAGTCGCGCGGTTTGCCAGAGGCGGTACGTATGAGTTTACCAGAGGAACAGCGCATTACGATTCCAATGAAAGCGGGCTGTCGTAGCTTAAATTTATCGAATGCCGTGTCCGTTGTGGTGTATGAAGCTTGGCGGCAGATGGGGTTTAATTAAGGAAACCTCTAAAAGCCGCACTCAGTGCAATTTTTAGACTTCCCTCATTTATTTCTCCTCTTGTGGAAGGGCGTTAATCAATAAGTTACATGTTGTTATCATTATAATTCCTTCCCCCAGACCCCCAACCCTCATGGGTTTTTAGAGATGCTCTTAACCACGCAATGCTGCAACTGCCTTTTCTGCATGAGCTCGATGTGCAGCGGCGACAACCTCTTTGGATACCATGATTTTGCCGATGGTGAAAATCACCCCTGCCGCCACCACTCACCCAAAATGAGTGCTGTGGCAACGCTGACATTCAGCGACTCTACCGCCCCCGTTCCCGAGATATTAATGGGCAAGTCACCCATAGCTGCGACCTTTTTAGAAACGCCACTACTTTCTTCGCCAAAAACAATAACGACTTTATTCGGTAACTTGCTTTGATACAAATCTGTACCACGATGACTTGAGGTGGTAATGAGGGTATAACCTGCTTTACGAAAGTTTGATAACGCATGAGCAAAGTCGGGCGCGAAAATAGGATAAAGCACTTCCGCACCACCTTCGGCAACACGGGCTGCCGAACCAGAAAAGAGCATGTCAGGTTCGGGCAAAATAATGCCTTTGACACCAAAATGCGCTGCCGAGCGCATAATTGCACCCAAGTTATGCGGATTGCCGATGTTTTCTAGTGCTAATACACAATCACGATCACTATCTTGCATCCCTTTTAGATAACTTTGTACCGACAAGACGGGCGGTTTACGCACAGTTAGGCTCACGCCACCATGATGTTGGCTGCCTGTGATACGTTCTAACTCTGCTTCATCAACAACCTTGTATGCTTTACGCTCGGAGGCTAAGGCACGCATGGCATCCGCAAAGCGGGGCGCGGTTTCGGGGGTAAAAAAGGCTTTAACCACGTCATCAAAACGATTGAATAAAGCAGCACGGCAGGCATTTTCGCCATAAATAATGGCTTCTTGCTGACGTTGTTCGCGCAGTTGATGCGCAGAGGGACGGTTATTACCCATAAATCACCTTCGGTAGCCAAGTGGCGAGTTGTGGAAAGAAAGATAACACAATCAGCATACTCAGCTGAATGAGAATAAAAGGAATCACGCCTTGGTAAATCTCTGACGAAGAAATGCTCGCAGGCGCAACACCACGCAGGTAGAAGAGCGCAAAGCCAAAGGGTGGCGTTAAGAAAGAGGTTTGTAAGTTAATGGCAATCATAATGCCTAACCAAACAGGATCAACACCCATCGTGAGTAAAATAGGCGCAACAATCGGTACAACAACAAAGGTGATTTCGATAAAGTCTAAAAAGAAGCCCAAAATAAACAGCAGTAGCATCACAATGAACATAACGGTGAATACGCCACCTGGTAGGTCGGTGAGTAATTCACGAACCGCATCATCGCCACCTAACCCACGGAAAACAAGAGAAAAGAATATCGCACCGATAAGAATGGCAAAAATCATGCTGTTGACTTTAACCGCCTCTAAGCCAGATGCTTGCAGCAATGGCAGATTCAAACGCCCACGAAGCACGCCCAAAATCAGCGCTCCCATAGCACCGACAGCAGCCGATTCGGTAGCGGTAGCATAACCACCAATAATCGAACCGAGAACCAAAAACACTAACAACAATGGCGGCACTAAAGAAATCATGACTTCGCGCAAAGTTGGTTTAGGTGGTAGCAATTCTTTGGCAATCGGCGGTTGTTTGCGTGCGTGCCACACCATAAATAAGGCATACATGGCTGCGAGCAATAAGCCTGGAATCATCGCACCCGCAAACAAATCACCAACCGATAAGGTGTCAGGATTAAAAATGCCCATTTTGAGCTGTGCTTGTTGATAGGCCGAAGAGAGAATATCGCCCAATAAAATAAGGATGATTGAAGGCGGAATAATTTGCCCCAAGGTTCCCGAGGCGCAAACCAAACCACAAGACAACTTAGGACAGTAGCCTTCTTTAAGCATCGCTGGCAAAGCGATTAAGCCCATGGCAACAACGGTCGCGCCGACAATCCCCGTACTAGCAGCCAATAGCACACCGACACCGACAACCGCTAATGCCAAACCACCACGCACCCCCGCCATCATTTTAGATGCAGTAAGTAATAAGTCTTCTGCCAAGCGTGATTTTTCGAGCAAAATACCCATTAGCACAAACAGCGGAATGGCTAATAATTGACTATTCGTGACCAGAGACCAAATTCGGTTCGGCAATGCGGTTAAAAACGAGGCATCGAAATAGCCAAATGCGCCCGCAATCAGCGAAAAAACGAGCGAAGCACCCGCCAGCGTAAAAGCAACAGGAAACCCCATAATCAGGAGCATAAAGGTAAAAGCAAAAAAGAGAAGGGCTAAGAGTTCCATTGATAATCCTTATAGCTCATGTTGCTGTTCGACTGGCATCTTGATGTCTTGCCCACGCCATGCTAAAAAAGCACGATAGCCAAAGGCAATCGCTGCTAACAATAACAGCGCATCACCGAGCAGCATGAGCGACTTAATCCAATAGACGCCCGCCAAACCGCCTGCGTCTCCCGAGCCTTCGTGCATTGCCCACGAGCGAGCGACGTAATCCCAACCAAACCAACCGATCGCAACAATCATTGGCAATAGCAGCACCAGCACCCCCACAAAGTCAACCAGCGCACGGGTTTTATCTTGCCAGCGTGACGACCAGACATCGACGCGCACATGGGCATTTGCTGTGAGTGTGACCGAAATACCGAGCAACACCAGTAACGCATTGAGATACAGCACAGTATCTTGCAAGGCTGTCGAGCCGACACCAAAACCATAACGCAACACCAGCACACTACTCGCCAACACTGCCAAACCCAACATTAACCAAGCCAAGACAACGCCTAATCGCTCTAAGCTCGATTCAATCACCCTCACCACAGCAAGATTCCTTTATAATCTAGGGGAACTTCTAAAACTTCGCTGCGCTTGTTTTTAGCGTCCCATTTACACTTATTGCTATTTTACCCTAAAAAAAGATAAAGACAGCTCGTTATGCCCACTGCTTACCAAATTGCCGTCACGGGTACGCCCTTGCCACCGCTCACCTATTTGGGAGAAGACAATCTGAGAACAGGGTTGCGGGTGATTGTGCCTGTGAGTAATCGGCAACAAGTGGGGCTGATTTTAGGCATTGATGAAGCACCCAACGTCAAGTTTACCCTGCGCGACATCATTGCTGTGCTAGATGAAACACCATTGTGGACAACGCCAGAACTCGCCTTGCTCGATTGGTGTAGCCGCTATTATCACGCCAACTGGGGACGGGTGCTCGAAACCGCGTTACCGACGGTATTGCGTCAGGCAAAAATCGCTAAGCCGAGTAAACGTCCGTTAAGTGTACAGCCCGCACAACCCAACCTTGTCACGCTCAACGATGAGCAAAGCGCAGCGTTTCGTGCCGTGCAACAACTGTTAGGTCGTTTTAGCGTCAGTTTATTGGAAGGGGTAACAGGGAGCGGAAAAACCGAGGTTTATGCCAGCATCATCAGTGAGGTGCTTGCGAAGGGACAACAAGCCTTATTACTGGTACCCGAGATCGGCTTAACACCCCAAATGCTCGCCCGACTTGAACAACGACTCGGCACTGCCCCCATTGCCCTACATTCGGGACTCACCGATGTGGCGCGCGGCAAGGTCTGGCAACTGACCCGACAAGGCGAACCCTTATTGCTGATTGGTACACGTTCGGCGATTTTTGCGCCCTTACCCAAGCTTGGGCTAATCATTGTCGACGAAGAACACGACGGTTCTTACAAGCAGCAAGACAGCATCCGCTATCATGCACGCGATGTGGCGATTATGCGCGGCAAATTGCAAGCTTGCCCTGTGCTGTTAGGGTCGGCAACGCCATCGCTGGAAAGCCTTGCTAATGTGGCGCAACATAAATACAGCCTGCTGCGACTAACTCAACGCGCCAACAGCCAACCCGTTCCGCAGTTGTTGGCAATCGATATGCGTGCGCAAAAGCTGGAAGGCGCTTTGTCACCACAACTGCTGGCAGCGATTCAAAGCGCACTCGATAACGATGAGCAGGTGTTGTTGTTTTTAAATCGGCGCGGTTATGCCCCAGTGCTGATGTGTCACGATTGCGGACACACGCTTGATTGCCCTGCTTGCGAAGTGCCTTACACCTTTCATCGCAGCAAGCCGAATTTGCGTTGTCATCATTGTGGACGGGTGGCACATAGCCCCAGTGAATGTCCCCAATGTGGCTCGCAAAACTGGCATTTAGTCGGACAGGGAACGCAACAACTCGAAGAAGTATTAGCAGGGCATTTTCCACATTACCCTGTACTACGCATCGACCGTGACAGCGCACAAGGCAAAGACAAGCTACCCGAACTATTAGCGCAAGTACGTGATGGCAGCGCAAAGCTGATTTTAGGGACACAAATGCTCGCCAAGGGACATGACTTCGCGGGTATTCAACTTGTTGGGATTATCGATGTCGATAGTGCACTCTTTGCCCGTGACTTTCGCACATTAGAGCGACTGGCTCAGTTGGTCACACAGGTTTCGGGGCGTGCAGGGCGCGGCAATAAAGCAGGCAAGGTCTTGTTACAAACCCATCAGCCACATCATTCGTTTGTACAGTCGTTGCTAACGCAGCCTTATGATGTCATCGCACAAGACTTATTGGCAGAGCGACAAGAAACCCATTTACCGCCCTTTGGGCACAGTGCATGGCTAATGGCAGAGGGTCGAAAACTGGAAGCGGTGCAACAGCAATTGAATGGTTTATTGGCGCACATCAGCGACCCACAGGTTCAGGTGTCAGGACCCATGCCTGCGTTAATGCATCGTCGGCAATATCATTATCGAGAGTTGTTGTGGTTGCAGTCGGATAACCGCGCTGCGCTACATACGACCATTAGCCAACTCTTGGATGCCCTGAATCAGCCCAATGTGGCGGTGAGTGGCGTCAGGGTGTTTTTGGATATTGATCCGCAGGATATGCCGTAACAATAAACAATAAAAAAGGACACCGAAGTGTCCTTTTGAGTCTGTAGCAACAGCACCTTAGAAAGTGTAACCGACGCCCAGCTTAACAATAGGGAAGAAGCCTAACGCATTGTCGCGGGCTTTGTTACGTTCTACATCAATGTCTGCCTGAGAAATCAGTCCCGTGCTTTCCGACAAGCTCACATCTGGCTTACCTGTTAGCATCGCACCCAACTCGGTATTAAAGAACAAACCACCGTTACGTGGCGCATGGTTACCCCAACCTAAAGACACATAAGGGGCACTACCGTACTTGATTTGACCAATCGCCGTACCATTTTGCGTCTGACCGTTAAAAGTGTAAGTTCCCGTTGTATTAATATCTAACTTAACATCGGAAAACGCATAACCTGCCGACAAACGAAATGAACCACCGAATGGATGCCAATCAGCACCTAACGTTTTATAACCTGTATCTAAACTATAGTTATAAGTGGTTAGATCGGGTGTGGTTGTGCCAGACATGCTCAAGCCACCATTAAGACCCGCACGTAAATTAACGAAATCGGGCATCACGGCATAGCCTAAATCGACACCCAAACCACCCAAGCCATAGTTAACGCTTGCGCCCATACCCTCTGCCAAGGCTGAACCTGAAACCAATGTTGCTGCAACCGCAGCGAGAACCAACTTGCGCATAAAGCACTCCTTGCTATTTTAAAATGACCAAAAAATTACCTAACAATTCTAACAAGTTACTTTTTCTTGCGCGAGCACAGCTCGATTACGCCCCGTACTTTTCGCTTGATACAGAGCAGCATCTGCTAGCGCATAAAGCTTATCAACATTCGTTTCTGTAGGAGCATGACAAAACTCACCATCAAAAATCGCCATGCCCAAAGACACCGTTAGAATCGGTAATACGGAACTCGCGGGATGCGGAATAGCGCACATCTCGACCGACATTAAAATACGCTCAGCAATCGCAATCGCTTCTTGCTCTGTTTTAATGAGCGACAATACCGCCATTTCTTCGCCCCCCATCCGCAGCACAATATCGTTACTACGCTGGCAACTTTCCTGCAACACTTGCGCAATGCGCACTAGCGCTTCATCACCCGCCTTGTGCCCTTGCGTATCGTTATACTCTTTAAACTTATCAACATCGAGTAAGACAAACAGCAGCATCTGACGATTACGAGCAGCTTGTCGCCATAGCTTAGGCGCCTCACTCATATAATGACGACGATTGAACAAGCTCGTCATCGGGTCAACAACGCTCAACAGCTCAAGCTCTTTTGTACGCTCTGCTACCAATGCCTCTAAATCATGCGAGTAGTTATTTAACTCCGAAGCTTGCTCTTCTAACTCTGTCGCTTGCTGTTGCAATCGATCAAACTGGTACTCTATGGTTTCTGCTAACTGATTCATGCCTTGTTCTAAATAATACAATTCTTGGTTTCTTGCCTGTCCTTGTGGCACGCGCACATACCAACGCCCTAACGCCAAAGCCTCCGCTGCATGAGCGATCTCGTGAATCGGCTTTACAAAATAACGGGTAACCCACGTCATAATCCATGCAATAAAAATGAGTAACGCGACGACAGCAATGGCAATCACATAACGCTGGGCAATCATCGGCTGAAGAATTTCATCAATATCTTGCTTAACCACCAATGCCATTTCTAACGCTGGAATATTGACCCATCCCGCCAACACAGGCTTACCGCGATAATCAATACCATCACTCCACCCCTCTTCACCCCGAATGGCTCGGTTAGCGGGAATATCATGGTGTCCATCAAGTAAAAAACCTTCTAAATGCGCTTTGGGATGAAATCGCAAAGGGGCGGCAGCAACCAACTTGCCTTCTGAATTATGTTGAGCCAGTACGACTTCGCCTGTCGCACTCAAACCAATTTGACTGTCCGTAATGCTGTCTAACCAACTTTCATTAAGCTGTACAATTAACACGCCGACCCACTTGCCAAACACATCCCAAACAGGGGTTGCCACAAATGCAGCGCGACGCTGTGATGGTTCATACCAACGATAAGGCGTAATAATCGTTGTCATCGTTGACTTTGCTTGTTCAAAGGCAATACCAGAAGGCGTTTTTCGCCATTGTGTCGACGTTAACTGAGCACCATAATCAGACTCATTCATCAACGTAAAAACAACTTTTCCCGACGTGTCAACCAACAATAGATCATAATGACCGTTGAGCAGCGTAAAGCGTTGCGAAAATTCGGCAGCCATTGCAATTTGAGCACGATTGGTCGCATCCGTTAACAAGCGCGTAATGGAAGGCAAAGTCGCTGCCTGCTCTGCTTGCCCCTTAACGGAGGACACGCGCTCTCGCACCAGATGCCCTTTTTCTCTCGCCATGGCATAAAGCTGAGCTTGCTTGTCGCTAATGAGCGACTGCTCTAAGTGCCATTGCAAACCAACGGCCAATAAAACCAACGGCAATAAACCAACCAGTAAAAACCAACCAGTAAAAACCAACTTAGTAGTTGCGAGCGCATGGTGACTAGGGAGCTTGCCATTGACCACCCCATTGCTGATACCAATCTTGTTCGAGCTGCTGCCAAGCAGCATGATCCTTGCCTAAAGGCCAAGGATTCGGCGCCACTAAACTTCGTGATTGCCAAACAACCGCAAAGCTGCCATCCGTTTGCGCTTGTGCAACATAGACAGGCTGCCATAGATGGCGATTACTAATATCAACTGAAACAACACCTGACGCACTGGGGAATGACATACCTGCTAAATTTTTACCCAGCACGCCAGCATCGACTACGCCTGACAAGTTCGCCGCATTTGCCCATAAATGCACACCATCCCACGCCACCTTCATAGGATGATTAATGGCCGCGGTAGGTAACGTCATCTGTAACTGGCGCACAAAACTTCTATTTTCTGGCGTGTCTAACGATTGAAGATAACCCCAACTAACATAATGCGCTTGCGTCACCCCAATACCTAAAAAGGTAATTAAGTGTCGCAACTCTGTTTCGCTTAAGCTCATTGAAATGATCGGGGTGATGTGTTCTGTCGTTCGCAAGGCTTTAAATACGGCTAAATTACTGTCACCATTGACGGTATTAACAATATAGTCTGGCTGACACTGTTTGACCTGCTGGACTAAGGCATCCACATTCTGACTGCCTAGTGGCACATAAATTTCACCACAGATGGTTGCGCCTAGTCCTGTTAATAACGGTCGCGCAATGGCATTAGCCATACGAGGATAAATATAGTCAGAACCGACAAGCAACACTTTTTTGCCAAAATGCTCGTGCATATAAGTTAAAGCAGGGTAAAGTTGCTGGTTCGGTGCCATACCCATATAAATAACATTTGCTGATTGCTCTATTCCCTCATATTGCACGGGGTAAAATAGCAAGCCGTCATGCGCTGCTAAAACGGGCAGCATTGCCTTGCGCGATGCCGATGTCCATCCCCCAAAAATAACAGGGACTTTATCACTTACTAATAGGTGTTCGGCTTGTTGTGCAAAGATTTTTTCATTAGACGCACCATCAGCAATCACCGCTTTTAATGGACGACCGAGCACGCCACCATGCGCGTTCACGTCATCAATTGCGGCAAGCGTTGCTTGCAGTACACCCCGTTCGCTGAAAGCCATCGTACCCGTTTGCGAATGCAGCACCCCAACCAAAATAGGTTGAGGCTCAAATAGTACAGGCAAGCCAACACCTGCAACAGCAAGCAGCATGGTTAAGATAATAACCTTCAGAAACACATTATCGTCCAATGGCGGACTCTTTTCCGCTTAGCAAGCGCTGAATATTCGACTTATGTCGCCAAACCAAGATCAAACTCATAAACCCTACGCCCAAAGCCCAAGGCAAAGAGCCAGACCAATACCACGTAAAGACAGGTGCTAATGCCATCGCAACCAATGCTGCTAAAGATGAAATCTTAAGTCCTTTCGCAATGAACAACCACACAGCAGCAGTCAGCGCACCAACAAGGGGGTTCAATCCGAACAACACCCCAAGTTCCGTTGCAACCCCTTTACCTCCGGCGAAACCGAAAAATACTGGCCACAAATGCCCGACAAATGCCGCGATACCAATCGCAATGACGGTTATGGCATCACAACCGAACCAAACAGCTAAGGCAACAGGAAGATAACCTTTAAGCATATCGCCAACCAAAGTGAGCGCTGCCGCTTTTTTGCCGCCAATACGTAATACATTCGTCGCACCAGGATTGCCAGAACCTTCACTGCGTGGGTCGGGCAATCCCATTAATTTGCAAACAATAATGGCACTCGAAACCGAACCCAAGCTATATGCCAACAAAATCCATACTACTGCCATTAAATCCACACCAACACTCCCACTAATCAGCTTTGATTTTATGCTATCCTAACCGAAACAACCCTAAAAACCCAATATAAGATGATGATGACTGACCAAATTTTTTTAAAGCAGCTTGTTCTGCCCGCACGCATTGGTGTATTAGAGCATGAGAAACAAGCCGCACAACCAATTGTTCTCGATATTGAATTAAACGTCGACACCCGCTTAGCCGCGCAAAGTGATGACTTATCGGATACCGTCGACTACGCTGCATTAGCGCAACAGCTTGCCGCACACTGTATTGAACAGCACGTTGAACTGGTAGAAACACTGTCACAACAGCTTGCCGACATTTGTCTGCAGGATAAGCGCGTACAACAAGTGACATTGAGCATTGGCAAACCCGACGCCCTACACAATGCCGCCAGTGTTGGTGTGCGCATTACCAGAGTGCAACAATGATGAATAGGTCACCAAACGAACCTTCTACTACCAATATCGTCATTCCCGCGAAAGCGGGAATCCATAAAGACAATGAAAGTGATTCCCGCCTTCGCGGGAATGACGACCCCTTGAAAAGCCCGCCCAGCAAGTCTCGTCCACGCTGGCAACGCTGGGCAATCGAAGCTGGGATAATTTTACTTATCATTATGGTCATTCGCTCGTGGCAACACCAAGACATGGCCAGTGGGCAAGCGCCCTTATTAGCAGGAAGCAGCGTAGCGCAAACCCCTATCCAGTTAAGCGAATTTAAAGGACAAGCGGTACTCATTCACTTTTTTGCGCCTTGGTGCCCTGTTTGCACGGCAATGCACGGCAATATCGAAACCATTAGCGCACATTATCCCGTGATACTGGTTGCCAGCAGTACCGAACCAGAAGACTTAAGTAAATGGCTCAGCAAACACTCAGAAACCAATTTGCAGAGATTACTCAACGACCCAGATGGCTTTTGGCTCAAGGCTTTTGGCAGTAAAGCGCTACCTACCGACATTATTATTGATGCCCAAGGAAATATTAGCAGTACCGAATTAGGCTATACCAGCACCATTGGCTTATGGATTCGATTGTGGTTGGCACAATAGCAGAAAAATTCTAGAAACCCGTCATTCCCGCGAAAGCGGGAATCACTTTCATTGCCTTTATGAAGCCCCGCATACGCGAGGATGACGAAATATTGCGTTTTTAGAGATACCCTATAAGGTAGTCCGCTCATGCAACACCCCTACCTATCGTGATTTTCGCAGCAATTTAGCATCTATCTCGTTGATTTCATGGAATCCCTTCTATACAGAAATAGAACACTTATAGGCAAGCAACTCATAAATATGGCACAATAAATGCTAGTTCAAAGTAGCAAAAAACATTTGAGGAATAAGGGTATGAATCAATTCACCCATTGGTGGCAACACCTAAGCATGCAAAACCGTTTACAAGTGATGATACAGTTTTTCGTTGCTATTATGACCATCAGCGCACAGATTGTGCTCGGCTTCTATATTGAAGACTTAGTACAAATTGCACTAGCAGACCATCAAGATGCACAGTTAGTCGCCAGCTTACAAGACAAGCTCGCCTTCTTTAACATCATGATGTGGATGATGCAATTTGTCTTTCAGGGCGTTCTCTTTTTAATTGTGCGTCAAATCGCGAAAACCATCGCCACCCCTGTCGTTAACTTGCAACAGTCAATGGCACGAATGGAGCGCGAAAGCAACCTAACGTATCCCGTACCGTTTAGTCAGCATCAAGATGAGATTTTCTGCATGGCCACTGCCTTTAATGCGCTCATTAATCGCCTAAAAGCAGCACTAAAAACGATTAATAGCGGCAGCGAAGAAGTCAGCAATGCAGCATCCGAACTCACTGAAACGGCTCAGAACATTTTAACTGCATCCGAGCGTCAGCGCCATCGTGCCGATCAAGTGGCACAATCAGTCAAAAGCATTCGCAACAATGTCAGCGACGTGAATGCTCGTGTACAACAAGCCTCTGACATTTCGCATCAAGCATGGGATGTTGCTAATCAAGGCACTAGCGTCGTGCGTCAAGCATCCGATAACAGCGAACATCTTGCTCTAGAAGTGTCTCAAATGGCTGATGCGATTGCCAAGCTTGGACAAGAGTCGGAACGTGTGAGCGGCATCGTTGATACCATCCGTGATATTGCCGAACAAACCAACTTACTTGCTCTCAATGCCGCT
The DNA here is from genome assembly GCA_964606405.1 of uncultured Francisella sp. Taxonomy (GTDB): domain Bacteria; phylum Pseudomonadota; class Gammaproteobacteria; order Thiomicrospirales; family Thiomicrospiraceae. The sequence continues at coordinate 14,302 of CAZSGH010000012.1, forward strand.
ATCGAAGCTGCCCGTGCTGGCGAACAAGGTCGTGGCTTTGCCGTCGTCGCCGACGAAGTGCGCACCTTATCGGTTCGTACCAGCCAAGCAACGCGTGAAATCAGCGAAGTCATCCATACCATTGGACATGAAACCGATGCAGCGGTTGCCCGCATGCGTACAACCGTTAACCAAGTACAGCTTGGCGTAGACTACAGTCATAAAGCAGCCGATGCCCTCAGTCAAATCCGAGATGCCTCGACACGCACTTCGGAGCGGATTCATGAAATTGCACTCGCAATGAAAAACCAGCTCGAAGAAGCCGATCGTATTGCAAGCGAAGTAGGAGACATTGCTCGCATGACAGAAGAAAGCAGTAGCGCTATGCGTCATACACTCGCAGCCAGTGAGCACTTGAAAACATTGGCCGAAGGATTAGATAAACAAGTTCATCAGTTTAAGGTATAGAAAATCCCTAAGCATTTACGCTTTCTCGTCATAAGCTAGGAAGCGTAAAATCAAAAAGATAGACCATCGCCTACCCATAAATGTCAGATAATGAAAGATAACCATTTGACTTATATCAATAAAACACCATCTCCTCTTGACCAATAGACAGCATTCCCTATAATAAAACCCTTAGAAGTAAATTGGACAAAAAAGGGGTTGCGTATCATGTCTCACGAATACCATTTACCCAGTCACGCCGTTATTTTATCGACCTCTGATTTGACAGGAAACATCACCAGCTTTAACAAAGCCTTCCTTGAAGCATCGGGTTATTCAGAAGCCGAAATCAAAGGCAAGCCTCACAGCATACTACGCCACCCCGACATGCCAAAAGAGGCATTCAAAGACTTATGGGATACCATTAGCGATGGAAGACCTTGGTTCGGATTGGTTAAAAACAAACGTAAAAATGGCGACTACTACTGGGTTGCTGCCAATGCAAGCCCTGTGTTCACAGCAGGACAGATAACGGGTTATGTGTCTGTGCGCTATCCTGCAACCAATGAACAGAAAGCCTTAGGCGAACAGCTTTATGGTCAAATTCGCAATAGACAAAAATCTATGCCTTGGACCCCTAAAATGACATTAGATAAATTAGGGCTGATAGGCTTGGGCGTTGGCTTTGTCGGAGTACTATTACCTTATCTTTCTCTTGGCAACCTTGCACAAGCCGTCAGTAGTTTGCTCATTCTATCTGGTTTTGGTCTGTCTGCTTGGCGCGGCTATGTCTTATCTCGCCCTAATCAGACGCAGATTACTGCGATTCAGAATTTGTCTAATGGTCAATTTAAAGAACCGATCGTCGGCAACGATGTATGGACTAACACACTCAACTTGTTGCGCACTCGCATTGGACAAAATGCCA
>CAZSGH010000012.1:15755-41884 GCA_964606405.1 uncultured Francisella sp.
GATGTATGGACTAACACACTCAACTTGTTGCGCACTCGCATTGGACAAAATGCCAGTGATACGTTGGATGCTGCTCGCGAAAGCGCCATGTTAACAACCGCCATGAATGCAGCCAGTACCAACTTGATGGTTGCGGATAATGATTTTAATATTGTCAGTATTAATAACTCGTTAGCACAAATGTTTCAAAGAAACGAGGCTGAACTTCAAACCGCATTGCCCAACTTCAAGGCGGCTTCTGTCATCGGTAGTAATATGGACATCTTCCATAAAGACCCCAGTCATCAGCGTGAAATGGTAGAAAAACTGACGAGTACATGGCATGGTCGCTTACAAGTTGCCAACCTCAGCTTAGACTTAACGATTGTTCCCGTTATTAATCAGGGGCAACGTCAAGGCTTTGTGCTTGAATGGCGAGATGTCACAGCACAATGCCGCATTCAAAGCCAACTAGCAATGGCCATCCATAATGCAAATACAGGCATCTTAAACAACCGCATCGAAACTCAGGGTCAAGAAGGCTTTTATTTGCAAGTTGGACAAGGCATTAATACGCTTCTAGATGGCTTATATCAATTTATGTCTAAAACCATCTTTAATTTAGGTGAGATTGCCTCGAATAGACTCGGCGGAACATTAGATGGCAAGTATGAAGGCAGTTATTTGATGACACAAAATGCGGTTAATGTTGCATTAACAGGGCTTAATGAAATGGTCGGTCAAGTGCAGTTTTCAACCAACCTTGTCAACACAGCAATGCACAACTCGCACAAGGCGTGAACAACTTTTCTGGTCAAGTTCAACAACAAGCGTCTGCTATTGAACAAACCGCTGCGGCAACACATGAGATGCTCAGTAGCGTACAGCAAAACATGATTACCATTTCTCAGGCTAATGACATTTCACATGATGTTGCCAAACAAGCGGTTAATAGCAGCACCATCATGGATCAAGCGATTGTCGCCATGCAAGCAGTAGAGGCTTCTGGTCAAAAAATTGGCGACATCGTTGGCCTCATCGAAAGCATTGCATTCCAAACCAACTTACTGGCATTAAACGCAGCGGTCGAAGCTGCCCGTGCTGGAGAACATGGCAGAGGCTTTGCCGTGGTGGCGAGCGAAGTTCGTGCTCTCGCAGGCAAATCTGCCGATGCCGCAAAAGACATCAAGCATCTGATCGAAACTTCTGTCGAACAAATTGGCGAAGGATCGCTTCGTGCCCGGGAAGCTGGTGATGCTCTCCAAAAAATCAGCGCATCGATTACTCAAGTCAGCAATATTATCCATGACGTGAGCAGCTCGAGTAAGGAACAAGAAAAAGCGATTAAAGAAGTCACGCAGGCTATGAACGTCATGGATGGTGTTGCCCAACAAAGCGCTGCGCTTGTAGAGGAAACAGCAGCAAGTGCCGCTCAGGTTGCTGACAATATGGAAGAGCTCAATCAACTTGTCTCCTTATTCAAACTCTCTCCCGCTGCACAAAAAATTAGTCAATTTGGACGCTCTCCATTATCCCAAATGAAGCAGGAGCCTTCTCGTGTACGCTTAAAATTGTCGAACTTCCTATCTGGTTATGAACAAAATGCTAATATCGCAGATATTGCCAACCCATCCCTTTGCGCGCTTGGGCAATGGCGTCGCGCCGTTGGCACACAGTACGATCATTTGCCAGCCATGCGCGAATTAGACAGCGCCCATACTCGCTTTCATCAAGAAATTGCCAAAGCATTTAGCGCAGCACAAAAACAAGAGCACCAAAGTATTCACAGCATGATGCCAACAATTGATGCCTTATCTCATCAAATTGTCTCACTGCTAGAGCAAGTCGAACAGCATGTGGATCGACATAGTGCGCCCACCTTTGTGCAAAAAGTTGCAGCAGCCAAATCGCGTGCGGCATTGCCTGCCCCCCGAAACAGCAAAGGCGAAGAATGGAGTGACTTTTAAAGCAAGGAATAAAACCCCTCTCTAGCCCTCTCCCTGCGGGAGAGGGAATCCCGACTTAATCGCTCTCCAAAAGGAGAGCGAACCTACAGCCTAGCCCCCCAGCATTCGTGTCACTTCTTCTTGACAAGAAAAAGCTTATTCACGTCCACCTTAAAAAGATGACGTGATTGTTAAGCAAAAACAACGCCGCATATTACTAAACCGCCTTAGTGCGTATACTAGCTGAAACGATATGACAGCTCTAAAAACCTAAACGGGCTGGAGTCTACAGGAAGGTTCTAGGGAGAACGAAGGTGGCAACAATCACAGCTGGACAGGCACAATACCATGTTTAACCTAAACAACAATCACACATTAGCGCCCTTATACCAGCGCTTTGTGCTTGCATTTGTGTTATTGGGCATGGTTATGTTCAGTGTATCCTTTTTTCGGGGACATTTAACGCAACAACGCCATCTCGATCAAGAAAGCACTGAGGTAACTGAGCGTTCGCAACAAAGACTGAATATGTTGCTTACAGACTGGCACAAGGCCGCTCAACGCGATGTTAATATCTTGACTTGGTTACAATTATCGACACTAAACACAGAGCAACAAACAGATACCATTGATGCGTTTTTTAGGGCGCAAGCTAGCAGCAACCCGTTCGATGCCATTGTCATTACCGACAAACAACACCATCCCATTTATCAGTTGGGCTGTAGCACGGTTGCCGAGCATATATTAAATAGCAAAGAAAGCTTGATCCGCACCCTTTGCCCCGACCAACAAGGCGATAAGCTCTATCACGTTATCGAACTCCCCATTCCGCTTGGCGACAGCGATATGGGCTTGGCACACTTTGCCAATCAAATCACACCTGCCATTATGCAGTATATTGCGCCATCACGTGGTTTTGCGCTGATTAGTCACAATCAGACACCGCTCGCTTTTTCTGATAAATTCCCAAGCGAGCAAATTGAAGATGCGCAGTTTATTCGCACACAACTTCCTTGGACTGAATTAACACAAGGACACGAGTTAACCCACGCGGAAATAACACTATGGCGTCCTCTGCCTTCCGCAGACCCTTGGTGGATGATGATCTTACCGCCCGTTGTTGTCGTACTTTTTGCACTAGCCATTATTTGGTTATTGCTTGGACGCTGGATGAAACAACTGGGCGTGCGCATTAACCTAATCTGGTCTGGCGTGCAAAACTATGCCATTAGCCAAGACAGCAGTAAAGCTTTCCCTTTTCTGAGAACATTTGAAAATAGAGAGCAGCGAGATGACATTTCACGCCTTGGTCGCGCGATTACCCGCATGATCAATGATGTCGATATCGCTCGCGAACACGATCGCATTTTTAACGAAACGCTTGCCCTGCTCGAAGAGGCTGTCATTACGATTGATGGCGATGGCAACCTCATCGAAGTCAGTAGTGGCTGGTTAAGGTTGACGCGATTAGCCACGCCAACAGGAGAACGTTTTTTGGGCTACATTCACCCCGAAGATCGCGAAGGCTGGCTACTCAAATCTCATCAACTGATAAATAGCGACAAAGAAACCATTCATGTTCGATTTCGCCTGAATACCAATCAGCAAGCAACGCCTTGGTTAGAAGGAAGATTTTTATCGCACCGCAGCAGCACGGGTAGAATTACCATTCGTGGCGCGCTGCGCGATGTGACACAAAGTTATCTGCAAGAGCAGCAAATCACCCACATGGCACTGCACGATGCACTAACAGGACTAGCCAACCGCGTACTACTCGAGGACAGACTCAAACAGTCGCTGCTATTGTGCGAGAGAAACGAACAGCAATTGGCGGTACTTTTTTTCGATCTCGATCATTTTAAGCAAATTAACGATAGCTTAGGGCATAAAGTGGGCGATAAGCTACTCATTGCTTTAGGGGAGCGGATCAGTGCCTGTTTACGCGTTAGCGATACGCTGGCGCGCTGGGGTGGCGATGAATTCGTGATTTTACTGCCCGAAATTGCCGATAACGAAGAGGTACGCACCCTCACCGACAAACTCATTAACGCGATGCAAATCCCTATTCTAATTGATGAGAATGAACTCCCTGTTTCATTTAGTATCGGCGTTGCAATTTACCCTAGCGATGCAGCCGATATACAAGCGTTATTTTCCAATGCCGACCGCGCGATGTTTCATGCCAAAAGCCAAGGACGAAATCAGGCGTGCTTTTATAGCGACATGGATTACAAAGACAATGGCAAGCAAGAGCTGTATATTCAAAACCGCCTCGCTACCGCCATTAAAACGAAAAAAATCACGGTACATTATCAGCCAATTATCGCATGTAGTAGCAGCAAGCCACATACCGTTGAAGCCTTAGCGCGATGGTACGATGAACGCTATGGCTGGGTGTCCCCTGCTACCTTTGTCCCCATGGCAGAAAACTTAGGCCTAATTTGCCAATTAGGTGAGCTGGTATTCTCACAAGCATTTGAAACCTTAAGTCAGTGGTTATCTCAAGGGCATAGGTTAACGATGGCAATCAATGTGTCGAGTCGACAACTATTTTCGCCTAGCTTTATTCCGGGGCTATTATCTGAATTAGCACGACATCACCTTAAAGCCGAACATATTATTTTAGAGGTAACCGAAAGCTTGGCATTACGCGATGTCGATCATGCGATGGAACGGTTACAAGAACTACAAGCCTTGGGCTTTTTAATCGCTATCGATGACTTTGGTACAGGGCATTCATCGTTAGCACAGTTACAAGAAATTAACGCTGACAAGCTCAAGATTGATCGGGCTTTTGTCATGCGTATTGAAGATGATAAGGGACATAATATGGTTAAAGCGGTCGCCAATATGGCAACCGCTTTACACCTCAAAACCGTTGCCGAAGGGGTAGAAACCGAAGCGCAAAAAAACCTACTTTGCGCAATGGGTGTTGACTACTTGCAAGGATTCTATTTCGCCAAACCCATGCCCGCAGATGATTGCGCGGCATGGTGGCTAACATGTGGTGATGAAAAGGCTGGTTAAACCCGAGCTACGCCCGAATCCACCGCAGCCTGACGTACCGCTTGCGACACGCGCTCGCGTAAGCGGCCGTCGTTGGCTTTAGGCAGAATATACTCAGCACCAAAGCTTAGGCTGGTTAAATTATTGGCAACCAATACTTCCTCTGGCACAGGTTCGTGCGTTAGGCTGGCAATGGCATCGACTGCTGCCAATTTCATCGCTGTGTTAATTTCTTTACTACGGGCGTCTAAGGCGCCGCGGAACAAATAAGGGAAACACAGCACGTTATTGACTTGGTTCGGGTAATCACTACGCCCTGTGGCGATAATCACATCACCACGCACTGCACGTGCTGCTTCTGGGCGGATTTCGGGATCTGGGTTTGCCATCGCAAAGACAATCGGATTAGCTGCCATGCTGATGAGCATTTCTGGCGTGAGAATGTTCGGCGCAGACACACCAATAAACACATCGGCACCCACCATCGCATCCGCAAGACTACGCGCTTGCGTGTCGGCAGCAAATTGCGCCATATGGGGTGGTAAGTCGGTCATGCCAGTGTGTAACACACCCACTTTATCCACAACCAAGACGTTGTGTTTCTGCGCCCCTAAATCGAGCAATAGCTTTAACGATGCCGTACCCGCAGCACCCGCTCCCACCAACACAATACGAACATCGGCTAGATTTTTATTCGCAATGCGCAACGCATTGGTTAACCCCGCCGCGATCACAATCGCTGTGCCGTGTTGGTCATCGTGGAAAACAGGAATATCGAGCATGGCTTTTAAGCGGTCTTCGACTTCGAAACACTGCGGCGAGGCGATGTCTTCTAGGTTAATACCACCAAAGCTTACCCCTATGTTGGCAACCGTGCGAATCAGCTCTTCCGTGTCCGTGGTATCAACTTCGATGTCGATGGCATCAATACCCGCAAAGCGTTTGAATAACAGCGCCTTACCTTCCATCACAGGCTTAGATGCCAACGCACCCAAGTTACCCAAGCCTAAAATGGCTGTACCGTTCGAAATCACCGCCACCAAGTTACCTTTCATGGTGTACTTGTAAGCATCGCTCGGGTTAGCCGCAATGGCTTTGACAGGCTCAGCAACACCTGGGCTGTAGGCAAGGGTTAAATCTCGCGCCGTTTCGGCTGGCTTACTCAGCTCAATCGACAATTTGCCTGGTGTGGGGTACTGATGATAATTGAGCGCGTCGGTGCGCAAATCACCCGTTGCAGGTGGCACAGGAGACGAAGGCACTGGCTTTGGTTGCTGTTCGGCATTATCAACAGGGTCTTCGCCCAATAAGCCATTTTCTAACACGTCTTTAGCGGAATTCAGGAGTTTGTTCCAGTTCATTATGCTTCTCAATAAATTAAATCGGTTGGTGGTGTTATTTTACACGATAAGACACGGTTTATTGGTTAAACCGAAACATCACCTGCTCAAAATCCTGTATCTTGCCATCGACAATACACACATCCTCACTTTCCAATAACTGCTGCTTGCGCTCACAGCCAAAAGCATATTTGCCTAAGCGTCCATCTGCATTCACCACACGATGGCAGGGAACAATAACGGGGTGTGGGTTTTTGTTCATCGCTGTGCCGACAGCGCGATAGGCTTTACCACCAAGCGCATGAGCGATTTCAGCATAGGTGGTCACGCGTCCTGAAGGAATTTGCCTGAGCAGATCGTAACAGGCTTGTTGAAAAGCGGTTGGCATGTCGATTTAATCTTGCGCAAATAGGTTCAAAATAGTGCTCGAGTCTGTCCACACACTGAGCGCATCTTCGTCACCAAAGACGCTATCGGCAAGGGCGCGTTTTTTCTCTTGCATCACCAAAATCTTCTCTTCGACCGTGTTTTCGACAATCAACTTATACACAAACACAGGCTTATCTTGCCCGATGCGATAGGCACGATCCGTGGCTTGCGCTTCTGCTGCAGGATTCCACCAAGGGTCATAATGAATGACGGTATCGGCAGCGGTGAGGTTTAGCCCAACGCCCCCTGCTTTAAGACTAATCAAAAATACCTGTGCATCACCTTCGACAAAGGCATCAATGGCTGCCTGACGGTTGCGTGTCGCACCTGTCAGTTTACTGGTAACAATCCCCTCGCTGTTCAGGCGTTTTTCGATAATGCCCAACATAGTGGCAAATTGCGAGAAGACGAGAATCTTGCGCCCTTCTTCTGTCAGCTCTTGCACCATCTCGACCAAGACTTCTAACTTAGCCGAGTGCTTAACCTTTTCGGCAGCGGGAATCTTGACCAAACTGGGGTCGCAACACACTTGGCGCAGTTTAAGCAATGCATCTAACACCTCAATATGGCTTCTTTTTAACCCCTTTTCTGCCATTAACTCGCGTACCCGTTTTTCCATCGACAAACGTACGCTACTGTACAACTGCCACTGGGCTTTATCTAAAGTCACGCGCTGGATAATTTCAGTTTTAGCGGGCAATTCGGCAACCACCTCAGCCTTCGTTCTGCGCAACATAAAAGGCGATACGCGCTGTGCCAAGCGATTTTGACAGTCTTGGTCGCCGTGCTGTTCGATGGGGGTGCGATAGCGTTTCTTAAATTGGGCTTCGTTGGCTAAAAAGCCTGGCATGACAAAATCGAACAACGACCACAATTCGCCCAAATGATTTTCGAGCGGTGTGCCCGTTAAACAGAGACAATGCTCAGTTTTGAGGGTACGAATGACTTGCGCAGTTTTTGCCTTCGGGTTTTTGACATACTGGGCTTCATCAACAATAACGCTGTGTAGCGGAATTTGTTGCCAAAACTCACTGTCGCGCTGAATGAGCGCATAGCTGGTGAGCACAACATTCGATGACACAATTTGAGCTTTAAGCTCGGTACGATTTGCCCCATCGAAGCGTAATGCCGTCAAACTCGGCGCAAACTTTGCCAACTCCGACATCCAGTTACCGACCACGCTGGTGGGCGCAATGACCAATGCGGGTTTCGTCAGCAAGCCTAGTTCTTGTTGTTTGAGTAAGTGGGCAATGACTTGCAACGTCTTGCCTAAGCCCATATCGTCAGCCAACACCCCTCCGAGGTTGTGACGGGCTAAAAAGTGCAGCCAATTTAAGCCTTGTTGCTGATAATCGCGCAAGGTCGCTTGTAAGCCAGTAGGCGGCTCAACAGGGTCAATCCCTGTCACCGTCGCTAACTGACTAACTACCTTACGTAAGGCCTGCGCTTTTTTACCTTGCACCTTCACCGCATCACTGCTGATACCCATCACATCGAATTGATTGAGGCGCAGTTGCCCGTCAGAATTCATCGGTCGATCGTACAATTCGGTAATCGCTTGCAAAATTGGGTTAAGCTGCGCCACAGGCACGCGCACAAAACCGCCATCGGGCTTATCGAGGTAAATATCACCGTCGGTTGGCAAGTCTTTATCTTGTTTCAGGTAGTCGAGCAACAAGGGCAATAACGGTACCTCACCTGCGCTGGTGCTGAGTGTGGCATCTAGCGCATAGTCATTGTTATCATCGAGCAGATTAACCTGTACACCATTGCTAATTTCAATATCGCTTAACCCTGCTGATTCAATATCGACAATCCAACCTTTCTCTTGCAAGGCTGTGAGGTGTCCCATATAGGGCAACCAGTCACGCGCCGACACGCTCATGATATTGGCATCGGGCGGCATAAAATACACCGCGTTGTCGTCGGGCGGAATGGGAAAGAAGGTCAAACCCATTTCCATTAGCGCAAACGCACAATCTTCTTCGAAAGCTAAGTCGCGCTGAATCAGCACTCGACCCGAAGTATTTTCAGCTTCTGCAATCTCGGGGTCGGTTTGCGATACGGGCTTGAGTTCAACATCGCCATAACGAATGCTTAAGCCTGCGATAATGGGATCGGCTAATTGCGTGACCGCACGCGACATCAGCAAACTTGCGAGTCGCAACACGGCAATCGGCTGATGCACCTGTCGCTCGGGCATCGCAGCTTGGGGCAATGCTGGCAACCCTTGCAACACATCATAAATCGGCGACCAGTAATCATATAAACGCTCGAGCGGCAAACCTGACGCGCGATTATCGAGCAGTTTGAGCAATATCGCCGAAGGAATGGGGCTTAAGACGGGCGTTAAGGTGACTTTGAGCGGATCAGTTTGATGTGATAACAGGTACAGTGGGTTGGTTTCAATCAGGCTAGGGCTTCCTGCGAAAGTAGGCAAATTATGTTGCAATGTCCACAAGCCTTTTTGTTCAGTCCAAGTAAGATCGAGTATGATGGGTTCTTGCGATTCGATGAGAACAAGTCTTTTATCTTGCTTGGTGTACAACGCGTTATTGACCAGCAAGTTGCGAATCACCAAGTCGCCCGCCGCGCCTTGCAAGCGGTAGTCACCAGAAGCACTATTGGCGTTCGCCATTTTCAATAAGCGCATAATATTGAGATCGAAATCTTTAATATAACTCGGGCGACCATAATGGTAACCGCTCGCATAGGTGGGTAAATTGCCCACCCGCGACATTTTATCGCTCCATTCTCCAGACTTGAGCTTACGCACCTTGTAAGGATCTACCGAATAGAAACCAACTTCATAAGCCGTCAATACCCAGACAAGCCCTTCTTCCGCAGTCTCTATCGGCTCAGGAATGGTTTGCAAGTAGCGTTTGGTTTCTTCGTACAACGCGTTAAAGTAACGCACTGCTTGCATGTCTTGGCTTTGCATTGTCTGTTGCGTTGTTGGGGCTGCAGCCTTCGCCGCCGTAGCCTGAGCAATCTGCTGACGTGCCAGTTCAAATAACAACACAGCGACCACATGTTTACAATCGTAAGCAACAGGACAGGAACAAGTCGTATTAAAAGTCACCCGACGCGACGCCCCCACCCCAGACTCACGCACAATAATCGTTTGTGTGTAAGGCGTCCGTGCTGTTCCTTGGACTCTGCCAATCAATCGGTTTTCGATCCAACTAACACCCAGTACATCTCGTGCGGCATAGGGCTTGGCTTTACGGATTTCGCTGGCAGGAAAGGCGTTAATGATGTCCTGTTCGGTGAAGGGGATCATTTAAATAAACTCAATATCGCTCATGGGGTAGTGTTTGCGGTTGCCTGTCCACAGTAGGGCGTTATGAATCTTTGCGCTTGCTGCAAGCAGATAATCTTCTAAGGAAATGCCTTGGAATGCCTTGCGATAGGCTTTTGCATAGATCCCTGCCTGTTTACCAATCTCATAATTTGTATCAATTAATTGACATAAACCGAATAAAGACTCTATTTGTTCGTATTCTCGCTCAAAAGCCCCTGCATAGATTTCGGCAACGACAACGGACGATACTAAAAACGTGTGTTTTTTCTCAAACAATTCAATGAAGCGCTCAACACATTCTGTCTGCTTTTTTAACAAATGAATAACAATATCGGTATCAAGAACAATAGGCTTCTTCACACTACATCTGCCCGCAATAATCGACTAGCAGCACGCAGATTACGAACATAATCCTCAGGCTCAGTCGTTGCAAAACTTTCTGCGACAGGTAACACATTAAAAAATGCCCGAACGTCTGTTGCTGGCTTTTCAGACGTCGCCTTAACGAGCGTTTGACGAATAAGCTCTGACAGGCTTATACCAAGCTGATACGCCTGCATCTTTAACTGAGCATGAAGATCGTCTTGAAGATAAATTTGTGTGCGGTGCATCATAAAAATCGCTTATTAATGTGATGTATAGACTATACATTATAAAATTCACAGAAACAAGTTTCATCTTGTCTCGTAATTTCGTCTATCGCTCGACGCATTCAATATTGCCTACACCCATCGCAGTAACAGAAGGCAACAATAGCGAATCAGTCTTTTTTAGCACGCACTTTTCGGATCGACATCGTGCTCTAACAGTGCTTGGCTATAGCGCAAAAACTCGTCCAAGTGAAAGGTAATAATACGAACCGTAATCGGCAACTGCATGGCTTGATAATCATGCACAGCAATATTCCGAAAACCAACCATGCGTTTAAGGTCGTCTGCGAGCGCTTGCTCAATCCATCCCGCTTGTGCCAACAAACTAAACACATCACGCGCACTTTGTGGCACACCGAGCTTGTCACGACGTACTAAATGCTGCCCCATGTCTAAAGCAGCCTCGCAAGCGCGCTGGATATTCAGAATTGCCGCATCTTGACGGGTAAAGTCAGTAGCAAAAGTGTCCGCATTTTTGTCGTATTCTTCGCGGGCGCGACGCACGCAACGCTCAATCGTAGCCGCTTTGTTGATTAGCACATCATCAACCATACACATTACCCCTTGCCTGAATATCGGCTAACAACCCTGATCGTGCCTCATCCAAATTGGTTTTTTCACTCAATACCATTGTTTCAAACAAACCTACTTGTAACACATCTTTCACCCACCAACGTTCACCCCTGGTCAGAATTTGATACTGCATCACAGTGGAAGCCGCACGCATATCAAGCAAATCTACTTCATAACCCAATTGATCGGCTAACTGATTTGCCATCTCGAATAATTGTATCGGATCAGCATAACCCTCAACCAATACCGCCAAATCTAGATCACTCTGTTCGCTCGCTGTACCTTGAATGCGACTACCGAAAGCGTACAGGGCATGAAGATTGGGGAGCGAAGCTTGGACGCTTTGTAGCAAAGCTTGCTTATTCAATTAATTATCTCTAAGTTTTTGCTCAATCGAACGCAAGGTATTTTGTAACTCTCTTTCTCGCAGCTCTGGATCAACATCTTGAATATATTCAATCGCAGAAAAGTCATCACCTCGCTTACGATTTTGTGGCGGCTCTAATGCTTCAATTAACAAAGCCTCTAATGTTGCTACCAAACTAGCTAACGATGTATTTAGTGCCGTTTCTCGTAAATCACCTTCTTGCGTCACATCCAACAGACCAAACCACGAGAACCGATTCCAACGACTACCAAGACGATCGATAGTGTGCTCGTACAATCGCTTACCTAACGGTCTATCAATAGAACGCCCAACATAAACAACCGTATGGTGATCATAAAGAATATAAATACCTTTCTGTTTCCCAAAATCTACTGGCTTTGACGTGGCTTGTTGTTTACCGTACATTTTTGGATCATTACGCCACACAACTAAATCACGCTGCCAATACATCCCTAATGAACGAATAATGGAGTCAGATTGCTCTATTTCCGCCTCTGAAATATCTTCCACGGCAGATTGTTTGGCTATAACTTTGTCTTTTCTAGAAAAAATATTTGCCTCTTTTAACTGAAAAACGCCTTTACCGACCCTAATAAATAACGATTTTTCGCCATCATGTTTAATCGAAGCAGATATTTGTGCATTAACCGTTGCTGCAGGTGTCGCACCATCTGTTTGATAGTAACCACGAGACAAAATTTGCTCTGAAATTTCTGAATAGTGCAGTGGAGTTGACGACTCCTCAAGAACACGCTTAATCGCCTCTTTCCAAGATTTTTCCAATTCTGTATCCTCTAAATTCGACAAAAAAAGGCCGCTTTCGCGACCTTTCTCATTCCCCTCACACACCCATATAATCGAGCATGGCGTTGGCGGCTTTCCGTGCATCGTCGATGGCATGAACAACGAGGCTAGAACCACGCACCATATCACCGCCCGCAAACACTTTAGGGTTGCTGGTTTGGAAAGCGTATTCCTGTGCTTCTTGGCAAGCGACACGACCACGGCTATCGGTGCTGATGTTATGTTGTGCAAACCAAGGTGCTGGACTCGGCTGGAAGCCAAAGGCAACGATAACCACATCACACGCAATAATCTGTTCAGAACCTGGCACAACCTCCGCCACACGACGTCCAGACGCATCTGGCGCTCCTAAGCGTGTTTCAGCGACCTTAATGCCTTCAACCTTACCGTTACCGATGACTTCCATTGGCATACGGTTAAAGACGAACTGTACGCCCTCTTCTTTGGCGTTAGCAACTTCTTTACGAGAACCCGGCATATTGGCTTCGTCACGACGGTAGACGCAATACACATCTTCCGCGCCTTGGCGAATAGAGGTACGGGTACAGTCCATGGTGGTATCACCACCACCGAGAACGACAACACGCTTGCCCTTCATATCTATAAAATCACTGGCTGACTTTTCAAAACCTAACAAACGATTGACGTTAGCGATTAAGAAGTCGAGTGCTTTGTACACACCCGGTAAGTCTTCACCAGCAAAGCCACCCGCCATTGCCGTGTAAGTACCCATGCCGAGATAAACCGCATCATGATTGGCTTCTAATTCAGCAAAGGTCACATCGGTACCGATATTCACGCCCAAACGGAACTCAACGCCCATATGCTCAAGCAAACCACGGCGGTATTTCACCACGTCTTTTTCCAGCTTGAATGACGGAATACCAAAGGTCAGCAAACCACCAATTTCGGGCTGCTTGTCGTACACAATCGCTTGCACACCATTACGCGCCAAAATATCGGCAGCTGCCAAGCCCGCAGGACCTGCACCGACAATCGCTACTTTTTTACCCGTTGCTTTGACCTTGCTCATGTCAGGCTTCCAGCCTGTCGCAATGGCGGTATCGGTGATGTATTTTTCCACCGCGCCAATGGTCACAGCACCAAAGTTGGTATCGTTCAGCGTACACGCCTGTTCACACAAACGATCTTGCGGGCAAACACGACCGCACATCTCTGGCAATGAGTTGGTCTGGTGCGACAACTCAACCGCCTGCATCACGTTACCTTCAGCAACCAGTTTCAACCAGTTGGGAATGTAGTTGTGTACAGGACACGCCCACTCACAGTAGGGGTTGCCACAATGTAAACAACGATCAGCCTGAATCTTGGCATGCTCGGCATTGAAGTTGCCATAAATTTCATGAAACTGTTTGCTACGCTCTTGCGCAGGTGTTTTAGGTGGATCGACACGATCAACTTTCAAAAATGTATCTGGACTTGGCATCTTATTTTTCCTTCTTAGTGTGCTTTCGAGAAGAGTTCTAACAAGCGATCTAGCCCAATCGCACGCGACTTCACTAACCAGAACTTGCCAATATCACGACTAAAGTTCGCTAACAACGCTTCTGCCGTCGCAGAGCCTGTTTGTGCGTAGTAATCTTTTAACAAGGCTTTCAGGTAATGGCGATAAGATTCTGTTTCTTCCGTATCAATACGGCAGAACTCGACCATTTCGGTATTGACCTTATCAATCGCTTCGTTATGCTCGTCGAATAAGAACGCCATACCGCCCGACATACCCGCACCGAAGTTAACGCCTGTTTTACCCAGCACAACTACCGTACCACCCGTCATGTATTCACAACCGTGATCACCGATACCTTCAAGCACTGCTGTCGCGCCCGAGTTACGAACACCGAAACGCTCACCCCCCGTACCGTAGGCATACAACTTACCGCCCGTAGCGCCGTACAAACAGGTATTACCCACAATCGGTGTGCTGTGTGCATCAAACGCTGAACCCTTCGGTGGTACGATGACAATCTCACCGCCCGCCATGCCTTTACCGACATAGTCGTTGGCATCGCCTTCGAGATGCAAGTTCAAACCACCTGCATTCCAGACACCAAAACTCTGACCCGCAACCCCTGTTAGCTTTAAGGTAACGGGGGTATCGCTCATGCCGTGGTTGCCATAACGCTTAGCAATTTGACCCGACAAACGTGCGCCAATCGAACGACCTGTGTTCTTCAGGTGGAAATGGAAAGTGCCGCCTGTTTTGGCTTCAATGGCTGGCAAAATTTGCACCACCATTTCTTCCGCTTGCTCACCTTTATCCCACGATGGGTTACGCTCACCATTATTGACGTGTGGCTTGTCTTTGCTGATGCCGCCGTCAGATAGCATCTTGCTAAAGTCTAGCTGGCGTTGACGCTTGGTGACGCCTTCGATCACTTCTAACAAATCCAAACGACCGATCAGGTCTTCCATACGCGCAACACCCAAACCCGCCATCAACTCGCGCGTTTCTTGTGCCACAAACTGGAAGTAGTGCATCACCATTTCCGGCAAGCCGATGTAATGTTCTTTACGCAAACGCTCGTTTTGCGTCGCGATACCGACCGCACAAGTGTTCAGGTGACAAATACGCAGGTATTTACAACCCAACGCAATCATCGGTGCCGTACCAAAGCCGAAGCTTTCCGCACCCAAAATGGCTGCTTTAATCACGTCTAAGCCTGTCTTTAAGCCACCGTCGGCTTGCAGAATAATCTTATCGCGCAAGTCGTTTGCACGTAGCACTTGATGCGCTTCGGCAACGCCCATCTCGAAGGGGTTGCCCGCATACTTCACCGACGTTAACGGCGATGCGCCCGTACCACCGTCGTAACCCGAAATGGTAATTAAGTCGGCATAGGCTTTTGCCACACCTGCGGCAATCGTACCGACTCCTGGCTCTGCTACCAGCTTCACCGACACCAACGCATCAGGATTGACCTGTTTTAGGTCATAAATCAACTGCGCCAAATCTTCGATTGAGTAAATATCGTGATGTGGTGGCGGAGAAATCAGCGTCACACCCGGTACGGCATGACGTAAGCGTCCGATGGTCGCATCAACCTTCGCACCTGGTAACTGACCACCTTCACCCGGTTTTGCACCCTGCGCGACTTTAATCTGCAACACTTCAGCATTGACCAAGTAGTGCGGCGTAACACCAAAACGACCCGATGCAATCTGCTTAATTTTTGACATTTTGACCGTGCCAAAACGCGCAGGATCTTCGCCGCCCTCACCCGAGTTAGAACGACCGCCCAAACGGTTCATGGCTTCTGCCAAAGCTTCGTGGGCTTCTGGCGACAAGGCACCCAAAGAAATCCCTGCCGAATCGAAACGCTTCAAAATCGCTTCTAACGGTTCAACCGCATCGACACTTAAGGCAGCACCATTGGCTTTAACGCGCCACATATCGCGCAATACCATCGGACGACGGTTATTGACCAAACCCGCAAAGCGGTCGTAAGACGCGCGGTCGTTGTTCTGGCATGCCGCACGCAACGAATCGACGACCTCAGGATTAAAAGCATGGGCTTCGCCATTAAAGACGTACTTAAGCACACCGCCTTGGCTAATGCTCTTACGTGGATTAAACGCATCTTTCGCTAAACTGGCTTGATCGGCTTGTAGGTCGTCAAACTGAGTACCTTCAATACGCGTGAGCGTACCCGCAAAACACAGGTCAACAATATCGTTACTCAAACCGATGGCTTCGAACAACTGTGCGCCACGGTAAGAAGCGATGGTTGAAATCCCCATCTTCGACATGATTTTTAAAATACCTTTGTCGATACCCTTGCGGAAGTTGTACAGGTACTTCGACAATGACTTGCTGTTATCTAATTCTTTGGTGCGGTATAAGTCAGCAATGGCTTCATAAGCAAGGTAAGGGTAAACCGCTGTCGCGCCATAACCGAACAGCACCGCAAAATGATGGGGATCACGTGCTGTTGCCGTATCGACAATGATGTTGGCATCGCAACGCAAGCCTGCTTTAATCAACGCATGGTGTACCGCGCCTGTTGCTAACAACGCATGAGCCGTCAACTGACCTTGCTGAATGCCATTGTCCGACAAAATCACCAATGTCTTGCCTGCTTGTACCGCCGCAACCGCCTGAGCCGTCACTGCACGCACAGCAGCTTCTAAGCCAATGCTTGGCTCATAGTGCAGACTGATGATGGCATGTCCATAACCCGGCTCGCTCATCGCTAACAACTTATCGAACTGACTTGGCGACAAAATCGGTGAGGTTGCTTCTAAACGACGCGCATGTGCCTGTGTTTCTTCAAACACATTCATTTCTTTACCGAAACTGACATTCAACGACATCACAATCGCTTCACGCAGTGGATCGATTGGCGGGTTAGTGACCTGAGCAAACACCTGACGGAAATAGTCGTACAACGGACGAATCTTTTCAGACAAGACGGCAAACGGCGCATCATCACCCATCGAACCGATCGCTTCTTGACCATCTTCTGCCAAGACACGAATAATCTGGTCACGCTCTTCAAACGAGACTTGGAAGTACTTTTGATAGGTCAGTGCGTTATCGGTGTCTAAGGTCAACAAATCCGCTTCACCATCAGGATTGCCTTCTAAACGCATATAACCCGCATCTAACCACTGACGGTAAGGCTGACGCACTTTTAAGCGATCATCTAACTCGGTCGGGCGCAACAGCTCACCTGTCGCCAAATCCACCGCCATCACCTGACCTGGTTTTAAGTGACCTTTTTCGACCACCGACGCTGGCTCGTAATCGTAAACACCAATTTCAGAAGCGAAAGTAATATGACGATCTTTGGTAATCACATAACGCGTTGGGCGCAGACCATTACGGTCAACCGCACAAATGGCGTGCTTACCTGTGTTAATGACGATACCTGCAGGACCATCCCATGCTTCCATGTGCATCGAGTTGAACTCGAAGAACGCACGCAAGTCTGGATCCATGTGCGGCACATTTTGCCAAGCTGGCGGAACCATCAAACGCAAAGCACGGAAGGCGTCCATGTCGCCCATCATCAACACTTCGAGCATATTGTCCAAGCTGTTCGAGTCAGACCCTGTTTGCGACACAATCGGGTTGAGTGTTTGTAACTGCGGCATGAGCGCAGTTTGGAATTTATTGGTACGCGCTAACGCCCAGTTACGGTTACCACGAATGGTGTTTAATTCGCCGTTATGCGCCAAGAAGCGGAATGGCTGCGCCAAACGCCATTGTGGCAAAGTGTTAGTACTGAAACGCTGATGGTAAGAGCAGCTCGATGACGCAAAACGCTCATCGTTTAAGTCGGTGTAATACATCGGCAATTCGCGCGGCATGACCAAACCTTTGTACGCCATGAGCTGACTGTGCATTGACGGGATGTAAAACACATCATCATTCGCTTCAACCGCCATTTCTGCTTGGCGACGCGCCACAAACAAGGCGCGGTTAAAGTCACCCTCAGACATACCCGCTGGCGCATTGACAAATACCTGCTCGATATCTGGCTCAGAAGCGGTTGCTTGTTCACCCAAGCACACCGAATTCACGGGAACCTTACGCCAACCCGCAACCGAAACACCGTTCGCCGTTAACGCAGACTCGACCGCAGCCATGCCAGCCGCGCGCTTAGCCGCATCTTTGTTCAAAAACACCATACCAACAGCATAAACACTGCTCAGTACAAAGCCAAAAGACTGCGCTTCTGACTGAAAAAAAGCATCGGGCTTTTTCAGCAACAAACCACAACCGTCACCCGTGCAACAATCGGCAGCCACACCACCACGGTGCGTCATGCGAGACAGTGACTGAATGGCAGTCTGCACTAACCAATGACTTGGCTGATCGTCCATCTGAGCAATCAAACCAAAACCACAGTTTTCCTTCTCAAATGAAGGGTCGTACAGTCCTTGCAGGCGGTGTAATTCGTTCATGCGTCTTTCCTAGCATTAGCCAACCCCATTGGTTGGCAATAAAAAATTTGGGCAAATGGTTAAAAATAATAGCGGATATTTGACTTTTGGTCAAGAAGAAAGGACTGACGATACCACAAAGCATTTTAATGCATTTTAATGAGGGAGTGCTGAGGACGTCGACAGGAGAAGCAATCAGACTCAGTCTTGTTCAGGATCAAACAGGTGATAACAATTCCGACCCGCTTTTTTCGAACGATACATCGCCTGATCGGCATGACGCATCAGCTGGTCCGCATCCCCCTGATCTTGTGGATAGGTGGTCACACCAATACTCGCTGACACACGTAATGACACATCGCCCACCGCCACTGGCTCCGCTGCTGCTGCCAACAACCGATCCAACACCAACCGACAGTTTTCGTTACATTCTAAGTCAATTAAAACAGCGACAAACTCATCACCACCAATCCGCGCCAAGGTATCACCATCACGCAAGACGGCTTTCATGCGCTGAGAAATCGTCATCAATAACTGATCACCCACATCATGACCCTGTGTGTCGTTAACCGCTTTAAAACCATCTAAATCGAGATAAATAACCGCCACCGACTGACCGCGACGATCACACTGCACAAGAGCTTGATGTAAGCGATCCGCTAATAACAAGCGATTCGGCAAGCCTGTTAACGCATCATAGTGCGCGATATGCTCTAATTGCGCCTCATGTGTTTTCATCTGCGTAATGTCCGAAAAGAGCGCCACATAATTTCGTATGCTTTTCTGGGCATCATAAACCGCACTAATCGTTAACATCTCTGCATAAATAGCACCGTCTTTGCGACGATTCCATAACTCACCGCGCCAGAACCCTTTCTCCAAAAGCGTTTGCCACATCAGCGCATAAAAATCGGCATCTTGCCGCCCCGACTGCAACATACTGGGCTTTTTACCCATCACATCGGCACGCGCATAACCCGTAATTCGACTGAATGCCTCATTCACTTCGACAATGTCGCCTTGTGCATTGGTAATGACAATGCCTTCTCGCGCATGCGAAAACACGGTCGAAGCAAGGCGGAGCTTCTCTTCTGCCTGTATTTGCTCAGTAACATCGCGACTAATCCCAAAAACACCAACAACCTTACCGCGCTCATCTTGCAGTGGCCACTTATTGGTTTGTACGTAGCCTAAACGCCCTTGTGCATCATAATAAGGGTCAATTTTATTACGGACACTTTTCCCTTCGTTAAAAATCGCCTGCTCTTCATCGTTGTAAACTTTGGCGGTATCCGCTGGAAACACCTCGAAATCATTCTTACCAATCATGTCCCGCCAGCTAGCATGGCCTGTAATATCCGCTAATGTCTGACTACAAAATCGAAAACGATTATCCTCATCCTTAAAATAGATAAAATCGCTGCTCACAGCAAGAAAGGTTTCAAAATCTCGATTAAACTCAGCAATGTACTGACGATGGCGCTTGTTCTCTGCTCTGACCTCTTGTATCCGCTGATTTTGTACCGCCAGTCGCAATCCCATCACAACCAGCGCCAATAGAATTAAGGCAATACCAAAAACAACCCAACGGGTATGACGCTGCCACACATCCAACAGTGTCACCGAAGACGTAACAGAGCGTTCAAAAGGCGGCAACGACAAACGACGCAATAACTCTTCCACGCCATTATAGTTAGCCAAGTTGTTAAAACCATAAATACCCGCAGAACGCGCTGGCGCACCATCTGGCGAAATCGACAATAAGGCAGTCTTTAAG
The DNA here is from genome assembly GCA_964606405.1 of uncultured Francisella sp. GTDB lineage: Bacteria > Pseudomonadota > Gammaproteobacteria > Thiomicrospirales > Thiomicrospiraceae. Next base: position 35,859 of record CAZSGH010000012.1, read on the forward strand.
CGATATTGCAAATCATCATCCACCCACGGCATGACGCATATCGGCCATTCGGGATACAACCGCGTCGAGCTAACGTAAGGAAAAACGGGTAACCGCTGCCGATTAATTACCTTAATCTGGGCTAAGTCTAACTTACCTGCCGCCGCCAAACCTTCCAAAACGCCAGTGCGGACAAAGCCAACATCTGCTCGACCTTCAAGCACAGAAGTGACCACGTGTTCGCTCAAGCCTACTTCTGACACATCAGACCGATGCGGCAGCGCCAAACCCGCTTGGAGCAGCTCAAACAACTGCATCTGATAGCCGCCAAATGCATCTAACGATGCAGTTGCAATGCGTTGCCCTTCAATATCAGTTAAGCGCTGAATGGTATTCGCATCTGCTCGCGCAAAGATAGTTCCCCCAAACAACGACAGCCTTGCCCCATCACGACTACGCCGAGCAAGCGTCGCCAAAGGTTCCGATAGATGATAGCGATGCTTTAAAACAACAAAATGAGAGGGATTGGTAAAAAGAACATCTACTTCATGACGCTCAATGGCATCGTCTAACTCCGCATAAGAATAGACAGCTAAGTGAATCTTTTTCCCTGTATTGGCTTCGAGGTAAGACACGATTGGTGACCACTGCGCGTGTACGAGAGCCTTATCATGAAATGCCAATACGGCAAAATTAAGACCCGTCTGCGCCCATGCTGCCAAAGAAAAAAAGCCTAGCAACAGAGCAAACCAGCAACCAACTAACACTCGCCCCATCACAGCACCAAACACAATCCGTTTTTATTGATACTTAGCGTTATACCATAAACACTAAGACAAAACCAATATTAACATTCGCTTCTATACAACAACACACTGATTAACTTACATATTTGCAATAAAAAACAAGAAACGATAATTGTCAGCTCCTCGTCTTACTCACCGCAACAATCGCGCATTATCGACCAAATAGTGAAAAACTTTAATAAATGATCACTTTTTGTCAAAAACAGCTTGACAGACAAGGAGTTGAGGAATAAATTCTAAGCATAAACATAAGATTGCTTAACAAGCATTCAACCAACGTCCACAGAGGCGAAACACCATGATCACATCATCATTAGGTGCATCAAGCACACTAAGCTCAGCCTTCCAGCTGAAGCAAGCTAACGTCATTGCCGAGCAAAAAGCGCAACAGGCTGACAATCTGCGTCAAAGTTATGAGCTTGCCAAACAACAAGCCGATGCCGCCAAAAAGCAAGAGCAAAAACGCCACACAGAATATACAACAGCCGAGCAAAGCGCCAAAGAATCAAAAAGCTACGCCAATGAACTGCAAGCCAAAACAGGTGTTGCCCTGCAAACCAATCCAGAAAGCCTGTTTGCCCTGCACCAATCAACCAAAAGCAACATAACGCCTTACGATATCACGCAACGTATTGTTAAAGGCAGCCTCGTTAATACAACGGCTTAGCCGCCACGGGAGACACGATATGAATCCAGTCAATAAAGGCTACAACCTTTACAATCAGGGTGCGAGAGTTTACAGCGACACGCAAACACAAACGCAGCCAACATCAACTAAGCCAACCGCGGCACAACCAGCCCAGCCACAAAAAGTGGAGGCAGCCAAAACATTAGCCGCCCCCACTCAGGCAGACAAAGTGAGCATTTCTGACTCGGGACGCGCAGCGGTGGCACAGAACAAAGACAGTTTTGTTAACGCCATCATGAAAGCAGGTTACAGCAGAGAAGCGGCAGAAGCGCGTTTTGGCAAATTACAAAGTCAACGCAACGATGCAACAGCCGCACCCAGCACCACAACAGCAAAAGCTGCAACAACAGTTAACGTTGCTGGTGCAGCAAACAGCGCTGCGGCACCTGCAACAGCAGCGACGAGCCTAACACAACCTGTCAACAATGCGAACAAAACCAGCAACCTAAACGCCAACAGCACATCTGAACAACCCGAAAATAAAGCACTCGACCGCTTCGTTAGTGGTTTTACCAAATCGGGATACAGTAAGGAGCAGGCAATTAGTGCTTACAATACTTATGCGGCACTTGCAAACCAACAAGGCGTACGCGCTTAAGCGGTAACCTTGTCCACAACGCCAATCCATGCTACAGTCGAAACCATGATAGGATGACAACAAGGAAGGCATCATGTTTCGACTCTTAGCTTGGCTCATCGGATTGACGCTCGGTACGGCAACGGTGGCAGCCTTTTTACTGTTAACAGAAACCGGTAATGGTTTGTTGCGCCCACTGGTTGAGCAAGCTTTGCAAACAAAGCTACCCAAAGCAAAAGTCACCTTGCTCGATATTCGTCCCGATCATGCTAATCTAAGTGTGCAGCTCAGCCCAGAGTCACAATTGCTATTCAACGCCAAAACAGCACTATTAGAAGGCAAGGCAACAGGAACTTGGCAACTGGTAAGCAAGGATTTAACGCAACTGCAAGCCATACTATCGACGCCACTGGCTGGTGCGGCAAGCAGCGAAGGACATTTCGATACCAGCTTCGCACAACAAGAAGCCACGGGTAAAATCAGCCTAACCCTGAGCCAGATCGACTTTACCCTAAACCACACAAAAGAAACCCCAGCAACACTGAATGCGCACGGCAAGCTGTATTTATCGGAAGTAGCGCAACTCTTGCAACAACCGAGCCTTGCCAGCGGACAACTGCAAGTGGTCGCCCAACTTAAACTCGACGACTGGCACGATAAACAATCGTTGAATGGCACGATTGGGTGCAACATCACCGACGGCATGATCCTTGCCCAAGCAGTAAGAGAAAAAACCACCATCGCCCTGCCCAACAACACGCCTTTCACCCTAAATACCACCACCGATGTGCTCAATGGCAAAACCCTCAGCCAAATCTTATTGAACAGCCCCTTGGCAACCCTTGGGCTTAACAATTTGCGTTACAACTTGGGGGAAGACGGACTGAGCAGCGATCACCAAACCAATATCAATGACTTAAGCAAACTCAGCTTTTTAACGGGCTCGCCCTTGCACGGGCGCATGCAAATCAATGGCAAACTCAGCTATACCTTACCCACCCACCATGTTATTGCCGATGCCAGCAGCCAAACACTCGGTGGCAAAATAACGGCAAAACTGAATGGCGATCAACTCAATGCGCAGTTAATCGACCTACAAGCTACTGAGCTTTCTGCCATGCTCGGCATGCCTGTGGTGTTTAAATCGAACATTAAAGGCGACCTCGTTTATGACTTAGGCAAGCAAGTCGGCAAATTCGATGCGAATCTCTACGACGGGCAAATTTTGCCGAACGAGTTTAGTGTGCTGCTTAACAGTGCTGCCAAATTCGATATTACACGCGAAGTTTATGAACAAGTACATACCGATGGTACGTTAAATGCAGGCAATATCACTGCCAATTTAGAGATGCAAAGTCATCTCACCCACCTAAGCGCAAAAGACGCACAAATTAATCTAAAACAACATCTGATTAATGCAACCTTGCTTGCTCAAGTAAAAGGCTTTACTATCCCTGTGCGCATTCAAGGCGACTTAAGTAGTCCTAAGGTCAGCAGCGAGTTAACCTCGACACTCACCAAGCAAGCAGAACAAGCTGCCACAGAAACGATCGAACAAGAAAAACAAAACTTAGCCAATAAAATTAAACAACAACTTAACTTACCCAGTTTTGGGCATTAAAAGCGACACCGAACAACATTATGAGTAAACACCTACATTCTGGTCATGTCCATTTAGCAGCACGTACCGTGCCGCCCATGCCTGCAGACTGCCGCCCCATTCAGCTAAGCCTTGATCCCAATGCAATGCAACAAGCACTACAAAAAATTGGCGGCAACTTGCTTCTACCCGACATGCCTAAAGAAATTATCGCCATTGAGCTGGAGATGCATCAAACCAATCCCAATCTCAATCGCATTATCCAGCTCATCGAAACCAACCCTGCTATTAGTGGTGAAATTATCGGCACAGTCAGTCAGCCAACCTTTCAGCGCCAATTAGTACGCAATATCGAGATTCACAACCTCACCCAATGTGTCGCCTTAATTGGCATATCGAGAACCTATCAGCTCGCACTAGCGGTTGCGATTAAACAAATGGCGACTGATGATGAACTGACCGAAAAAATTCTCGATCACGCGGCCAAAACAGCCTATGCTTGCGCAGAAATCGCGGGCTATCTACCACCGCACGACCCGCGTATTAGCCAAGAAAGCGCCTATTTATTTGGGCTTTACTTACATGGCGGCATGTTGTCACTCGCCGCACGTTATCCGAATAACTACCGCAAGGTTTTTGAACAAAGTCTCACACTACCCGAAAAGGCACATCAATTTGAGCTCGAAAAAGCCGCCTGCCATGCAACATTGGGGGTGCTAACGGGACAAAAGTGGGGATTAGATCCCAAAAACCCGCATGATCTTGATCTGTTGCTGGCAATTGCCCACCATCACAATCCCCAAGCTGCATGCATTAGCCAGTTGCGTGTACGCTTATTAATTGGTGTGGGTTTATTAGCGCAAAGCATGGTCAGTGAGTTGGCAAGCAGTGCCTACCAATCACAAGAAATACTCGACCAAAGCAAACGTGCAACCGATATGTTAGGGCTTTCAGATGAAGCGCTGAGCAATATCCGACGCAACCTAAACAGTGACTGGAATCGAGCGCCAGTTGTGGATACAGGAAACGACTAAGAACGTCATTCCCGCGAAAGCGGGAATCTATCCTTTTAACCTGATGGATCCCCGCATACGCGAGGATGACGGTGCGTAGGTGCTCTATTAACCGCGACGCACCGCATAATCAACACTGAGCGTATGGCTCGCACCAGCCGCCACGCTAACGACATCTCCACCCGCAGTGCCCGACTCAACACATAGCATCTTACGATAGTCACCACCATTCATATCGGCAAAACCTTTTTCTTTTTCGCTACCAGGATTCCATACAACTGTTGCCGTACTGTTGGTTTTACTGATCACAATATCACGCCCTAAGGTTGCGTCCACGATGGCTGTCTGACTTGTGGTATTCACATACACACGATCCACTTCGCCCACAATCGTCACATCGCCAGCTTGCGTGTGCTCTGTCATGTCCAATACCTTGTCTAAATAGCGCACACCATCCAAACCCCTTACCTGAGCGCCATCCACATCACCAATCGCAAAATAAGTATGTAAGGCTTCGGCAATGGTAAAGTCACTACTACCCGTATTATGCGTGGTCAAGTCAATCGCCAAAGAAGCACCCAAGGTAACCGTTAACGAAAGCTTAAAAGCATGATCCCATAAAGTACGAGAAGCCGCGTCGTCTTGCGTGACCAAACGCAACCAAACACCCGCATCGCTGACACCACTGGCTTCTACTGACCACAATTTAGTACGCACGAAGCCATGTGCTGGCTTACCTGCCTCACCCGCGCCAAACCAAGGCCAACATACAGGAACGCCACCACGTACGCCTTTACCCGTCTGATAAACAGCCGCATCGCTAATCCAGACAACAGGCGTTGTTTCACCTGTTGGCAGCCAATCAAGCACTTGCGCTCCCTGTAGGGCAACGCGAACACGTCCTGCATCAGAATGCAGTACCGTCAAGGTCAAATCACCCTGCTGCACAAAAGACAAGTGGTTTTCGATTTCGAATGGCTGAAGGCTAGACATAAACAGGCTCCTAAAGAAAAATAGTCAATGAGCGAATCATAACATTAGTGCGGGCATTTGTGCCGTTCAAAAAGCATCAGAGCTGCTCTAAAAATCCAACGGGTAGGAGGTCTGGAAGAAGGGGTTGCGGAAAACAGCATCATTCCCGCAACAGCGGGAATGAAAGAAGATAAAAAGAAGGCCGTGCCTTATCGCTGATAACTTAATTGCGCGACGGCTCTATGTTGACCACCAGCTAGTTTGAACTGGTTAACTAGGGCTGTCAGGTTTTCTGTCTGATCTTGCATTCTGGCTGTTGCTGCTGAAATCTCTTCAACCAAAGCGGCATTCTGCTGAGTCGTGCTTTCCATTGCGCCCATATCTTGGTTTA
>CAZSGH010000012.1:41984-44346 GCA_964606405.1 uncultured Francisella sp.
ACCAAAGCGGCATTCTGCTGAGTCGTGCTTTCCATTGCGCCCATATCTTGGTTTAAGCCATCAATAATACCGCGTTGTGACTGTGACTGACTGGCCATCGCTGTGACCAAATCACCCACTTTAACAATCGACTGCTGAATATGATTGAGCGAGTCACCCGACTGGTTCGCCAACTGCGTTCCTTTGCGTACCTGTTCGATGGTGTTATCGATTAACGCACGAATATCGCGCGCGGCATCACTAGACTTGCCAGCTAAAGCACGCACTTCGCCAGCAACCACAGCAAAACCACGACCATGATCGCCCGCACGAGCCGCTTCTACTGCCGCATTCAGTGCGAGCAAGTTGGTTTGGAAAGAGATACTGTCAATTAAACTGGTAATTTCGGACACGCGCTGACTCGCCTCTTGCATCTGCGTCATGGCAACGAGCGTTTGCTGCATAATTGCCGTACCATCTCGTGTTTCCTGTTGCGCTTGCTTCGCCAATTGATCCGACGTCAACGAATGATTGGCCGTTTGTGCAATGGCTTCGTTCATCGTTCTTAAGTTATGTGCTGTCTTATCAATCGTTGCCGCTTGCTGCTGAGTGCGATCATTCAAATCTTGATTGCCATGATGAATTTCGCTCGCTGCCTGATACACCGTATTAGAAACTTCGACAATTTCACCTAAAACCCCATTCATTTTACTAATGGCTTGGTTAATCGATTGCTGCAAGGTTGCCAAGGCACCAAAATACTGACCCGTAATTTGTTGGGTAAAATCACCCTCGCTCATAGACTGTGCAACCGAAACTGAGGCCGTAATCGCAGCAGACAAGGTGGTTAAGGAATCGTTAGTATGTTTCACCAACTCTGCCAATTCACCGCGCGCTGGATAAGTGATACGTTGCTCAAAATCACCACGCGCCATCGCATCCATAACCTGATTGATGTTTAAGATAACGCCATGTAAGCTTTCAACGGACTGATCGACCATCGAGCGAAGATGTGCGGGCACGCGCTCATCCATACGCAAGGTGAAGTTACCCTGATACAAACCTTGCATCACGTCGCCCAAGGCGGCAATGGTTAGCGAAACACTGTCAACACTGCCATTAACCCCAACACGCAAACTATCTAATTCACCTGGCAAGGTATCTGTCATGCGTTGATCGAAATGTCCTTGCGCTACCTGATTGAGCGTATGGTTAATATCGCGAATGGTGGTTTGCAATTGCGCCAGAAAGCTATTTAATGCCGCTGCTGTTTGTCCCACTTCATCTTTTTGGCTAGCAGGTAAATGGACGCGCACATCAAAACGCCCCTCGTGCGCCACTTGGTCGATAACGCCTTGCATCTGACGCATGGGGCGTGTGATGCCACGAGCAGTGAAGAAAGAAACCAACATGCCCACAACTAAAGCAAACAAACCCAAAATGATACTTACCCAAATCGCTTTCTCGTAACGCTTCTCTGACTGAACCGCTTCTTGATCAACACCCTGTTGAACCAGTTCACGTAACTCATTTAAGGCTTTAAATAAATTGTCTTGCGACGGACGCAAAACATCCTTAATCTGAGCAAAAGCACCCGCTTGATCTTCATTTAAAACCATTTCTAAAATGGCATCGAAAGACTTACGAATCTTTTTTTCTTCTTGCTCAATATTTGGAATGAGTGCCATAAAAGCCGCATTAGCCGAAAGCTGAGCAATCAAGTCCGCACGTAGCGTTTCATATTGTTTGCGCGCTTCTTTCATGCGTTTGACTTCATTTTTTAGAAAGGCGATATCACCCTGCAAGGTAATATCTCGAATCGCTGTTGCTTCAAAGCGTGCTGCATCGCGCATACCATTAATCAATCGCAACTTAGGGATTTGCTCACTCACAATTGCCTGTAATTCGGTATTGGTTGCGCGTTGCTGCACAATACCCAAAATCGAAATAGCAATCAACAGCACGATCATTAACCCAGCGCTAAGCGCTAAGCGAGTTCCAATTGAAAATCCTAATAACATAACAAAACCCCTCTTCTTTATTTTTTATATTGTTGCGATCAGCATTTCTAACCACTCATCACATGAGTATTTAGAAATGCTTAAGCAAACCATTATTCCCACAGCCGCAGGAATAATGGCTAGGAAATATCTGAATAATTTGATTTACCCAAAAATTCCTTAGAATGATATCAAACAATCATTCTAAACTGGCTTGCAACACCCCGACAACAGCGCCACCATCTTTAATTGGCACAGCAATTTGTACGCTTGGCTTTTGACTTGAAGGATCAGGCGCTACCTTATCAGCAACAAAGTCTGCTCCTGCAATAGCCGCTTTAAAGTTAGGACGGTTAGCAATATTGTATAGGAAGGGTTTTTCA
>CAZSGH010000012.1:44446-47652 GCA_964606405.1 uncultured Francisella sp.
CTCGCACAAAGCGTTAAAAAGGAACGACGTAACATAGTCAAAATCTCCGAAATAAAAAAGACACACTTCACATACTACTACCCTCTGTTCAAGATGCATAATTAAAAATACTAATCGCGCAATAAAAAACAGACAAGTCAAACAAAACCATTAAAAAACATGATGGCCGATCATCAAAAATACCCCATCAAAAATATTTATACTGTTCATAACAACATTAATAAAAATGTTATAATGAAATATAAAGCAACAAAATAAATAAAATTCTAACGATAAGGGAAAAATCATGCACTTTTTATCCAATCTCAAAATCAATGCGCGCCTGTGGGCATTGTCTTTAATTGCCTTTGCGGTTGTCATGGCAATTGTTGAGCTCATTACCATCAGCAAGCTGCAAAAAGTCGAAAATGCGATTGCACAAAGTTACATGCTCACCGTTCAGTCGCGCTTACAAGCAGAGTTAGAACAAAAATACGCCTTGGGACTAACCAATGCGGCTGGCATTTCGGGCAATCCCGACATTCCTAAGGCACTCGCTAACAACGACAAAGATGTAGCACTCGCACAGTTAGATAATGCATCAAAAGTATATAAAGCGTTGACATCGTTGCAAAACATCAAAGTACACATCCATACCGCAGACGGTAAGTCTTTCTTGCGTTCGTGGATACCGAATAAAAATGGTGATGACTTAACCAGCTTCCGTCACGATGTAGTGCAAGTCATGAAGACCCAAAAGCCCCTCAGTGGCTTAGAAGCGGGGGTTGCTGGCGTCGAGTTACGCTCGATTGTACCCATCATCGTTGATAACACCTATATTGGTTCCTTAGAGTTTATTCAGGGATTGGCCTCTGTTGTTAAAAAACTATCGACAGACAAACAAACAGACTATTTATTGGTCGTTGATGCTAAGTTTGGTGACAAGGCTCCGCAACTCACCAAAAATGGCAAGGTGGGCGATTACTTAGTGGCAAACGATAAATGGTTTGCACCAGAAGCAGCAACGCGCTGGACACCAGAGTTGCTGACACAAGCAACCCAACAAGGCTATGTATTACATAAGGGTTATTTTTACACAGCCACGGTCGCCGAGGATTTTGCGGGTCATAAAATTGGCTGGCACTTGTTAGCAGAGCCATTAGCATCTGGCTTTAATCAAGCCTATGCAACCAGTGCCGAAGAAATTTCCAATGCACGCTGGAGCGTTTTGGCTGCCATGCTGGTGCTATTGCTGATGATGCAGTTGCTCATCAATTGGCAGGTTGTCCGCCCCTTACGCGTGACCGAAGAAATCATGAGTCGTTCAGAAAAAACATCTAACCTAAGCCTACGCGTCCCTGTCATTGCGAATGACGAAATGGGCGCAATGGCAATGGCTTACAATGCACAAATGGAGCGTTTTGCTCAGGTGATGAGCGAAGTGCAACGGGTTCTGAGAGCACTCTCTATGGGTCAATTAGATGAACGCATTAACCTACCCATGGAAAACGATTTTGCACATTTCCGCGATGGTGTTAATGACACAGCACAAGCAGTATCAAATGTCTTTTTACAATTAGAGCAGGTATTTGATGCCCTTGCCAAAGGCAATATGCGCTCAGACTTAAACAGCGGTGGACTACAAGGGCGTTATGCTGCCATGATTGATAACGCTAAAAACAACATGCAAGAAATGGCATCTGTTTTTGATGACTTATCATCGTCTTTAGACCAGCTGTCGAAGGGCAATTTTAATGATCGTGTCACGGTTAGCGCTCACGGTGATTTACTCGTCCTGCGCAATAATGTCAATCACTCATTAGAAACCATTAGCCATATTATTACCGATACCACCAAAGTATTATTAGCGATGGGCAGTGGCGACCTCAGTAAACGCATGGACTCACACTATGAGGGTAACTTTGCTGTACTGTCAGATGCCATTAACAATTCGATGGATAATATTTCGAGCCTCTTTGCTCAGGCGCTACGCAACACACAAGTTGTGGTGCGTGATGCAGGCGAAATTTCGTCGGGCGCAATTGAGCTGGCAGAGCGTAGCCATATTAATGGCGATGCACTGCAACGTACTGCTGCTGCCGTCGAACAAATTAATGTGTCGGTAAAGCAAACGGCAGACAATGCTCGGGGTATGCAGAAACGTATGACACACTCTAACGAAGTAGCCAATCGTGCGAATGCTGTTGTATTGCAATCGATTGAGTCGATGCAGTCGATTACACAAGCCAGCGAAAAAATTGGCAATATTGTTGGCCTCATCGACTCCATTGCTTTCCAGACTAACTTGCTCGCCCTGAATGCTGCGGTCGAGGCTGCTCGTGCAGGTGAGCATGGTCGTGGTTTCGCAGTCGTGGCTGCTGAGGTTCGTGCGCTTGCGGGCAAGTCTGCCGATGCCGCCAAAGAAATTCGCGGTCTCATCGATGATTCCCTCATGCGCGTCAAAGAAGGAACCGAACACGCCAATCACTCGGGCAAAGCCATCGAAGACATTAACCATGCCATTGGTGAAATTAGCAGCATGGTGGGCGACTTGGTGATGCAGGCCGAACAACAGTCGATTGCTGTCAGTGAAATTTCTCAGTCGATGGAAAAAATCGAAGAAATGAACCAAGAAAACGTTGCTTTGGTAGACAGTACCCAAGAGCATATTGGACATATGGTTGAACAAGCAGACACGCTAGAACAAGCCATCCAGACTTTCCGTGTTGATATTAATCTTATCGGCGCACAACTGGCCATGAACACTGGCAACTTTACGTTTGTGAATGCGCGTCGTGCGCACAAAGCGTGGCGCGGTATTATTCGTGCCTTTGTTGCAGACTTAGATGTTCCGCTGAATCGTAATGCCGCAACAGATCATCATCAATGTGCATTAGGAAAATGGTACTTTGGTCCAGAAGGTCAAGCACTGATGCATCTGCCGATTATGCAATCATTAGATGCTGACCATAGTGCGCTTCATGCAACCATTAAGTTGATATTAGATGCTAAATCACAGCACGACGAGGCAGCAATCGAAGCTGGGTTCGCACGACTCGATCAATTATCGGCACAGGTTATTGATAAGCTAAACCAGTTGGAGCGAGAGGTCGCTAATCAGCGTCGTCAAGCACCAGCAGCGCTGGCTTTAGCACCACAAAAAATGCTACCTGCGCTCGGACATCATTGTAAAAATTGCTGATGCATCCTTAAAACGCGCCTAACAG
>CAZSGH010000012.1:47752-57232 GCA_964606405.1 uncultured Francisella sp.
ATGACAAAATATGACGTTATTAACGATAGGTGACCTCTAAAAAACCACAGGAAGGGGGTCTGGGGGAAGGGATACGCCAATAGTACATGTAACTGATTGATTTAACCCCTTCCACCAGAAATAAAACAACGCTGGGAACCCTAAAAATTGAGCGACGCGAGGTTTTTATAGGTGCCCGATACCATATAGCACGCATCATCGGTCCGAAATATCTCGATAATGCTGAATCACTCGGGTAAGCTCAGCCACATCTATCGGTTTACTGAGATAGTCATCCATACCAATGGCTAATAGTTTTTCTCGTTCGCCATCCAAGGCATTCGCTGTTAAGGCAACAATAGGAAACACAAAGCCTGCGGCTCGAATTTGCTTCGTCGCCTCCATGCCATCTAAAAACGGCATTTGAATGTCCATCAGCACAAGATCATAGGACTTTTCGCTCACCATCCTAACGGCTTCTAAACCATTTTCGGCAAAGTCGGGAACAATATTCTGCTTCGCCAATAAGGCTTTAATCAACATCCTATTCGTTGCATTATCTTCTGCAACCAAGACGCTCAAGTACACAGAAGACGCTTCGACAAGAGGCTTTGTCGCCTTGCTAGAGTCGGTGACAACCTCAGGCATACCGCAACAAGGAACAGTTAGTTGCATGAAAAACTCACTTCCCTTGCCTAACTCACTGCGTAGCGATAATTGGCTTCCCATCAACTGCGCTAATTTTGCACTAATCGACAAACCCAACCCTGTACCACCGTATTGACGTGCAGTAGAACCATCGGCTTGCGAAAAAGCTTCAAACACTTGCTTCTGCTTCTCTGGCGCAATACCAATACCTGTATCCTGCACTGACACCAATAACGTCTGATGGGTTTCGGTCTGACTCAACAGGCTAATGGTCAACTTAACCTTACCGTGTTCTGGCGTAAATTTAATGGCATTACCAACAAGGTTACCAATAATCTGCTTCATGCGTAACCAGTCGAGCATGAGACAAGTATGCAACGCCGAATCAAAAACTACCCGATAGTCGATCTGTTTATGTTGGGCGCTTGCTTCGTACAGCGAGGCAAACAATGGCAACTCTTGCTTAAGATTAACGGCATGAGGGTCAATTCGCATCGCCCCTTGGTTAATTTTCGAAAGGTCTAAAATATCATTAATAATACTCATCAAGGTCTGTGAAGAGTTTTTAATAATATCCAAATAACGTTGTTGCGTCTCATCGAGGGGCGTGTCGCCCAACAACCCCAAAAAGCCCAATACACCATTGAGTGGCGTCCGAATCTCATGGCTCATCGATGCCAAAAACTGCTCTTGCTGTGTTTTCGCCATTAACGCGCTTTCTTTTGCCTGTTCAATTTCGGTAATTTCATGAAAGCTAGCAATAAGGTAATGATGCCTAAAAGGCATCGTGCGCACGCTGACTTCGTAAATTCGCACCTTGCCCCACTTATCGACGAGACTGGCCTTATGCAATTGCTCGGGATGCAGCAAAATAGGCTCGAACCAATGATGATCGTCGGTAGAGTGTTGCAAAAAGCCTTCTTTGATAGAAAACAACTCACAAATACACTGATGACGCGACTTAAAGTCTTCAATATCAATAAAGTCAAATAGCTTAAAAAAGTGCGCATTAAGACTATAAGGCTTTTCATTTTTCATAATCAGAACAATGTCTTCAGACAAGTCCATGACCGTTTGTGTAAACTGCTGCTGCTCGCGTAGCGAATCTTGCGTTTGAATGAGATCGGTAATATCTTCTCGAATACCAAGATATTCGACAACCTGTCCATGATGATCGACTTTCGGCACAATGAATGTCTTAACGTAATAAGCAGCACCGTCTTTTGTTTTGTTTTTAACGATGCCGTGCCAAATCTGACCTTGCGTAATGCTTGCCCACATCTCTTTAAAAATAGCAGGCGACATGTCTGGATGACGCACAATACTATGCGGACGTCCGATTAATTCCGCTCGAGAATAACCACTAATCCGACAAAACAAGTCATTTGCGTAAGTAATGATACCCGCAGGATTCGCCCGAGAAACAATTAACACCTTATCAATCGCATCATTAAGACTTGTGTTTTCTTGCTCTCGCTCTGCCAAATCCAACAGAACCTTATCGGTTAAGGTCAGTAGCGCGTGTGTTGTTAAAGAAGCTGTAATCGGTGGACTAACAATCGGCAGGGGGGCTTCTTTTTTTAGGGTTTCGCGCAGGGCTAAGGTTGTGGTGGTGATGTTTAATAACTGACGCGCTTTACCTGTTGCATAAAACTCGCCATAGGTCAAAAATCCTGCAACAGGTGCAACCTGCGCCATAGCGGAAAACTCTGCTTCGATGCTTGCGCCTAAAAACATGCGCCTTGCCACACAGGAATAGGTAAAAATAACCTCTGGTGTATTGTCGAGCAGCTCGCTCACCAGCGTTTCTCTCCCTTTCGACAACAACTGAGCACTGGCAATGCCAAACCGAACCTGTACCCCCTGAGGAATATCTCCTGCATAAAACAATGCGCCATGATCATCAACAGCAGTAATCATCGACCGCGCGACATAGACGCCTTGCTGCTCCAGAATCAGCGGAAACTCGGTTGCTGTACCGGGCAAATTGGCAACGACCTCTTCTCCCAAATAATCACGATACACATCAACAACGGGTCGATTGTCGATTTCGTACAATCTATTGCCTTCAGACTTGGTGATGGTCATTGACCGACCAATCGGGCGCCAACTGAGATTATTGTGTTGCCATAATTGTAAACAATCACTGTTAAGCGCAACCGCAACAGCAGCTCGCTCGATGATTCTATCTTGAATCATCACAAAGCATGTCTGAAAGCGCATACCATCACCGCTCATCCCCCCAGCAATCGGAATCGCGCCATGACTAACGTGATCGATACCCTGTATGAGCGACTCACCATTCATGCTGACGCCGTCTGCAAAAGCAATCAGACAGCGTGTTGTGGGGACAATAATTGCCTGAGCAATCTCTACACCCGCAGCGAAGGCATCGGGCTGTATAGACACAACTGATGTTAACTGAACAGAATCAAAATGGGTAACACTGAACAGAACCCCACCTTCTTTGAGCTGAGTATTATCAACCTCGCCTGCCGTACTAGCACCAATGACGACAGCTTTCGGTAGCATTTTTACCAATTGTGATAATAAAGACTGTAACACTTGACGCTCGATCACCGAGCTGAACACTTGCACAAGAACAGATGCGTGAACATGATCTAAACTTAAGGTTTCAAGAAATTGCGTAAACTCACTGGCGACATCCTGATCTGTCGGACAGTAATAAAAGTTTGCGTGTTTCATGATGAATCCTTTGCATAGGTAGCTCTCGCTACATCATAGTTTTTATTCCGTCAAAATGCAAAAGCCAGCGAAACTCGCTGGCTTTTTTGCTCCTACTGATTAGGGAACTTCTAAAAACCTCACTTCGTTTGTTTTTAGATTTCCCCAGTTTGTTTTTTGACTGAAGGAAGGGAATGACGGACTTTCTCTTACCTTCTGGGCAAGCCCAAACGTTGACCTGACGAAGAACCCGCCACTTTCAGACGTCCGATTGCTTCCACCAAGCGATCTGCTTGCGCTTGTAACTGCTCAGCCTGAGCCGTCGAATGAACAGCCTGCGTAACATTCTGTTGCAACCCATTGTCTAGCGCGCGAATCGCCTCACCTACAGTCGAAACACCGCTTGCCTGTAGTTGACTACTGGCTGCCATTTCGGTGACCAAAGCGCTCACCTGACCAATACTGGCATTAATTTGCGCTAACTCACGACCAGACTGTTCAACTTGCGTCGTGCCTTCTTCGATTTGCGTTACCGTTTTATCGATGAGCGATTTAATATCTTTAGCAGCATCGGCTGATTTACCTGCCAAAGCACGTACTTCTCCTGCAACGACGGCAAAACCACGACCTTGCTCGCCTGCACGAGCAGCTTCGACCGCGGCGTTAAGCGCCAGTAAGTTGGTTTGGAAGGCAATGCCATCAATTAAACCAACAATATCAGCAACCTTCTGACTCGACTCGCGTACTGCTGCCATTGCCACAATCGCTGTTTGCATGGTTTGCTCGCCCTTAGCGGCTTGAGCTTGGGCTGTGGTCGTTAAGGTGTTGGCAGATACCGCACGCGAAGCACTTTCTTTAACCGTCGTTGCTACCTGCTGCACCGATGCCGTTGTTTGCGCCATTTCGGCAGTTTGTGTCTGCATCTGATGAGAAACTTGTTGATTGGCATCGCTAATCGCATGGGTTAACAAGCGCATATCACCCGCGGCAGCCATCACTTCGCTGACTAAGGCCGCCAAGTTTTGCATCGATTGATTTAAGTCGGTTTGTAAGCGCGCCAAATCGCCTTGGAAACTACCCATCATCGGCTGAGACAAGTCACCCTGAGCCATGCGACCTGCAGTTGCTTGAACCTGCGCAATACCCTGCTGCATGGCATCCAAACCAAGATTAACGTCTTGCTTAAGCTGTTGCCACTGACCGGGCAAGTCAGCCGTTAAACGTTGTCCAAAGCTACCTTTTGCCAATAGTTGCATAATCTGACCTAAATCACCAACAACACCTTGCAGGCTACTCATGGTTGCATTGACTTGCGCTGGCAATTGTCCCGCAACACCATCTGCCATCCGCACAGATAAATCACCTTGAGCCAAAGCACCCATCACTTGCGACAAGGACTGCATGGTTTGTGTCACGCTATCGGCCGAGGCATTAACACCTTGTTGCAAGGTTGCTAGATCGCCCGAAAAGTTACCACTTACCCGTTGGCTAAAATCACCCTTGGCAATGGCTTGCATCACACCAGCAATCTGAGCCGTGGCACCGTGCAATTGTGAAAGCATGGCGTTCAACGCATCATTAGCTTCATTTTTGTAATCATCTGGCACACGCGAACCATAGTTCCCTGTCGCAGAAACCTGCGCAACGGTTGCCGCAGCGGCAATACTTTGCTCACGCTCTGCACGCATCAACAAGGCAAAATAAATCAGCGCAGCCGATTCAAACACCACAAAGAAAGCATGTAAAAAGGTAATACCCCAGCCACAACCATAATTGAAAATGGTAATCGGCATATCGCCCAAGGTGACAGCCTGCATTTGCAATGCGTTTAACAGCAGATGATGAACCGCAATCACACCTGCAGGGACAACGACTGTTAACCAATCACGGTAAATCAACATTAATGCTAAGGCTGCAAAAATATGGAAGTGCATTTCGATTCGACCCAACTGAGCCTGAATCAAAATAGCCGACATGAGCATAAATAATGCCCCCATCAACGCACCAAAGGCACGCTGACCGCGCAATACCACAAAGCCAAGCACGCCAACCACAGCAACCAACAAGGAGGCAATCACCGCAAAGGTTCCCGTGCCCATACCCCAAGGTGCCAAAAACATGGTAAACGGCAAGTGTGCCAATAAAATACCCAGCATTAAACGGTCGATTTTTAATCGATCCGCTTGATCTACCTGACGCATCGTCATATCGAGTGTCATTACTCTTCCCCTACTGTTACGATTAGTTTTTTAAAATCATCCATCATTTCATCTGCTCGCAGATGATCGCCCGTATACACAAGCTTAATATTGCCATCGGGCGCAATTAAAAAAATCTCGCCACTATGGTCAATTTTATAATCGGTGGCACGCCAATCTCCAGCGCGCATCGCGCGTGACTGGTAGGCATTGGCTAGCTGTTGCGCCTGTGCCATCGACTGAGGCAACAAAGCATGTAGATGCGGCATCGCCAAGTTATCGATAGTCGCACGCAGTTCTTCTGGCTTATCTCTTTCTGGATCAAGCGTGACAAACACGGTCGAAACAGGTTTATTGGCTAACTGCTGATTCAATAAAAAAAGCGTCACCATCTGTGCCTGACAATAACCATCGCAACGTAAATAACCAAAATATACATACACATAACGCCCAGAGAACTGGCTCAATGCGACTTGCTCACCAGTTGCAGAGGTCAACTGAAAAGCAGGGGCTGGAATATCTAACCAGCGTCCATGAAAACCTTTGTCCATTAACCAGACTTGCAATAATGGTAACGACACGAGAAGCAGCCCCGCTAAGGCAAAGACAGGAATCCATGTCTTAGAATACTTTTGCTGAATCAAGCAACACTCTCATCTGACCGTTAATACGTTTTATATTACGCCTAATAATTAAGAGCAACAAGATAAAAGCGAGAAAATAGTGGTTATTGAGAACAAAAATAGACGCTTATCAATTAATGCAACTTCTAATTACCCGTCATTCCCGCGAAAGCGGGAATCTTCTTATTGATTTCATGGATCCCCGCCTGCGCGGGGGATAACGAAAAGGTGGTTTTTAGAGGTACCCTATATTACTGCCTTACCGACCACAAACAGTAAAGCCACCCGATGGGTGGCTTTACGTCACGACAAGGTCAATAGACCATTATAAAATCGCTATTAATTCGGAATGGTTGCGGTCAAATCAGCCCACATAACCGTGTAGGCAGTGTTTTCATAACTACCATTAGCATCGATATCAGAACTCATCGTCAACTGACTGGTATTATCAATAACCGTTTTAAGATGCTGACTGTTCCATGCGATGGTGTGCTCACCCGCTGTCGGAGCACTCATTGTACCAGCGGCAATCGTTCCACTAATCGGCGTCGCTGTTGCCAACACCAAATTAGCCGTTTTGCCACCATAGCTAAAGCTCATGCTGCCTGTCAAACGCATATCCCACGCATTAGTTGTTTCAGTAAACTGAGAAACATAACTGGTTTCCTGCGTGGTCACCCCTAAGTTATTGGAGCTGTCGGCAACATAATTATACGAAAACTGACTGGTCGGACGACTGGTTAAATCCAATCCATTAAGCGTATCTGCTACCAATTGTTTTGTACCTTGAACCGTATAGGTAATGCCACTTTGCACAACACTAAAGTTGCTGTAAACCAAGTTAAAAGTCGACACCGTCGTTACAACCGATGCCACTTCATAACGAACAGTACCATTAATGGTAAGACCATTGTTAACACAGTTCGTAAACACCAACTCGTGTTTTTCATTCGTAACATCCAGTGTGTTACTACTATTACTATCGGTGAAGGTGCGAATAACTGTGCCAGTTGTACAGGTTGGCGTCGCATTATTCACAAAGTCCGCTGTAATGAGCTGCATCGCCTTAGGAGATGCCCAAATGGTTTTAGCAACACCACTCACACCATCCGTATTAAACACGGTATGAATGGTACTAACCTGACCTTTAAGGGATGTATTAAAAAACTTACCGTAGGCAGCATCGTTAATATCTGTTGTACTTGAGGTAGAAGCAGTTAAATGCAGTGCCGTGTCTTGCTGAGCAAGACCAGAACCTCCGCTACTACATGCCGCTAAAAAAGCACTACTAACCAAAGCAAAAAGAGTATGTAATTGTGTATTTTTCATATTGTTCATTTCCATTTAGAAGAATAAAACGGCTGATTGCGCCACTTGGTTAAGCCACTGGTTATTACCAACTAAGGTCAAAGATTGATCTGCAAACTGAACAAACTCAACATTCAGCAGGGTATCTGTACCCTCTGCAGCGCTGCTAACCGTCCATTGTGTTTGAGAGACTTTGGTTAGGGTGTAATCTGTTCGGTTACCTGCATAGACAGCGGTATCCATGCCAGTACCACCATCAAGTGTATCGTCGCCTGCACCACCGTAAATAAAGTCGTTACCTGCATCGCCGAAAATAAGGTCGTTGCCGCTTTGCGAACCAACCCAATCATTACCAGCGCCAGCGTGTAACTCGTCATCGCCCGCACCCAGTTGAATGTTCTGACGACCTTCGCCCGTAAACACGACGTTTTCACCATCACCACCACGAATGGTCAGACCATCACCAACAATGCTGGCAAAGTCGATATTATCGAGGAACAAAATACTGCCAGTAGGCAACGCACTACCATCAACCACGAGTGCCTCGGTAGGTGCTTGTGTGCCGTTAACGGCATTTAATACATCGTTCGTGGTTCCCGAAACATGTACAGAACCAGCGCTTGCACCACTGCTACTTGTTAAGGTCAACTTACTGACAACTAAAGTGTCCACTAAGTCCAGCGCATTCAAGAACGCCTGACCACCAGATTCCATCGAACCTTTTTCGGTAGCAGAGGCAGTCGCATCAATTAAGGCAATCAAGTCTGCAATTGAGCTTTGTGTTGTCTGCGTTGCGCTAGGTGCAAGCGATCCAGATGTGACTAAACCAACACCAACAGGCAAGTTTGCTGTGGTTGCCCACGCTGTTTTGGTTGCTTCGCCCCAGAATAGCGGATAGTCGGAAGATTGACCCGTGGTGACATTATCAATTGGGGCAATAACGACTTGAGTAACCGTTGTCGGATCTTGCCCAGACGACGCTTCACGGTTATCGGTATGTGTTGCTGCTGAAGCAACCATGCTATAAGTCGATGTCGTTGTATTGGCTCCATCGTTAACAGCAATAGCGATAGATGCAGAACCTGCTGCCGATGCAATAAAGGTTGCTTTGGCAATCAAAGCTTCCACTTCCGCTTTCGTACCCGTTAATTGAATACCAGTGGTATTAGCATCGGTATCGGTTAGACCATAAATAACACCGTTTGTTGGCGTTAAGGTAACGCTAAATGTCCGCGTCGAGTTCAGCTCATCCGTAATACTAAAGTCTGCTAGCTGCGTTAACGCACCTGCAACGACAGCCTGTGCTGGGCTTGGTAAGCCAGAAAGTGTATTCAGATTACCCGTTAAGTTAATGGCTACAATACTAGAAACGGTCGCACCAGAGGTGTCAGTTGCCGTCAAGACAACAGACAAGGGAGATGCCGTTCCTAAGGGAGGATTACCACTTAACACACCTGTTTCAGGGTCAACACTTAACCAGCTCGGCAACGAACTACCTGTTGTCAAAATTGCGCTATACGTTAGGCTGTTACCATCTGGATCACTAAATGACTCAGAAACATTAACGCTAATTCGACCGCTCTCATCTAACGTAGGTGTCTGTGTTGGAATTGTTGCAACCGTAGGCGCATCGTTAAGGTTTGACCCAAACGACAAGCTAATATCATCGCTAACGCTTGCACCACTAGCATCTGTTCCTGTAACACGAACATCTACCGTTGTATTTTCGGCACCTGCAGGTGGGTTGCCTGTGAAGGTGCGCGTCGTGGCATCAAACGATAACCATGACGGTAGCGGATTGCCATTGGTCAATGTCGCGCTGTAGCTTAATGTATCGCCATCGGCATCACCAAATACGGGCACAACCACGGGGGTCATCGCACCAGAACCAGATTTTGATGATGGGTCTGCTAACGGAGTCGGTACCGTCGGCGTATCGTTTAAGCCTGTACCAAACGACAAGCTAATATCATCACTAACACTTGCACCACTAGCATCTGTTCCTGTAACACGAACATCTACCGTTGTATTTTCGGCAC
>CAZSGH010000012.1:57332-65110 GCA_964606405.1 uncultured Francisella sp.
CGTGGCATCAAACGATAACCATGACGGTAGCGGATTGCCATTGGTCAATGTCGCGGTGTAGCTTAATGTATCACCATCGGCATCACCAAATGCTGGCACTTCCACAGGAGTCATCGCACCATCGCCTGTTTTTGATGATGGATCTGCTAACGGAGTCGGTACTGTCGGCGTATCGTTTAGGCCTGAACCAAATACCAAGTCAATGTCTTGACTTGTTGTGCCACCATGACCATCGCTCACCGCAACACGGACAGTATAAGTTGTGTTTTCAGCTCCAGCAGGAGGGTTGCCAGTGAAGGTACGCGTCGTGGCATTAAACGACAACCAAGAAGGTAAGTTAGCCGCTTCTCCTGTTGCTGGCTCACCATTCACCTTAACAACAGACGTGCTATAGGTTAAGGTGTCACCATCTCCATCACCAAATGCAGGGACAACAACAGGCCCCATGTCTCCTGCGCCTGTTTTAGCAGGGTCGATTGTTGGCGTGCCGCCGACATCCTCAAATGGTGTTGTAAATGTCGGTACGGTTGGCGTGTCGTTTAGGCTGCCAGAAAGCGTAATAGCGAAGTTATCGGATGTACTCAATGCTGAATTAGCATTATCAGTAGCTGTGACACGAACAATAACCGACTCAGCGCCTACAGGAGGATTGCCGCTAATAACACCTGTTGCACTATTAATAGAAAGCCAGCTTGGAAGTACTACCAAGTCCTCACCACTAACCAGTTGCGCACTATAAGTTAGCGTTGTATTCGCATCTTGATCGGTGAAGTGCGTTGAAGTATTAACACTAACAGAACCCGCTCCTGTTTGTGTTACATCATCAATAGGTGATACAAGTGTCGGCGCTTCATTCACATCATTGATGTTAATGGTTACATCTTGCGACGCAGTTAATGAGCCATCGCTTGTCTGAATGGTGACGGCGTAGCTATTACCATGAACACCCTCGTAGTTAGGCGCATTGATAAAAGACAAGGCACCAGTGTTTGAGTCGATGTTAAATAACGCTGAATCTGAGCCACCTGTGATAGTGTAAGTCAGTGATTGATTATCCACATCGCTTGCATTTGCATTGCCTACTGCGACTGTATTTTCATCGATGCTAATCGTTGCTGTAGCGCTGCTAAATGCTGGCGCATCATTGACGGCAGTAATGGTAATTGTGGCTGTATCTGTTGTGCTTGACAGTGTTTTCGTTCCGCCTGTGTTGCCATCTAGCGTCAGATAGTTACCAGCCGTTCCAGTGTCTTTATCCCACGCAGAATAGGTAAATGTTGCTGTACCGTTGTAGTTGCTAGCTGGCACAAAGCGAACAGCGTCCGTAGCGTCGAGCAACAGCCCTTTACCACTGTTGTTACCAGTGAAATCAAAAGCCGCCCATGTACCACTTCCAACTTTGTATTCCCAACTACCGTTTGTTGTATCAACAGCAGACACAGCAATTGCCTTAACAGCCGTTGTCACATCTGAATCCACAATTCTGTCATCGGCAATCAGTGTGGCAATGGTTGTGCCCGTGTTGGTTGTCGGATCCTCCGAGATACTGGTAAGCGTTGAAGCAGTGATGTGTGTATCAAAGGCTGGCGCACTATTCACCGCAATCATATCAATCGTGCTATGACCCACAACGCCGACATTGTTATTGACGTCGGTAACGGTAATGGTAATATCGCGTGTTGAACTACCGTCGATTTCACCCGATGTATTTTTGTACTCGACGGTACGCAAAGCTGATTGGAACAAGTTCGTTGATTTACCCAACGTAGCGTTCGTTGCAGCAATCGTCAGCTCTGCTGTGCCGTTACCCGTAATGGTAAATCCATTGTTTTGAAGAGCAGTTACTGTCGCGTCTGGGATAGTCAGCGTTTCAAACCCTTCATTATCAACATCGGCAATACTGATAACCATTGATTTAATCAAGCTGTCTTGGTCGGTGATGCTCGCATCGGCTGCAACAACCTTAACCCCCGTAGCACTGCCTTCTGTAAAGCTTGCTGCCGTATGGGTATAGTTTGCTAAAGCACCATTGGCATCGACAACTGGCGCCCAAACGCTGTTGATGATTGTTGTCGCGGTATTAGAAACAACATTCGTATCATCGTAAACTTTGATGTCTACCGTACGCGTACCCATGTAAGCATTAGGGTTAGCATTTTCATAGCTAATCGATTTCAAAATCGCTTCGTAGGCATAGGTACTCGTACCTATTTCGATACTGATAGATGGTGTGCCATTACCTGTTACGCTTGCCCCTGCGGCGATTAAATCCGATAACATTCCAGATGCAATCGTTAGTGTTTCGTAAATCGTGCCATTTTGGTTATCGTACGCACCCGATGCGATGGCAACCGTCAGTTTTGAAATGCTACTGCCTTGATCCACATCACCGACAGCAACCTTAACCACACTAGCAACATCTTGCTTAACAATGCTCACCTGACCTTCACGGACGCGGTAGGTCGTTGTGTAGCCTGTACCATCGGCAGTTGTATCAAGATCAAGCGTCGGTGCATCGTTAACGCTGGTTACCGTTAATGCTGCGGTATCGCTGTCAGTTGAAAATGCCGTTGTGCCACCACGGGTAGAAACATCTACTTTGCTGCCATGTGTTCCTGTTGCTTCGTCCCAAATGTGGTAGCTAAAGCTGACGCTTGAACCATTGTAGGTGTCTGGAACGAAACGAACTTTATCCGTAGCAGACAGCAGCAATGCTTGCGTTTCAGTTACCGTACCAATAGCTGTCCATGTTGAACCATTATTGGTGCTATATTGCCATGTGCCACTTCCAGTACCATCCGCATCGGTTGACGATAACGCGTAAATCGCCATACCCGTTGCCGAACCTTCTCCATTGCCATTCGTTAGCACATCAACATCGGTGCGGCTTGACGAGGTCACCAGCTCATGGACAAAGTTGCCGCTGTTTGTTGTGGCATTTTCATCGATGGTTGTTAATGTTGCTGTCGTATCGACCAATACAGGCGCATCATTTTCGGGGACAACCGTTAGGCTCATGGTTGAAGAGGTTGTTGACCAACCATTATTATCACTTCCGACATAACCGTCGTTAAGCGAATAGGTAAAGCTATCGCTACCACTGTAATTTTCGTTAGGGGTATAGGTAAGATTGCCAATATTTGCCACGGCAATCACATCACCCACAGTCACATTAGTACCATCAAGTTTGAGCGTACCATGACCCGTTAGCGTATCGATTCGGATACTTGCCAGTGTGGCGCCAACATCATTGGTGTGTCCAGCAGTAGCATCCAAATCAGCAAAATTGAAATCAGCCGCACCAAATGTTAACGAACCAGCAACACCGCCATCTTCAGCAATAGACTCGCTACCACCCACCGAAGTTGGTAAATCGTTTACAGGAACAACGCTAATGGTTGTATGTCCTGTTGTTTCACTAACACCGGTATGCGACTCGGCATCGGTTGCCGCAATGGTAATCGTGCGAGCTGTTGTATCTGGGTTTTCGGAGCTATTACTATAGGTAATTGAACGAAGCACTTGGTTATAAGACGCAGGAGAAATATTGCCAGAAATGGTAATACTAGATGTGCCACTTCCAGAAACCGTTAAGCCTGTACTGCCCCATACACCATTTCCACCAGAGAAGGTTAAGGTTTCTAACCCAGCATTTTGAACGTTACTAATGCTGACGACAACTTGGCTTAAATTACCGTCCTGATCGATAATCTCGGCACTGGCTGCAACGATACGAACGCCATTGCCGCCTTCGGTGAAAGTATTGGTGTAGTTCAGCCCCTCAGCAGTTCCGTTCGTATCGACAACGGGTGCCCAAATATTGGCAATGGTTGCTGTCGCCGTTGCGGTTAAGGCATCGCCAGCTGCAGTAAGGTTACTATCGGTGATGGTTACCGTAATGCTACGATCACCAGGGATCGCATCGGGGTTGGTATTTTTGTAGGTAATCGCTTCGATGATGTTTTGGTAGTCTGACCATGAACCTTTACCGCTAATGGTAATGCTGTCCGTTCCACTACCGCTAATAGTAATGTTATTCGCATACCAACTCTCGTAAACCATCTCTGGATTGGGATAGGTAAGCTGCTCGAAAATCTCACCAAAACCATTGTCGATTGCGCCTGCAGAAATTGTCACTGTTGCGCTGGCAATGGTATCAGGAAGGGTTACTGTTCCTTCACTGTCAGGATCAAACATCTTATCGATATCAAGAATGCTTGAATCTGTATCAGCAATTTTGACACCGTTACCACGAACAATATAGCTTCCTGTGTATCCAGTACCACCTGCTGACGCATCTAAATCTAATGTTGGGGCATCATTGACAGAGGTGATGCTGATATTCGCCCTATCGCTACCCGTTGAAAAAGCGGTTGCATTGCCACGCGCAGAAACATCGACTTTTGTGCCATGCGTACCTGTTGCATAGTCCCACGCATAAAAGTCGAAGTAAGCGTCTACCGCATTGTTTGTATCGGGCACAAAACGAACTTTATCGCTGGCTGACAGTAGCAACGCATTCGTTGCACTAACAGAACCAATTGCTGTCCAAGAAGCGCCATTGTTTGTTGAATATTCCCATGCACCAGTACCGGTCAGCGAGGTGTCTGCAAGTGCATAAATTGCCACACCCAAACCAACCGCTTCGGGAGCATTACCAGCGCCGCTATTATTAAGTGTATCGACATCAGAAACGGCCGTTTTCGCATTATCCACACTGGTACGAGCCACCAAATCGCTGACGAGATTCCCTGCATTAGTGGTTTCATTTTCGGTGTGTGTTGTAAGCGTCGGAACAGCTTCATTACTATTGTCAATAACAGGCGCATCGTTGGTAGGTGTTACCGTGATATTCATGGTTGCGGGTGACGCTGACCAAGCGATACCGTCGTATACGCTATAGGTAAAGCTCTCACTTCCGCTGTAGTTTTCGTTTGGTGTGTAGGTTAGAGTGCTAATATCCTCAACAGCAATCTCGTCGCCCTCAACGACTTCCGAGCCACCTGATAGTAATGTGCCATACATTGGTAACGAATCAATACGAATGCTTGCCAATGCCGCACCCATAGCCGTTGAACCACCCGCACTATTATCTAAATCGGCAAAATGAAAATCGCTTGCGCTAAAGGCGAGCGCATTGGTTGGATCTTCGGCAACCGTTTTTGAACCGTTGCTTGAAATTGTGGGGATGTCGTTGACCGAAGCAGCGTTTCCGATCGTGATCGTAAACGATTTATCTACCGAACCAGTCGCACTAGCACGCGCTACTACCGTATAGGTATGACCAGCATGCTCTGGCGCAGTGTTTGCACTAATGAGACCACCAGACGTGATAGACATCCAAGAAGGCACTAAACCGCCATCAACAGAAACTAAACTATAAGCAACGCCATCATCGGGATCGGTTGCACCACTCAGTTGGAGCGAGTTATTTCCGCTCGTGTTCCATGTCGTATTAAAGGTGCTGGCAGCCGTTGACCAAGAAATAGGATCATCAGCGTAGGTGGCATATACAGCAACCTGCCCATTAGCGGTATGATCATGACCATCGTTTATGCTATAAGATGCTGTTCCGACTTGCATACGACCTTTCAATGCAGCATTTGCACTAGCCGTAACACCCGAAGTTATGCTGTAAGTTAATGTATCGCTATCAGGATCAGAAGAACCAGTATTACTATTGTTAAGATCTGATGATTGTAAAGAATTACCTACTGCAATATCTACAGAACCACCATTGCCTGCTGTAGGTGCTGAGTTAGGTGGCGCCCAGTTAGCAGCACTATAAGTATAATCACTTGTTGCTGTTGTAGCAGGAGAAAAATTAGAACTACTTACTGTAAATGTAACCTTAACAGTATCACCATCAAGCGTGCTGATATCACTTGGACCTGGCTGATAAGCAAAATTATGTGTTTGCGCCCCCGTGGCGGCTGGGGTCCAAGTCTGCGTAGTAAGCTCTCTACCATCAGTAGAGTCGTACCATACTGCAGTAATTGTACCTGGAGCGCTAGGAACCTCAGGCTGATTATAGCCAATTGAAATCTCAGTATTAATTTGATAAGGTGTTCCGCCATTACCTGAAGGCGTTATTGCGCTTGCAGACATATTCCATGTATAACCAACAAGCGAATGATCATAGCCATATGCACCAATACTTTCCGCCTCAATAACACCACTTGTCGCCTCAAGCACCCAATCCCCACCAAGCGCAGCAGCCCCTGTCAGGTCGGTCGAAGCGGCAATATCGGCATTAGTAACTTGCGCGAGCTTCCCAATCAGCTCAGCACCCGCTTCGCCAGCAGCCACATGACAACCATAGAGCAAGATATCGCCTGTTTCGCTCAGAGCAGCACCGATTTGCGCCAAAGTCTCGCTGTATTGCATCACATTGGTATTATTCAGCGTCACACCGCCCAAATCGATCTGACCCGCAGCACCATGCGAGTAGAGATGAATGGCGCTCAATTCAGAATAATTTGCTGCAATCGCTGCCATTTGCGCGAGTGCATCGCCATTTGCGTCGATAATATGCACATCTGCTTGTGCAGAAAGGCTGTCTGCGAGGTGCTGATAATCAGGAATATTGCTTAAAATAAAAGCCAGCGGTAAAGGGAGTTGTGCGACTGTCATGGTAATTTTCCTACTTACGGTTTCGTCAAAACTGAGCTGTTGTCTGCAACCTAGCAGACACACATTGATTACATGGATTTTAACAGCCCAAAAGACCCATAAAAGACAGGTTTAAAACCAGAAGAAATTAAATTAAAAACAATCAATATCAATAAGTTAAAATAACAGCACACACAAAAACAAACAGCAAAGTTACGTCAAAGGGTCTGCTTAGGGACTTTGTAACTGTTAAGATGTCTCAATTAAGTCTGACTACAGAGGCAATATGAACCATAATCTGGCGCTCCTAAAAACATTAACCATTATGCTCATCGAAGATGAAGTGATTGTTCGCCAACAAATGGAAGCAATGTTGTCGATTTTTTTTGCACAGGTTCTCAGTTGTGCAAGCGGCATAGACGCACTTAAAGTCCTCACAAAGTCCTCACCAGATATCATCGTCACCGACATTAAAATGCCTGCCTTAGATGGGCTATCATTAACACAAAAAATTCGACAGACTTCCGATGTGCCAATCGTGTTAATTACCTGCTTATCGGATAAAGAAACGCTGCTCAAATCCATTAACTTAGGGGTAGATGGTTACTTGGTTAAGCCCATCGAACTAGACCCACTACTCAGCTTGTTTTGTAATATTATCGAACGACGCAAAAACATTCGTAAGGTTTATTCCTTTTCTAACGGCCTAACCTTTGATTTAAGAACAGAAGAATTAACCAATCGGGGCGCACCCATCGAGCTGGGTCAAAAAGAAAGAAAACTTCTGATTTTTTTCCTGAATAATGCCAACTCGGTGCAAAGTAAAGAAAAAATTATGGCACATATTTGGGGTTACGAAGTTGTGAGCGACTCTGCGTTTAAAAACTTATTAGCACGCTTACGCTCAAAAGTGGGGGAAGACTTAATTATGTCGATTAAGGGAAGCGGTTGGATATTAAAATCGTAAAACGAACGCATACATCTACCGCTATATCATGGAAAACGCTAACGCGCAAAGACACCAATACATCGCTTTGATTGTGTGGATATCTGCTTACACAAAGCGTGTGACGCAGCGAGTGATTAAGGAAGCTTATCAATACCAGCGGCATAGAGTCTGTAAATTAAACTGTGTAAACGCTCATAGATTAAAATCTCATCAAAAG
>CAZSGH010000013.1:0-11489 GCA_964606405.1 uncultured Francisella sp.
TTAAAAACTACCAGTAATTTATTGGGCGTTTACACAAATAGATTTACAGGCTCGCAGTTAACCCATCCATAATGGGCATTTGCATATCCATTAAGATGATGTCGAAAGCATTTTGTTTTACCTTGTCAACCGCTTCTTGACCGTTAACTGCGATGTCGGGAACGATACTTAACTTTTCCAGTAATTTGCTTGCTAATAGTCTGTTTACGGGATTGTCTTCGACCAATAGTAGACGAAGACCAACGAGTGATTCGATAGAAGTCATTTGCTCGATTGTGTTTAACTGTGTTTTCTCTGTTGTTTTAGCGAGAGGAGCACTAAAAATAACATGAAACTGTGAACCTTTATTGATTTCACTTTCAAGCCAGATACGTCCATTCATTAGCTCTGTTAGCTTGGCACAAATGGCTAATCCTAACCCTGTACCACCATATTGACGTGTTGTTGAAGCATCGGCCTGACTAAATGCCGAAAAAAGTTTTTGCTGTGCTTGAGGCTCAATGCCAATGCCTGTATCTACAATGGTTGCATGAAGCTGCTCTTTTGTCTCTGTTTTGTTGAGCAATATCCGAATGCCGCCTTGATGGGTGAATTTGATGGCATTCGATATGAGATTAAAGAAGATTTGCCTTAATCTTGTCGGGTCTCCAATCACCGCATCTGAAACAGAGTCATCAATTTCTGCGCTGATGCTTAGGCCTTTTTCTGCACACTGACTTTGAAAAATATCGATTAACTCGCTGACTAAATGACGAGGATTAAATGCAATCTGTTCCAGCACCATTTTACCAGCTTCGATTTTAGATAAGTCGAGAATATCATTGATGATGGTTAGTAGCGTTTGACTACTGCTTTTTAGAATTTGCGCGTAACGCCGCTGTTCGTCTTTAAGGTCACTATCAAGCAACAAATTTGTCATGCCAAGAACGCCATTCATCGGTGTTCGAATTTCATGGCTCATGGTTGCTAAAAAATTGCTCTTTGCTTCGGTTGCACTTTGTGCTTCGCGTAGTGCCAGTGCAAGTTCTTCTGTTCTTTGCGTAATAATTTGCTCTAAATTATCGGCAAGATTACGAAGCTCTTGATTGGTATTAAAAAGGGCAAGGCTTTTTTCTTCGAGTAGTTTTTCGGCTTTTTTACGTGCGATACGCTCACGCTCAACGCGTCTCTGAAACTTAAGTTCAGTTGCTGAAGTGGTTGTCGGTTGCGTTTCGTTAGACATGTCAGAGTCTTTGCTTAATGCTTCGTAATAGTAAACTTAGTGCTTTCTGCATCTAAATTTTCTCGTTCGATATGTAGGTTTTCGCCAAAGTGCTTACCGCATCCTTTAATCAAGCCTAGTGCTAAGTCGGAAAAGCATCGAGGCGAACGGTAAATCATGGTGAGTGTGTCGCCATTCAGCTCACAATCAAATTTGGGTAGGCGTGCATCAGGGTAAAGTTTAAGTACCTCGACGTGAATCACTTTATCAACGCTCATTAAAAAGCTAAAGGCGCTTGGTACGCCAGCAAAGAAGTTTGGATAGCCTGCATAAAACAAGGAAAACATGTTTTCACCAAATATTTCAACTAAGTCACCAGCAGGAATTCCCGTTCGTTTTGAAAGAGCCAGAACCATACTAATCATTTCGGTATGGTCGTAGCTGCCGACTGCAGTGTAAGCACCACCCGAAGGTAAATTGGCATCATCAATAATATCATCAACCATATCAGCCGAAAATTTATCTTCGACCATTTCTAAAAATGCGGTAAAGACCATGCCTTTCATAACAATAAACTCCTGCTTTTTAGGTTAAGGATTCGATAATGGCATTAAATGTTGCACTCGGGCGCATCGCGGCTTCAGTTTTTGTAAAGTCGGGGTGATAGTAACCGCCCATATCGACCGCTTTGCCTTGCGCTGCCGCGAGTTCAGCAACAATGGTTGCTTCTTGCGCTGCTAGTTGCGCAGCAACGGGCACAAAACGAGCTCGTAGCTCAGCATCTTTGTTTTGTTCTGCCAAAGCTTGCGCCCAATAAAGCGCGAGGTAAAAATGGCTACCACGGTTGTCTAATTGTCCCAGTTTTCGACCAGGTGATTTGTCTTTATCTAAAAACACACCAATGGCAGCGTTAAGGGCATCAGCCAATACTTGCGCTTCGCCATTTTGAGTTTTATATGCCAAGTCTTCAATGGATACCGCTAAGGCTAAAAACTCACCCAATGAATCCCAACGCAAGAAGCCTTCTTCAACAAACTGTTGTACGTGCTTGGGGGCCGAACCACCAGCACCTGTTTCGAACAAGCCACCACCCGCTAAAAGCGGCACAATCGATAGCATTTTGGCACTGGTACCCAATTCTAAAATGGGGAACAGATCAGTTAAATAATCACGCAAGACGTTACCCGTAACAGAAATCGTATCTTGACCTGCTTTGGCGCGTGCAAGGGTGGTGCGAATCGCGCCTTCTGGGCTATCAATGCTGATGTCTAACCCTGTGGTGTCGTGCTGTGCTAAATAGGTATTTACTTTAGCAATGAGGTTGTTATCGTGAGCACGTTGTGGATCGAGCCAGAAAATCGCTGGCGTACCCGTAATCTTGGCTCGTGTGACGGCTAATTTAACCCAGTCTTGCACTGCGATGTCTTTGGTCTGACACATGCGCCAAATATCACCCGCTTCAACGCTGTGTTCCATTAAGGTCGCACCCGTATTGCTGTCAACGACACGTACCGTACCCGCAGTCGTCATCTCGAAGGTTTTGTTATGCGAGCCATATTCTTCGGCAGCTTGTGCCATTAGACCGACGTTAGGAACGGTTCCCATGGTTGTTGGGTCAAAAGCACCATGCTCTTTACAGAACGCGATTGTTTCTTGATAAATGCCCGCATAACAGCGATCAGGAATCATCATAATGCTGTCTTGTAGGTTGCCTTGTGCATCCCACATTTTACCCGAGCTGCGAATGGCAGCAGGCATAGAAGCATCGACAATCACATTACTGGGGACGTGTAGGTTGGTAATACCTTTATCAGAATCAACCATCGCCAGTGCCGCTTGTTGTGCATAAACCGCTTGAATGTCGGCTTCGATGGCAGCGCGTTCAGCTTCGGGCAAGCTGGCAATTTTAGCGATGACATCACCAAAGCCATTATTGACATTAATGCCGAGCGCAGTGAAGGTTTCGTTGTGTTTGGCAAGTACATCTTTATAATAAACCGATACCGCATGACCAAACATAATGGGGTCGGACACTTTCATCATCGTAGCTTTTAGATGCAGCGACAATAACACACCTTCTGCTTTGGCAGCATCGATTTGTGTTTGATAAAAGTCGCGTAATGCAGCAACGCTCAACACTGAGGCATCAATCGTCTCGCCTACTTTTAGCGGGGTGCTGGCTTTTAACAGCGTCACGGCACCTGTTGTATCCACATGCTCAATGC
This sequence comes from uncultured Francisella sp., assembly GCA_964606405.1. GTDB lineage: Bacteria > Pseudomonadota > Gammaproteobacteria > Thiomicrospirales > Thiomicrospiraceae. The sequence continues at coordinate 3,427 of CAZSGH010000013.1, forward strand.
GCACATCGGTTGCACTCGGAACAACAACAGATTGCTCACTGCCATAAAAGTCACCAGCACTCATGCTAGCAACAACTGTTTTTGAGTTGTTAGACCATTCTCCCATGCTGTGAGGGTGTTTTTGCGCGTAGGCTTTAACAGGGGCTGCTACACGACGATCAGAGTTGCCTTCACGCAAGACAGGATTAACCGCGCTGCCTAACACTTTAGCATATCGGGCTTTAATCTCTTTTTCGGTATCGTTTTGTGCTGTTGCAGGATAGTTAGGAATGGCATAACCTTGCATTTGAAGCTCGCTAATCGCAGCGACTAATTGCGGTATAGAGGCACTGATATTCGGCAGTTTAATGATATTGGCTTCGGCTTGTGTACAGAGTTCACCTAATTCGGCTAGCGCATCGGCTTGTTGTTGTTCTGGGGTTAAATAATCGCTAAAGTTAGCCAAAATGCGCGCAGCAAGAGAAATATCGCGTGTTTCGACACGAATGTGTGCGGCTATGCTAAAGGCTTGCACGATGGGCAATAATGAGAAAGTTGCTAGTGCAGGGGCTTCGTCAGTGAGGGTATAAATAATCTTAGATTCTTGCGTCATCGTGCTTACCTTAATATTAAATTGAGTGTCTTTATTTTAGCAGCAAAGCCTGCAAACAGGCTAAATATTGCGCTTCGTCAGGCATGGTTTGATTGCGTTGCGCTTTCCAAATTGCCTCTCCCAAGCAGTCCATCATGCGGTGTTCCGCTTCGAGTGGCTCTTGCGTTGAGATACACAGCTCGTGATAGCAACGAGCAATGCCTGCAGGTCTGTCGGTCGAAATTTGTTCGCGCAAGGCAAGGTGCATACCTAAATGCAAAAAAGGATTGGTGTCGCCTGATTCGACCGCCCAATCTTTTTGTGTGGCATCATCGTCCAAAATCGCTTTATGGTATTCTGGGTGTTCACTGATAACCCTAACCAACTGCTGTTCTAATGTGGTTACGGGCAAGCCCTTCTGGGCTTTTTGCCAACTTTCTTGGTAAAACTTACGCAGGGTATTTCTATCTGAACCGAACATCTTCAAAACCTATTACACTGCCATCTTGTTTAATGGTATTCATGTTGTTACATGCCACCCATGCTATCGTTCCAGAATGTACCAAAAATGAAACTAAAAATTAATCCAATAATGAATAGGCTATACCACTGTTTTTTCTGTTCTGGGCTTAATGCATTGATCTGTTGATCAATCGGTGTTTCGCCTTGTTCTGGTAAGGGTTCGCTTTGCTTAAAGTAAAAAATTAATAGACCTGTAATTGATGCCAAACCAACGATGTTAGCGAGTACTGTGGTGTGCATCCAAACGCCTAAGCCAATCATGGCTAACATACCTAAAAAAAGCGGGAAAATAGTTTTCATGGGCGTGTCCAAAAATGTAATATGAAGTGTTTCTTATTTTATCGTGTTTGGATGGTTTTATGCAGTTATTTCACCTTTCCTTTTATGTTCCTGTTGAACAAGCAGAAATGGTTAAACAGGCAATTTTTGCAGCAGGGGCTGGGCGATTGGGTAATTATGATTGCGCTTGTTGGCAAACATTAGGGGTGGGGCAGTTTCGTCCTTTGGCGGGAGCTAAGCCTTTTATTGGCATACTTGGGCACGTTGAAACCGTAGAAGAAGTTAAGGTCGAAACGGTTTGCGAGGGGGATAAGATAGATGCCGTTATTGCGGCATTAAAACAGGCGCATCCTTACGAAGAGCCAGCGTATATTGTGTTGCCGATGTGGTCGCAAAGCAGCTAGAGATTCTCTGTATTAAAGGGCTTAAAAACCACCTTCTCGTCATCCCCGCGTAGGCGGGGATCCATAAAATCAAGAAGATAGATTCCCACTTTCGCAGGAATGACGGGTAATTAGAATTCCCTTGATTATTAAAAGCTATTGTTGCTGATTACAGCAATGCTTCAAACTGAGCTAACGGCACGGGTTTACTAAATAAATAGCCTTGATAGGTGTGGCAATCATTCCGTAATAGGAGTTGACGTTGTTCTTCTGTTTCGACCCCTTCAGCAATGACATTAAGATTTAGTGCTTTTGCCATAGCAATGATGGTGCGAACAATCACTTTATCACTGACATCGGAAGTAATATCTCGGACAAAAGATTGATCAATTTTTAACTGATATAGCGGTAGCTGCTTTAGGTATTGCAACGATGAGTAGCCTGTTCCAAAGTCGTCCAAAGAAAAGCGCACACCAATTTTTTTAAGTGCGTTCATGGTAGAGATAATTTCGTCTAGCTTGTCTAAAAAGATGCTTTCAGTGAGTTCAAGTTTGAGTAGGTTGGGATTGATTTTTGTTGCCTCGATCATTTTTTCGACCTGCGAAACAAAATTGACCTGAAGGAATTGTTTTGCGCTGACATTAATTGCCAAACTCAAGTCTTTTGTTTTTGCATCAAGCTGCCATTGTTTAATCTGTTCACAGGCCGTTTGTAATACCCAGTAACCGATATCAATAATGAGTCCTGTTTCTTCTGCTAATGGAATAAATTGAATGGGTGGAATCATGCCCTGTTTGGGATGATGCCAACGAATTAATACTTCTGCTCCAATGGCCTTGCTGTGTTCATCAACTTGCATTTGATAGTGTAGTTCGAGTTGTTGTCTTTCTATGGCTTTACTGAGCTCTTGCTCAAGTTGAGCGCGAGCCGTTAAGTCATCTTGCATGTGTTGGTCAAAGAAGCGGTAGTTATGGCGACCTTCTTTTTTGGCCTGATACATGGCAATATCTGCTTGTTTTAGCACTTCTTCTCGTGATTGTGTTTGTCCATTAAATAAAGCGATGCCAATGCTGGATGTGCTGTTATATTCATGACTACCAAGTTGATAAGGCTGACTTAATCGTTGAAATACTTTGTTGACAATTAGCGCTGTTTGGCTTTTTGCTTCACTAATATCTTGACTGAGTCCTTCAATTAATACAACAAACTCATCTCCGCCTAGTCTGGCTGCAATAACTTGATTAATAATACATGTTTTTAGTCTTTCGCTGACCTGTTGTAGTAAGATATCGCCAACATCATGCCCTAATGTGTCATTTAGCGTTTTGAAGTAATCTAGGTCTAAAAATAAAATGGCGCCACTCGTGTTGTTTTGATGGCAATAGGTTAGTGCATTTTCAAGTTTTTCTAATAGTGATGCTCTGTTAGGTAAGCCAGTGAGAGAATCATAAAAGGCGAGTTGATGAATTTTAGCCTCGCGAGCAGTTAAACCATCTAGCATTTGATTAATCTGTCTTGCTAGTATGGCTGTTTCATCGTTACCTTGAATATTGACTCTAGCAGAGGCTTGTCCTGATTGTACGGCATTCGTTACTTCTTGAATACTATACAGGCGATGCATTAAATAACGTCCCGTCAGTGCAGCAAAAATTAAGCTAAGAATGATGGCGATGAGTGTATAAATGAAGCCTTCTTTTTGGGTTCTACTGATATCCGTCACCAGTGTTTGATTGCTAATACCAACACGCGTCCAGCCAAGATGAGAGCCGCCGAGCATAATTGGATTGAGTACATCAAGAGATAAGCTGCTAGATTGTGTTAGGGTCAGTGCTATCGTTTGGGGGATGTCTTGTAAATAAAGTCCTAAGCGTTTTGTGTCACTATGCGCGACAACTTGCCCATTTTTATCCAAGACAATAGCGTAGTCTAAATCGGGATAAGCATTGAGCCCTTGAATGATTTCTTGTAGTCCACTGTAGTCTCGTGCAGCCAACCATGTTGCCGATGATAGCGATATGCTTTGAGATAGCGCAACAGCTCGATCAGTACTTGATTTAAGCATGTCAACTTGATGGCGTTGTGTAACTTGCCAAATAAATAAGGTAATGACACATGTTGTGATCAGCGACATACCAAGTATGAGTCTTCTTCGCAGACTACCAAGTAAAAAATAGCTTAGTTTACTAATCATCTTTATTCCATGCGCTGAGTATTGCTTTTCAATCGAGCGGCTATCGATCTTTACGTTAAACGCATACTTAACTTACCAAATGTTATTCATGCCTATTTTCATCAATAGGATATCTTAAAGCCCCTCAATGGTGGAGATATGAGATGCTGCTATAATTATAACACGTTGCGTATTATTTCATCGTTATAGTGAGCTATTTATTTGCGTACTATTTAGTGCGATCTTTTTTGCTCTCGCAGCATAAAGCCATAAAGTCCTTCGACCTTTTCTCGTGCCCAAGGGGTGCGGCGCAGAAACTTCAGACTCGACTTTATACTGGGGTCGAGCGCAAAACAACGAACGGGAATGCGATAGGCGAGCTCTTCCCAGCCAAAATAAGCTTCAAGTTCGGTTACCATCATTTCGAGCGTAATACCGTGTAGGGGGTTATGTGCTTGTGTTGTACTGACTTTTGTCTCTGGCATGAGTCTATCCTTAATCGGAACTGTTGGATGGTAGGGTCTGCTGTAAGTAAGCTAAATGCAAGCAGGACTCTATCCATAATTGGTGAAATTGGTTGGCAGTGTTGTTCAGTGCAGCAATGACGTTATTATCCGCTTTGCTTTGTTTGAGTTCGTCAGCAAACAAACCCCATGCGTCGCGCCACAGCAAGGTAATTTGCTCGATGCTTTCTGGCAGGGGTTTGTGTTCTTGATGCCACAGCCAGCCAGTGTAAGCCAAGGCAACATCGTTCAGTAGTTTTGCGCTCGAGGCAGGATGCCAATGCATATCATCGGTCGGTTTGGGGTGGGGATGCTTACCCAACGATTGCTGCAGGTGAGTTTGCCAGTGTTGATAAAGATGCTTGAGCCAAGGGGTGTAATCGACAAGCGTGTGAAGTTCGGTTTGTTGGCGCGGGTCGCGATCAACAGGTTGCTCATCGACATGATGAATCGCTTCGCTTGCTGCGGTTTGTTGGATTCTGGGCAATAACGTCGGAATATTGTACGCAGCCTGTTGCACAAGCTGCTGATAGACACCAATCGAGTTAATTGCCATTGGATTGAGCATATTACAGGGAGCCTCTAATAACCTAAAGGGGTTGGGGGTCTGGGGGAAGGGATGTACTAATATTGCCTGTAACCACTTGATTTAATTCCTTCCACCAGAGGAAAAATAACTTAGGTACGCTAAAAGTTCCACGAAGTGGGTTTTTTAGAAGTGCCTTACATCACTTTTTGTGCATAGTCCGCTAAGCGTGAGCGTTCACCACGCGTGAGCGTAATGTGTGCGCTATGTTCCCAACCTTTAAAATGATCGACTACGTAGGTTAGACCAGAAGTCGTTTCGGTTAAATAAGGTGAATCGATTTGGGCAATGTTACCAATACAAACCAATTTGGTGCCAGGGCCAACACGGGTAATGAGTGTTTTCATTTGTTTCGAAGTAAGATTTTGCGCTTCATCAATAATAATGTATTTATTCATGAAGGTACGACCTCGCATAAAATTCATCGACTTAATTTTAATGCGTTGTTGAATGATTTCTTGGGTGCTAGCGGTTTGCCACTTAGCAGCATTTTTGTCCTGTTGTGTTAACACTTCAAGGTTGTCCATTAATGCTCCCATCCACGGTGCCATTTTTTCTTCTTCCGTTCCAGGTAAAAAGCCGATGTCTTCACCAATCGGGATAGTGGCACGCGTCATAATGATTTCGCCATAACGCTTATCGTCTAGGGTTTGTGCTAATCCCGCTGCTAGGGCAAGCAAGGTTTTACCTGTGCCAGCAGGTCCGAGCAAGGTAACTAAATCAATTTCTGGATCCATTAAAAAGTTGAGTGCAAAATTTTGCTCACGGTTGCGCGCATTCATGCCCCATACGCCATGATGGGGGCTGCGATAGTCGCGCGGATAACGTAATACGCTGCTGTTGCCATCTTGACGCGCAACAATGGCAGAAAATCCCGCTTCGTCGGGAACATACAAGCATTCGTTAACCACCCAAGGGTCTTCTTCTGGTGTTTCGACGCGATAATAGGTGTAAGCACCTTCTTGCCAAGAAGCGAGGTCAGCACCACCATTTTCAAAGTAATCAGCCGGCAATTCGCGCATACCCGTATAAAGTAGATCTGCATCTTCGAGTACGCTGTCATTAAAATAGTCTTCGGCATGCAAGCCAACAGCTGATGCCTTAATACGCATGTTAATGTCTTTGGTGACTAGGGTAATTTGCGTATTTGGGTCTAGCTTCATGAGTGCTAAACCACATTTTAAGATGGTGTTATCGGCTTTTTGAGTCGGAAAAATATCATTAATCGTATTGTATTGTAAGGGACGCGTTTCAAAATAGAGTTTACCAAGCTGTCCCTTGCGTCCCTTGCCCATGGGTTTGCTGTTAACCAATCCCGCATTAACGATGCGTTCTAAAGGCAAGCCCTGCTCAATTTCGGCCGCGGTGGCATCGCCAATAAGGGTGTCGAGCAATCGATTGGTTTCGCGTACATTGCGAGAGATTTCTGAAACGCCCTTTTTGTTAGCATCGAGTTCTTCGAGTACCACCATAGGAATAAATAAGTCGTGCTCGTCAAACGCCATTAATGCCATAGGGTCGTGCATTAATACATTGGTATCTAAGACGAATAAACGTTTTCCGCTAATATGTTGTCGTGTGCTAATCATGATGCGTATCCTGTTCTTAAGCTTGATTCAGTTCTGATAATGTCGTCAATACGTCTTCGACATGTCCTTTAACACTTACCTTACGCCATTGGGCACGCAGTACACCTTGTGGGTCAATTAAGAAGGTACTGCGTTCGATACCAATATACTTTTTACCATAATTCATTTTTTCTTTTAACACATCGAACTGTTGACACAATATTTCTTCAGCATCGCTGATGAGTGGGAAGGTTAATTCAAATTTTGTCGCAAAGTTGTTGTGCGATTTAATGCTATCGCGCGATACACCAACAATTGTTGTGTTGAGTGTCTGAAAGGCTTCGATATTGGCTTGAAATTCGACACTTTCTTGTGTGCAGCCTGGCGTGTTGTCTTTTGGATAAAAATAGAGCGCACACCATTTACCGAGCAAATCAGCATTGCTCAGTTCGCCTGTCGGGTAAGCAGCAAGCCTAAAGGCTGCAATCGGTTGGTTGAGTTCGTTTGACATGACGTTCTTTTTCCTGTTTTTGCGCTAAATGTTTAAGATGTCAAGAATCCCTATCGTGTACTGCTATAATAGCCTAAATTAAACCTTAAGAGCACATGCAAAAACCTATAAGGTTGGGGGCTTGGGGGAAGGGTTGTGTTTTAGGTGCATTTAACTACTTAAATAAATCCCTTCCACCAACTAAAAGATAAACTAGGGACGCTAAAAATGAGCGAAAGCGAATTTTTTAGCGATTCCCCTTAAGGAAGTGATATTACGATGACACATCGCTGGACAGTTCATCCTGATAATCCGCAGCAGCGTTTACTTGCTCAGGCGGGCGCATCTATTCGTAATGGTGGCGTGGTTGCTTATCCGACTGATTCGGGATATGCGTTGGGTTGTTGTCTTGATAATAAAGAGGCATTAGATCGCATTCGTGCGATTCGTCAATTGCCAGAAACACATCACTTTACATTGGTTTGTAAAGATTTATCGCATTTAAGTCAGTACGCTCAAATTGATAATAATGTTTTTCGCATGGTGAAAGCGCTCACCCCTGGTGCGTTTACCATTATTTTGCCTGCAACCAAAGATGTACCAAAACGCTTATGGCATCCGAAGCGAAGTGATATTGGCTTACGTGTACCTGACTATGCGGTGGTGCAGGCATTATTGACCGAAATTAATGGTCCGTTGCTCAGTGTGAGTTTAATCTTGCCAGGCGATGAGTTTCCTTTAACGGATGCGGATAGCGTATTGGAAGCGATTGGCGCTCGTATTGATGGCGTGATTGATGCGGGATGGATTGGACACGAACCGACCACTGTTGTCGATTTAACATCAGGGTCGCCAGAAGTGGTGCGTCAGGGTGCTGGTAAATTACCATGGTAAATAAAATATCTAATTAAATTGTGCTTTGCGCGTTTTTAGAATTAAGGAATAAAAATAACATGAACGAAAAATTACAAAAAGTATTAGCCCGTGCGGG
>CAZSGH010000013.1:11589-64923 GCA_964606405.1 uncultured Francisella sp.
TAAGGAATAAAAATAACATGAACGAAAAATTACAAAAAGTATTAGCCCGTGCGGGTATGGGGTCGCGTCGCGAAATTGAAGGTTGGATTAGTGCAGGTCTTGTTCGTCTAAACGGTCACGTTGCGACCTTGGGTGAACGCGTTAGCGAGACAGATCAAATCCAAATTCGCGGACGTTTAATTAAAGCGGAAGAGTTATTGCAACCTGTCACTCAGGTATTGTTGTACAACAAGCGTGAAGATGAATTGGTGACGCGTTCGGACGAAAAAGGACGTGAAACGATTTTTGAAAAATTGCCTAAGCCAGATTCGGGGCGTTGGATTGCGATTGGTCGTTTGGATATTAACACCACTGGGTTGTTGTTGTTGACCAATAATGGTGAGTTGGCGAATCGCTTAATGCATCCATCTCGTGAAATTGAACGTGAGTATTTGGTGCGAGTATTTGGTGAAGTGTCTAAAGAAATTTGCGATAAATTGGTTAAAGGCGTGCCACTTGATGATGGTATGGCAAACTTCGATAAACTCGAACCGCTTAAATCGTTTGAACCAACCGACAGTATCAACCGTTGGTACAAGGTGACCTTGCTTGAAGGGCGCAACCGTGAAGTGCGTCGCTTATGGGAAAGCCAAGGCGTGCGCGTGAGTCGTCTCAAGCGTACCGCGTTTGCGGGTATTTCTTTACCGAAAACCTTGCGCTTAGGTCATGCACAATTAGCAACGCGTGATCAGATTAACGATTTATTGGCCGCGGTAGAATTGCCTGCCTTGCCTTTGGTTGAACAGCAACGCGCTAAGCGTCCATTTAATAGCAACGGTCGCATTGGTTTTGCGCCGCACAAGTCGTCATCACGTTTCGAAAAAGAAGCACCTGAGCGTACCGACTTGTCAGATCGTGCTGCTAATCCACGTCGTGGTGATGCACCAAGAGGTGATGTGAATGCTCGTGGTATCAGTCGTACTGCGCCAAGCCGAGATGGTGGTCGCGGTGGTTCGCGTCCTGCGGCAGCCAATAGCAATCGCGCAACATTTGATGTGCGTGGCGGACAAGCCAAAACACCAGACAGAACCAAGCTGGTGCGCGGTACAACTAAGCCACCACAGCGTAAGACATGGCGCGACAATGATGACGATTATATTGATTGATTTTAAGCGCCTCTAAAACAAAACTTTTTGTCATCCCCGCGTAGGCGGGGATCCAGAAGGCAATGAAAGTTGTCATTCCATGATGTGTCTTACGAAGCCCCACCTGTTGGGGCTTTTGATTTTCATATAACCCCAAAACCACTACAATCACAGCATTATTAGCACCAAATTAGAATGAATAAGCCATGAACGCCGTTGAAATTGAAGAAGCCATAACCCAGTTAGCCGAATAGACGTTTGGTTCAGCGGAGTTTCCTTACTTGTTTTTGCAGGAGTTTGGCAGCAAAGAAACGACCATTAAGCAGTAGCGTTCAGTGATTAGCAATAAGTCCGATGGACTATCTGCAACGCGTCGCTATGCTGGTCGCAATGGCAACAGTCATTGCTTTTGTTAGCTGGGTTTTTCATAATTACTGACACCCACACCTAGATAATTCGATTGAAGAAGCCTAGAATGAATTCAATAAAAGGGGTACTACCCCAATAGCTAGTAGCTAGGAGTTAAATTAATATGCCCACAATTTCTATTTGGCAATTGGTCAATGAGGGCGAGGAACCGTATAAGATCGCACCATTACAGTAATAGTGGAGACTTTGTCATGAACACTGAACTAATCGATGTCGTTCGCGTTGTTCCCTTGCCGAACTACCAGCTTGAGCTAACCTTTGCTAATCATGAAGTAAGGGTTTTTGATATGACGGTGTACTTACACAAAAAGCCGTTTAACCAACTCACAGAACCAAACCGCTTTATGACGGCTCATGTGGATTGCGGAACAGTAGTCTGGGCTGGCAATATCGACATCTCACCTGAAACACTTTACGATAGGTCGGTGTTGCTTGCTGGGCGTAGTTTACCAACCCTTGTACGAAATAGTGTAGCCGCTCCAGTGTCTTGATTCAAAATAAGGAGTGAAAATCATGCAAATATCGGCGAGTGGAGCGAGTAGCACCTTATCTGCCTTGATGGGAAAAGGCTAAAAACCACGTATCCGCAGTTTTTAGTAACACCTTCTACTTCAACTTATAGTAAGTCGCGTTGAGGTATTTGGTAACTGCCTGTACGTCTTCGGGGAACCAGCCTGTGCCTAACTGCGTATTGCAGTTTTCTACCGATGTTCCTAAGTAAGCCAGTGTTTTGACCTTGCGATTATCGCGCTTGTAAATTTCAGCCTGATGGCATCCCATACAGTTTTTATCGTGCAGGGCTTTGCCTTCACTAATCATGTCGGCCTGAGCGGTTAACGCTAAGCTTGTTGCGCCAATAAAAGTACACAGAGATAAAATGCGTGATGTTTTCATGATGCGTTCCTTTTTGTATTTGTAGCCTAATGTTATGAACCTTTCTAAAAACCCTAGAGGGTTGGGGGTCTGGGGGAAGGGATGCACTGAAAAAGCGTGTAAGACTTTGATTAAACCCCTTCCACCAGTAGAAAAATAAACCTGATAAATCTAAAAACAAACAAAGTGCCGTTTTTAGAGATTCTCTTCTGTTATGATTTGATGCACATCAATCATAAGTCATAACCAAATTAATAAAAAGGGGGTGCCATGCTCGAAAAAACTTATCTGACGGGTAAAGCCGATTACCTAGAGTCTAGCCTTGAGCGTATGACGCAACATTTAGCTAGCCATGACTTCAGTTTAGTGTTTTCAGCATGGTTAAATCCTGCGCCCTATATTCATTCGGTGCACGTTAAAGACAGTGATTGTCCTGCCTTATTTGCTAATGGTAAAGGCATTAGCGCCAAAGCCGCGCAAGCGAGTGCGATGGGTGAGTTCATCGAACGCTTAGGCACACATTATCTTTTTGCCGATTACACTTTGGGGCAAAGGCCATCTGGTTTTCTGATGCACCCACAAGAGAAGCGGATTGATGTCGCTCAGTTTAACAAACAAGATGTGCTTAGTGCGTCCTTATGGGCTATTTACGATGTCGATGATGAGATTGCGCCAGAACACTTGATTGCGTTACAAGATGCGGATACAAGCATTACCGCTATGCCAATGATGGCGGTGGGAAGTAATGAAGCCATTTATTTCCCGATTAATTTGCTCAATAGTCTTTATGCCAGTAATGGTTTGGCAGCAGGCAATACTTTGGCAGAGGCGGGCGTGCAAGCCTTATCGGAGGTTTTTGAGCGTTGGGTGCGTGTGCAAATTTTGCACAATGCTTGGTGTTTGCCCGCTATGCCAAAATCAGTATGGGAAAGCATGCCGAGTATTACCGAAGCGGCTAATGCCTTAGCGGTTCAGGGCATTCGTTTAGATATCCGTGATGCTTCTTTGGGTGGCAAGTATCCAGTTGTTGCGATCATTTTACACGATGAGCTTGATGGTCGCTCGTTTGTTTCTTTTGGCGCACATCCGATTTTTGAAGTAGCGATTGAGCGCACGCTAACAGAATCCTTGCAAGGGCGTGATTTAAGCAGTCGCGATGGCTTTGAATACCCCAGTATCGACCAAGACTTTGTTGCCAGCGATGAAAACCGAGAAGCGCATTTTATTGATGCCAGCGGGCGATGGCATTTAGGCTTCTTTGGTCAGCAAGCCGATTTTGAGGCGGTGGCGTGGGATTTTTCGGGCGACATTGACGCGCAATGGCAACGGTTGACGCAAATTGTTAGCGACGCTGGCTTTACGCTGTATTGGCAACACCATCAAAAACTTGGTTTGGCGGTGGTGCGTTTGGTCGTGCCCGGGATGTCCGAAATTTATCCGATGCAAGATTTATTAGATGGTAATGCCAATCGTGGCTTGCCGCTCAAACAGGCATTAAATGCGATTGATTGGAATAAAGACAGCACGTTTGAAAAGCTACTCGCGCTACTCGAGCAAGAGGCTTATCCTGCGCATACTCGTGTTGCTAGCTTAATTGGCTTGTTACCCGATGTCGGTACGCCTTGGGCTTGGTTAACCATCGCTGAGTTGAAACTGGGAGCATTACTCTATTTAGGCGACTTTAGTGCTGCTTTGCAAGCATTAGGCGAAGTCTTCGCCATTGGTCGTGATACGCCAGAATACCACGCCTTAGAGATGGCATTGCCTTTGTTAATAGATGAGCAGTTAGAATCGAAAGGTGAGGCTTTGCCCATTTTATTTGGCGAAGAGCGCTGGTCTCAGTTGGTGCAGTGGTTGGATGGTGAAACATTTATTTGGGATATGGAGCTTATCGCGCCAGAGCGTTATTCAGCACGTCATCAGGCTTTATTACGTGCGCATGCCCGTATAAACAGCGCGTTGTCGCAAGCATAATAAAATAGAATCTGATAAAATGTACGGAGTTATTACTAGGGCGTTGACAGCATGAACTTAAATTTTTTAGATTTTGAACAACCCATTGCAGAATTAGAAGCAAAAATTGATGATTTACGTCATAGTGTTTCTGATAGTGGTCTTGATTTAAATGAAGAAATTCATCAACTTCGCGATAAGAGTCGTCAGTTAACACAACAGATTTTTGGCAAGTTGACCGACTGGCAAGTGGTGCAGTTGTCACGCCATCCACAGCGTCCTTATACATTAGATTATGTTCGTAATATGTGCGATGAGTTCCATGAGTTACATGGTGATCGTGCGTTTGCTGATGATGAAGCCATTGTTGGCGGTTTGGCGCGTATCGATGGCATTTCTGTGATGATTATTGGGCACGAAAAGGGGCGCGACACGAATGAGAAAATTCGTCGCAACTTTGGTATGCCAAAACCTGAAGGTTATCGTAAAGCCTTACGTTTAATGAAAATGGCGGAGCGTTTTGGCTTGCCGATTTTAACCTTTATTGATACGCCTGGGGCTTATCCTGGGATTAATGCCGAAGAGCGTGGTCAGAGTGAAGCGATTGCGCGCAACCTGATCGAAATGGCAGAATTAAAGGTGCCTGTGTTGTGTACTGTCATTGGTGAAGGTGGTTCTGGTGGGGCGCTTGCCATTGGTGTGGGCGATGTTACGATGATGATGCAATACAGTGTTTATTCTGTTATTTCTCCTGAGGGCTGTGCCTCAATTTTGTGGAAGAGTGCGGATAAGGCATCGGAGGCTGCTAAGGCGTTGGGCATGACGGCACAGCGTTTAATGGAGTTAGGGTTGGTTGATGAAATTGTTGGTGAACCTTTGGGTGCAGCGCATCGCCATCCTGAACAGGCTGCTGAAAACTTAAAGCAAAAGTTGTTAGCGCAACTGAAGCACTTTCAGGCGATGCCTGTTGATGATTTAGTCAAACGTCGTTACGACCGTTATATGAAATATGGGCATTTTACAACTGCCGCTTAATACGATGTTGTTGCCGATCAATACACCTCAAACAGCCTGCCCGATTGCGCAGGCTGTTTCGTTTTTACTGACACAAACTGGTTCGCGATCTTTGGTGCTGGCATTTAGTGGTGGTATGGATTCGACTGTACTCTTACATGAATTGGCTAAGCAGAAGGCGAATCTTATCGCTGTGCATATCCATCATGGATTGCAAGCGATTGCAGATGATTGGTTGGTTCATTGTCAGGCGCAAGCGCAAGCTCGCTCGATTCCTTTCTATGGCGTTCGTGTTCAGGTTGCGGATACAAAGCGTCGCGGTTTAGAAGATAGGGCGCGAGAAGCTCGTTATGCTGCGCTCTGGCAGCAAGTTGCGCTGGATGGTGTGTTGTTAACGGCTCATCATCAGCGCGATCAGGCAGAAACCTTTTTATTGCGTGCCTTACGCGGCGCAGGTGTTGCTGGATTGGGCGGTATTAAGTCGTGGCAAAACCGAGATGCGGGGCGCAGTTTGGTTCGCCCTTTATTATCTGTTTCTTATCGACAGATGCAAGACTATGCAAATAAAGAAGGCTTGTCGTGGATTGAAGATCCAACAAATAACGATGGCTTTGCCTTGCGTAATAGGGTTAGACACGAGGTGTTGCCCATGATGACGTCACTCGCTCAGCAGAGCGAGTCGCAATTAGCAATGGCGGCACAACATGCACAAGAAGCCTCTGTATTGTTACAACTGGTTGGGCAAGAAGATTGGCTGAAATGTCGGTTGAACGATTTTTCTTGGGATGTTTTTATGTGGCGTGCGATGCCTTGGTTGCGCGCTAAGAATGCGTTGATGACAGTGTGGCAGAGTCAGGCTGGTGTGAGTTTGTCGGTTGCTCAGTGGCAACAAGTTGAGCAGCAGTTTTATCATGTTGGGCGAGATGACGCACATCCCCGTTTTTGCTATCAGGGTTGGTGTTTGTTGATTGATGGTGCTAAGGGCTATTTTTTGCCAGAAATGGCGCTGCTTGTCCCCAATGTCATTGTGAATTGGCAATTCAGCGGCATAGAGCAGCGGGCTTGGGGTAAATTAGCCAGTTTGGTAGGGAATAACGCATTAACCCATCGCGGATTAACCATTAAATCAAGACAGGGTGGCGAGACGATTAAAACGACTCAGGGAACGATGACACTTAAAAAATGGCTACAGACGCAACGCCTTCCTGCATGGCAAAAAGAAATGTGGCCTGTTGTTTACGATGCCCAAACCAATAAGCTATTGGGTTGGGCAAATATGCCAGAAGACTGGTGGACGGACAAGATAGTTAGAATAAAGATTAAGTGGCGTCTTTCTGATCATCAGGAATAATAAAACCTTCTAATCGAGATTGTTCTTTGCAATATTCTTCTGCAAATTCTAATAACTCACCAACCGCGCGATGACGGAACTTGTGACGTTGACGAACGTGCGAGAAAGGACGCATGAGCGGCGGATTTAACGATAAGGCAACAAGACTGTCTAGCTTTAATTCTTTTCCGAGCGTAGTGCGAGACGTAATGGCAACACCAACACCACTTTCGACTGCCATTTTAATCGATTCAGGGCTGCCCAGTTCCATGACAATATTAAAGTCGATAAAGTTCATGCCTGCATTTTTCATGTACTCGTCGATAACAGAGCGAGAGCCAGAACCTTCTTCGCGCAGAATAAAAGGGTACTGCGTTAACTGTTCGGGACGAATGGTTTTGAATTTTGCTAGAGGATGATCGGGAGGAGCTATGACCACCATTTCATCGAGACGGCAAGCCTTAACTTCGAGGTTTTTATTGTAAACAGGGGCTTCAACGATACCTAAGTCGAGCATGTTGTTTTCGACCATTGATACAATGGCATCAGTATTACCAACCTGTAATCGCAGGCTTACATCGGGGTGGTTCTTTTTGAAAGCACCCAACAGCCTTGGCAGCATGTATTCGGCAATCGTCGTACTGGCACCAATGACTAATGCACCACTAACATCACCCGTTAATTCTTTTACATCGTTTGCCATTTTGGCATACATTTCGAGAATTTGTTCTGCGTAATCGTAAACGGTGCGACCAGCATCGGTTAAGGTGATTTTGCTGTGTGTTCGGTCAAATAGGCGCGTATTGAAGAAGTCTTCTAACTGCTTAATTTGAAAGGTAACGGCTGGCTGCGTCATATGCAGAATTTCTGCCGCTTTGGTAAAGCTCATAACACGAGCCACCGTATGGAACACTTGCAGTCGACGATCTGCCATGACATTGACCTTTATGAATTTTACTTATCGTGTAATATAAAAAACTTGGGTAAGAAAGTAAAGCTTTTATTCAACGTTTGCTTCGTATTCTTGCGCACTCAGGAGCTTTTCGCCCATAACATCGTTTGTTTTAATGCGGAATAACCAACCATCGTTATAGGGTTCATCGTTAATCAATTCTGGTGTATCGCTCAGTTTATGGTTGATTGCTATGATTTCCCCCGTTACAGGTGCGTGTACGTCAGAGGCAGCCTTAACTGATTCCAACACACAACAAGCTTGTCCTGCAATCACGTGAGTACCAATAGCTGGTAAGTCGGCATGTACCACATCGCCTAAAGCTTGCTGGGCATAGTCACTGATGCCAACAGAGACACTGTCTTCTGTTAATGCGATTAGCCATTCATGTGTTGGTGCATAGCGTCGATCATTAGGGTGATTCATGTTCTTCCTTTGTGTTGTGCTCTAGTTTATGGAGGTGTTGAACTTGCGCGGCTTGCATCAGTTGAATCATTGTTTCTAAATGCAACATGCGATCGTTCATTTTATCAAGCATTTCTTCAATGCGCTTGTCTTCTCGTTCGGTGAGTTCGCTCAGCTTTCGTTGATTTTGGCGAACGAGATTCAGAATATCACGTTCTCGCATCAGTTCTTCTTCTCCGACCATGTAAGCAGCGAGTTGTGCCGTGAGGAGTGAAAAGAATACTGCACCGAGAATAATAATAACAGCACCAAAGATACGACCTTCTGTTGTTGTTGGTACAACATCACCATAACCGACGGTTGCCATCGTAACCACTGCCCACCACAGACCATCCTCGACAGTTTTGACGTTGGGGTCAATGGAATGCATGATAATGCCGCCTAAAATGACAATAATCACGAAGGCAATGGCAATAGCGCCAATTTGGCTTACTTTAAAAATGCGCTGTAACATTTTATGCAGTTCGGACAAGTAGCGTGCCACCAGCATAAATTGTAATACTCTAAGTACTACTGCGTAGGGGATAACGCTCAAAATCATCGGAAATGTCAAAACTAAAATAGGAATATTGAGCCAATTGGTTTTGATGTAATGAATGCGATTACGGACAAACAGTAAAATGAGGGTGATTTCGGCAACTAACACTAGCCAAATCAGCCAACTACCAAAGATTACCCAATCTTCGACTAATTGAATTTGTTTGCTATCCAGATACCACAATATGGGCATGACAATAATGGCTATAGCAACCAATAGTTTAAATAGATTGTTTAATTTAAGGGCGGTCGGGTGCTCATCGGGCGAGACTCCCGCCAAACCAAAGGCGTGAAAAAAAGCACGTGTTTTATGAATCATGCCCGAAGACCTGTTAAACGACCGCGCAGGGTAACACTCGACAAGAGGGTGCTAACCACGGGGTTTTTGGCGAATGGCTTACTTAAATTGCGCAAGCTATTACTGATAGGTTGATCTGAAAACAACCAGTTAATGCTTTCCATGCCACGTTGAACGAGGGTTGCATCATGTTTACGGGCGCGCTCAATGCGTGACAAAACACGCAAGTCATGAATGGGTTGCCCGTGGGCAAGGGCGTATGCAAGTGTGTCTCGCAGCGCAATGACATCGAGTAAACCAAGATTCACGCCTTGCCCTGCTTGTGGGTGAACGGTATGGGCTGCGTCGCCAATGAGCAGGGTATGGGCTTGTGCATATTGCTGGCTTTGGCGACGAATCAGCGGAAAGGATGCCAGTGTGTCAATCGGACTTAACTGCCCCAGCAACCCCGCAGAGGCATGTGTCATCGCCGCAGCTTGTTCGTTGGTATTGCTTGCACAGTGCAAGGGTGCTTCTTCTGGTGTTACATACCAAGCAATCGAGCAGGTATGAGATGATAGTGGCAACAAGGCAAAAATGCCTTGTTCGCTGTAGTGCTGCCAGCAAGCCTGTTGATGCGGTTTTTCTGTGCGGACATTACCAACGATACAATGTTGTTGGTAGTCATTGATGTCTTGTTCAATGCCCATCCATTGGCGTACTTGGCTGTGTGCACCGTCGGCACCAATGAGTAATGGGCTGTGTAGCTCAGTGCCATTATCAAGGTTAAGCCGCCAGTTTCCTTGCCCATCTTGTGTAGCCTGTTTGGTTTGGGCAATGTAAAGGGTGCAATTGGGATGCTGAACCAGCGAATCCCAAATGGCAGCAGCCATGACATCATTTTCGATGATGTGCCCTAAGTTGGGTTCGTGTAGGTCGTGTGCTGAGAGTTGTGTTGCAAAGCCTTGCCAGTCTTGAATGCGCATGTCGATAAAGGGGGTGATACGTCTGGCGGTAATGGCATCCCAAACCCCTAAGGATTTTAGCAAATTTTCGGAGCTGCGCTGGATCGCACTGATGCGTAAGCTGTAAGGCTCGTTTTCATCAAATTCACGTTTGACGGGGCGTGTTTCAATGAGTGCAACCTTTAAACCAAGCTGGCTTAATGTCAATGCGGCTGCCGCACCGACCATGCCGCCACCCAAAATGATTACATTATGTTGTTTCATCGCTAATATCCCATTGCCATGCGTGTGATGCGATGTTTGAGTGGCCGCGCAAACGCTAACAACCCCATGCCGACACTGGCTGCGCTACGCACTAACGTCGATGGATGACTAAACAAGGTCACTAAACCGTGGGTAAAGTTCATGGTGTGCTTGTGATCGTGGGCACGAGAGGTTGCAAGGTCGAACCAAGCAAGGGTGTTGGCATCTTCTGCCCAGTTGTAAACAGCAGCTATGTCACGAATACCGAGATTTAATCCTTGCCCAGCCACAGGATGTTGGGTGTGAGCGGCATTGCCCATGAGTAAACAGCGTCCTTGCTGAATCTCGTTGGCGCGAATTTCGACCAATGGGTAATGCACAATCGCATCAAGTTGGACGATATTGCCCAATTGACGACCGAGTTGATGATTAACGCGCTGCAACAGTTCATCGGTTGCTAAGGCTTGCGTTATTTCACTGTCTTCGCTTGGATAGCAGTAAACGACTTTTGCTTGATTGTCCGTTTTCATCGGCAATAAGGCGGTAGGACCTTGGGCGGTAAAACGCTCAATAGCTAAGTGATCATGTGGCTGGGCAAGGGTAGCAACACCTGTCATTAACTGATGTGGGTAGTGACGTGTTTGGCTTTCGATATTCAGTTGTTGACGCACCCAAGAATGCGCGCCATCGGCAGCAAATAGGGTGTCGGCTTGCCAGTGTTGCGTGTGTTCACCAGATGTTCCCGATAGGTTAACCTGCGTTGCGGTTTGATGAATTTGCTCTAGTTTTATACCGCCGATGAGCTGCACGGATGTTTTTGCAAGGGCGGCAAACAGATGTTCGCCGAGTGTCTGTTGCGATAGGGTGTAGCCGAGTGCAGCTACCTTCATTTCAGTATGCGTCATGCTTAAACAGCCAAAGTTATCTTGCGATGAGCTATGGATGCTTAAAATAGGTGTTAGTTCTGCCATCAACTCGGGTAGTAGCTGTGTTTGTGCTAACCAATCGACGCTGCCAGCTGTTAGGGCAAGTTGGCGACTATCGTAACTTTTTGGCATTCCTTGCGAGAAGTCGTGTTGTTCAATCAGAGTAATCTGCCAGCCGCGCCGATTGAGTGCCAATGCCAATAAAGCGCCGACGGGACCCGCGCCGACAATGATAGCGCTATGTGGCTTAACTAGGCTTTTTGCATCCATGCTTCTATCTCGCTGCGTTTACGAGGCAATCCTGCCGTTAGGCAGGTATAGCCTGTGGGGGTTACTAACACACTGTCTTCGATACGGATACCAATGCCACGCCATTGCTCAGCAACGGTTGTGTTGTCGGGCGCAATATAAAGCCCAGGTTCGACCGTTAATGCCATGCCTGTTTGCAGGGGACGCCAGTTGCCTTGTTGTTTGTAAGCCCCTACATCGTGGACATCGCAGCCAAGCCAATGCCCTGTTTGGTGCATGTAAAATGGTTTGTAGCTTTCTTGCTCGATGATACTGTTAAGATCGCCTTGCAGCAAGCCCAAATCGAGTAAGCCTTGTGATAGCGTTTTCACTGCTTCTTGATGGGGGAGGTTGTAGGGTGTATCGGGGCGAATGACGGCAAAAGCAGCCTGTTGCGCTGCTAATACCAAATCATACAAGGCAGCTTGTGCTTTGTTAAACTTGCCGTTAATCGGGAAGGTATGGGTGCAGTCGCCTGCATAGCCATCAATTTCGGCACCTGCATCAATCAGCAATAAGTCTCCGTCACGCAATAAACTGTTGTTTTCATGGTAGTGCAAAATGCAGGCATTTTTACCGCCAGCAACAATGCTATCAAACGCCTGACGTGCCGCGCCTTGGTTGCGACATTCAAACTCTAGCGCAGCTTGCACCTGATACTCATAACGTCCGACTGCAGTCGCCTTCATTGCGGCGACGTGACCCGCCACCGTCACTTGTGCGGCTTGCGTTAAGCCAAGCTGTGCAACGCTATCTTTGATAAGACGTTGTTCGTGCAATAAACCATCTAAATCATGAATGCCTTTGGGCGCTTCGACACCCTGACGAATACGGCGTTTGAGTTGTCCAATAATCGGCAATAGGCGTGTTGTCCAGTCGCTCGATTGTTCAAAACTCAGCCACAAATAAGCTTTATTGGCTAGCCAATCGGCAAGCAGTTTGTCCAGTTCGCCGATGTCATGGGCGCTATCGACTTGCAGGTGACTCGGTGCAGCATCGATACCCAGACGTAACCCATCCCATGTTTCACGTTCGGGGTTTTTGGGGCGCAAGCAGATGCGGCACTGTTGTTCGTCGGCTGTTTTGCACAAAATTAATAGGCTATCGGGTTCGTCAAAACCAGTTAGGTAATAAAAATCACTTTGCGCACGAAAAGAGTAGCCAGTATCGCGATTGCGTACTTGTTCGCTGCCAGAAGGAACGACAACCAATGAACCAACGGGTAGGGTGTCGAAGAGCATCTGACGACGTTGTGGGTAGATATTGGTTGACATGTTTAATGAATCGTTTCTGGTTCTGGTTTGGGTGTTGCAACCAGTGCAATATGTTCAGCGATATGTGCAGCAGCCATGCGCACATATTCGCTTAAGTCGACAAAGCTGGCTTCGTCTTCTTCACAATCGCTAACGCTGTTTTCATCGAGCTGACTGATATGCGTAATGTCTTCGATCCATTCGCGAAATTCTTTGGGCAGTGCCTTCCAGTTTTTGATGCGCTCACCTAGTCCCAAACCATACAAATAACCCTGACACCATTGTTGCAGCGCCAAGGCTCGTAGTGTGAGCGCGGTTTCATCATCGGGAATAAGCAGCGTCATGGTTAACGGATCGTCATCTAATTGTGCTTGGCTATCGACATGGATTTGCTGAAACGCCTTGAGTAACTCAGCGGGAATGCTGCTAATGTCAAACTCTTCGATGAGTGCATCAAGCCACAGTTTTAAGCTCCACTCTGCATGACTGGTATTAAGACCGTGCCAAAAACCATGTAAAAAGGCAGCATCTTCACGAGCGAAGGCCGTTTTAAGCGAGGCATCTATTTGTGCGTAATTCATGTCGTTATTCTATAATGAGTGCATATTGAGCTTATTATCGCATTGAGGGTGATTGGATGCAAAAAAATACCGTTTCTCTGCAGTTGGCAGGAAAAAAGTTTCAGGTTCCTTGTGCGCCAAATGATGCGCCTGATTTGCTGTTAGCAGCCGAAGCCGTTAACGCAGCACTCAAGAAGACACAAAGTACACAGCCTTTGGAAATTCGTTTATTGATGTTGTCGCTCAATTTAAGCTATGAGCTATTGCAAGCAGATCGTTTCACTAAATCGTTAGAAAGTGATATTAGTATCGCCATGCGTCAGGTTCAGCGTATGTTAGAAGAACAAAAAAGTGAAGAGCAGTAAGACGTTAGTTTGGTCAGCTCAATTTAAGCAAAATTAATGCGTGCATCCCGTCGCTGCTTTGGTTAGAATGAATTAAAAGGCGTGTTCTGGATACTTAGTGAATTGCTGACGTACCCGGAGCCGATAAGCATTCTTTGGGGCTGAATTCCTGTCGGGGTGCGCGTCCTGCTTTGTCCAGGATACCTAGCCGACAGCTCTAGCCGCCACCTCTAAACTCTCGGGTTTAGGGACTATACGCAACACGGGTGTTTGGACACGTCTTTTTTATTATTATCGCCTATGGATATCATTTCTGATGATCCTTGAACTCATTGAGCCATCGCTTCCTGCATTACGTCAACAGCTACGCCAAGCGCGTCGAGCATTGAGCGAGCAACAGCAAGCCGAACATGCACAACACTTAGCACAAACGCTCTTAACCTTAATTCCAGCATCCCGCAGTCTTGCCATTGGTGTTACAGCTGCTTTTGATGGTGAAATTGATCCATTGCCCACCGTTAAACAGTTGCAAGCGGCAGGACATCAAACGTATTTGCCCATTTTACGCACCGATAAGCATTTGGATTTTGCGTTATGGCAGCCCGATTCGGTGATGCTTGCCAATCAATTTGGTATTTTAGAGCCGCAAGATGTGCCACGGGTGAACGTTGAAGCTTTGGATGCGTTGCTTGTGCCTTTGGTGGGGGTTGATCGCAGTGGTAATCGGTTAGGAATGGGGGGCGGTTATTATGATCGAACCTTGGGTGGGGCAGGAAAACGTCCTTATTTGATGGGCATTGCCCATCACTGTCAGTTGGTGGAGCGTTTGCCGATACAGCCTTGGGACATTCCCTTGGATGCGTTAATCACTGAGCAACAGTTGATTGAATGGAAGGCGAACCCGTGGAAGATGGAGTGAATAAAATGTCAGCAATGATTTATTGGCACCCAGATTGTGCTTTGCATCAAAATACCCCTAGCTATCATCCCGAGTCGCCAGAACGGGTTGCCGCTGTTCGCAATGCGTTATTGGCTGACCCTCAACTGAAACGGATATCGTGGCAAGAAGCGAGTTTGGCATCTGATGAGGTGATTACGCTGGTGCACAGCAAAAAATATTGGCAGCGTTTGCAAACGGCTTTGCCAGAGCAGGCGCAATGGGTAAAGCTAGATTCGGATACAGGCATGAATCGACACTCGTTACATGCAGCCAGATTGTCGGTTGGTGGCTTGGTTGATGCGGTAAACGCGATGGCTCAGGGGAAGTTGCAACGAGCCTTTTGCTTAACGCGCCCCCCTGGTCATCATGCGATGCCAAGCTTCCCGATGGGTTTCTGTTTATTGTCCAATGTTGCGATTGCCGCTAAGTTTGCCCAAACGCAGGGTTTTAAGCGGATTGCGGTCGTTGATTTTGATGTCCATCATGGTAATGGAACAGCAGAGGTAGCGCGTAGCACCCCTAATATGTTGTTACTCTCGTCCTTTCAACACCCGCATTTTCCCCAAGTTTCGTTACGTGCAGAAGCGCACGAGCGTGTCGTGTTAATGCCTTTGCCTGCCCAAAGTGGCGGGGAAGCTTTTATTAAGGCGTGGCAGGAAATTGGCTTACCTGCTTTGGACGCTTTTAAGCCCGATTTGATTTTCTTTTCTGCTGGGTTCGATGCCCATGCAGGTGACCCATTGGCACAGCTGAATTTAAAACCAGAAGACTTCGCAAAAATAACCCAGTTGGTGATGCAGCTTGCCGATAAGCATGCGCAAGGGCGTGTGATTTCTGCGTTAGAGGGCGGTTATGTTTTATCCGCATTGGGGGCTAGTGTTGTGGCGCATTGTAAGGAGTTGTTTAAGCATGACTTGGCAGTTTAATCGTATTCCACAACTGGTGTTTGGCGAGGGTGCAAGACATCAACTCACCGACTTAATCTTGTCTTTTGGACGCTCTGTATTGCTGATTACGGGCGATCATTCGTTTGATGCACAAGCCGATGCGCCCTTGCTGTTGCAAGCATGGCAAGATGCAGGTATTCGTATTGTGCGTGAAAAAGTGAGTGGTGAGCCTTCTCCCGATTGGGTGGATGCGTGCGTTGCGCGTCATGCAACGCAAGCTTTCGATTGCGTGCTGGCGATTGGTGGGGGAAGTGCTTTAGATGCGGCAAAAGCGGTTGCTGGGTTATTGCCTGTGCAGCATTCGGTCATGGATTATTTAGAAGGGGTTGGACCAGAACGGGTTTACGATGCACAAGCCTTGCCGTTTATTGCTGTACCAACCACCGCAGGAACGGGTGCAGAAGCGACTAAGAATGCGGTGCTCAGTCGTCATGGTATGAATGGGTTTAAAAAATCTTTTCGTCATGATAGCTTAATGCCGCGTTATGCGGTGGTTGATCCTGAATTAATGTTGTCTCTGCCAGCAAGTCAGATTGCTGCTAATGGGCTAGACGCGATTACCCAGTTAATAGAGGGATATACTTCAACGAAAGCCAACAGGATGACCGATGCCTTGGCGTTGGATGGCTTGCGTCGTGGCTTGCCTGCATTGCCGCGCTGGGTAGCGAACCCTAAAGATGTTGATGCGGCAAGCGATATGGCTTATGCTGCTTTGCTGTCGGGAATGGTGTTGGCGCATGCAGGTCTGGGCGCGGTGCATGGCATGGCAGCCCCTTTAGGTGCTTTTTTCCCAGCACCACATGGAGCGGTGTGTGGTATTTTGTTGAGAGAGACAACGCATCAGAATATTGTACAGTTACAGGCTCAAGATTCGACGTCAGAAAGTTTAACCCGCTATGCAGATGTCGGTCGCTTATTATTGAATGATCCGACATTAAGCGATGCTCACGCGCTAACCTTGTTGGTCGAACAACTGCAAAACTGGCAAGAGGATTTTGCTTTGCCTAAGCTATCCTACTTTGGCATGACGCACGCAGATATTCCCCGCGTTGTTGCCAATAGTCGTGGTAATAGCATGAAAACCAACCCTGTTTATCTGAACGATGCGGTGTTGGCAGAGATATTGGGTGCTTGTTGTTAGCAAGGTCAACCAGTATCATATCTCCATTGAAAACGCTAAAACCTCGCTCTGCTCGTTTTTAGCGTTTCCAAGTTTGCTTTTGGCTGAAGGAAGGAATTTAATCAATAGGTTGCATTCTATTTTCAGTAACTCCTTCCTTCAGACCTCCTACCAATTGGGTATTTAGAAGTGCCTTATTATTTAAATGGAAGTTTTTTGGGTCATGAATAAACAGTCAGGTTTTACCTTAATTGAATTAATGGTTGTGGTGGTGATTTTGGCATTATTAGCGACCTTTGTTGTGCCACAAATTATGGACAGACCCGAGCAGGCGCGGGTGGTGAAAGCACAGCAAGATATTCGTTCGTTAGAAAATGCGCTTAAATTGTACAAGCTCGATAACTTTGCTTATCCCAGCACCGATCAGGGCTTAGAAGCCTTAAGCAAAAAGCCAGAGGGCAATCCAAAGCCACGTAACTATAACCCGAAAGGTTATCTCGAAAACTTACCCGAAGATCCTTGGGGTAATGCTTACTTATACCTAAGCCCTGGTGAGCATGGCGAGGTTGATGTCTTTTCTTACGGTGCCGATGGTGTTGCTGGTGGCGATGGCTATAATGCAGATATTGGTAATTGGCTGAAAAAAGACTAGTGAAAACGACTCCGAACCGCTTATACGTTGTTAAAAATGGTCTCAAAACGCACTTACTTCCATGTAAGCTTGCCTTTTTTCGAGGATTTTTGCCTAGTCTAAGCGATTCTCATCACGTTTTCAGACAGTCTCACAACCAACGCGGCTTTACGCTGATTGAGTTGCTGGTCGTTCTTGTTATCATTGCGCTGGTTTGGGCGGCTGTACTGCCGATGATGCAGCCCGATCAGCAACGTCAGGGACGAGATTGGCTGAATCAAGCACAGACACTGCTTAGTCTAAGCTGCGACTTATCGGCTCAGACGGTGCAAACACATCGTTTGTTGTGGCAAAACAATCAACTGGTTATGCAGGTTTATGCTGGTCGTGATTGGTTGCCAGTGAGCGATGTTGAACCTTTTCCTTTAGTGGCTGGTTGGGCGGCAAAGCCGAGTTTGCAGCCTGTTAGCAGTAAAAAAGATGAATCCATTGCGTGGTTATGTCGTCCCGATGGCGAACAAACAGCGGGTCAACTGCAATTAAGTCGAGAAGGCCTAGGTCGCGTTACGCTCAGTTGGCAGGGGGATGGACGCTATGAGCAACGTTAGAAGCATAATAGGGATAGGGGCTTGGGGGAAGGGTTGCTAAATGAGTCTATCTAACTTGGTGATTGAAAACCCTTCCACCAACCAACAAATAATTAAGGAAAAGCTAAGAATGTGCAAAGCGCATTTTTTAGCTGCTCCCGCTATGCACAAGCAACGGGGCTTTAGTTTGCTCGAAACCCTAATTGCGGTACTGGTGGTCGCCATTGCGCTGGCTGCTATGTTGCATGGCATGGGGGTGATTGTGCAGACACAAACCGCTCTTAATGAACAAGCACGCGCACAGCAAGTGGCTTGGCAGCAATGGTTGGCAGTGCGATCACTTGCCTCCAGCGAAGAAAAAATAACGGTGACACAAGCCAATCAAGATTGGACTGTTTTTACCACCTTCAGCGATACAGGCTTTCCCGATACCCGACAGGTTTCTATTCGTGTCCAGCCTAGCGATGATAAGAAAGCACGCAGTGTGCAGTTGTCGGCATTGGTGGTGACTCAATGAGTCGTCAACAAGGGTTTACCCTCGTCGAAGTCTTGGTTTCTTTGTTGGTGCTCTCTATTCTGGGCGTGGTACTGGCAATGGGCATGGGACAGGTATCGCAATGGCAGCAAAAGCTGCTGTCAGAAATGGATGCCGGTAGTGCAAAATTGCGTTTTCAATCTTTGCTAATGAACGACTTATTGCAGTTGGCACCACGCTCGATTAGCGATGCCTACGGTGGAAAGTTGCCTGCTTGTATGAGCCTACCCGAAGGCGGTTTTGAATGTAGCCGTTTCGAAAAGTCGATTGACGGGGCAGGGGTTGTGCGTTTTGGTTATGGGGTTGTCGATGGTAGTCTGTGGCGTTGGCGTTATCCTGTTTTAGACCGAGCGCCTGCGACCGAGCCAGTTCGTCAGTTGGTGCTTACGCCGATTGATAGCATGCAAGTGCGTTGGCAAGACGGTCAAGGTATTTGGCAAGCACAGTGGCCAGTGGCGGGTGGGGTTGATATAACGGCGTTGCCGCGTCAAGTCGAAGTCGTTTTATTGCATAAAAATCAAGAGCAATTTCGACTTTGGTTTCCTGCCGTTGAGGTGATGCCATGAAATATCAGCTACAAAAACAACGTGGTGTAGCCTTATTGATGGTATTAATCGTTATTACTACCTTATCGGCCCTGCTTTATCCACTGTGGCAAGCACAACGCATGGCGATGGTACGAGCACAAGCATCGCAAGCACAACTTCAGGCGTGGGCGGTACTGATTAGCACCCAAGATTGGGTCAAGTCGGCATTAAAATTCGATGCACAACAGTCAAAAACGGATAGTTTACAAGAACTATGGGCGCAACCCATGCCGCCGATGCCTTTCGATGGTGGCACCATCGGTGGTTGGTTAGAGGATGCGCAGGGGCGATTAAATGTTAATCGCTTGGCAAATCCCGATCCCGTGCAGCGTGCTCAAGCCTTAGAACAGTTCAATCGCTTGTGTCAGGTGTTAACACTTGAGTGTCCTTTTTGGTCAGCCGTTGCTGATTGGGTTGATAGTGATGACATTCCCAGCACAGGCGGTGCAGAAACCGCTACCTATTTGAGTATGCAGCCAGCCCGTCGTGCTGCCAATCAGCCGATTGTGACGGTCGAGGAGTTGCAAGTGGTGCAGGGCGTTTCGCCCATCATCTTACAACGATTAACGCCTTATTTAATTGCCTTACCGCAAGACTTTCCTGTTAATATCAACACGGCTAAAATGCCTGTGATGATGGCGTTAGCACCGTGGATGACCGAAGATCAGGCAAAGCTCATTACGGCTCGCCAGCAGACATCACCGTTTGAAAGCTTAATGCAAGTAAGTGAATTGTTGCGCAAAAACAGCGTTCAGGATGCCGAGATTAACTTGTTGGTTAATGAGCGACAATTGTCGGTTGCTACCCAACATTTTTTACTTCATGCACAAGCAGACTATGGTGGACGGCGCTGGCAAGCGGGTGCGCTCATTAAGCGAGATGCAGGGCGTTCGCAAGTTTTGTCGCGTTGGTTAGAAGAGGATCAAAGATGATAAACACAGCCAAAAACTGGCAATGGTTTCCTTCTGAATCAGTCAGTTGGCAATCGATTAGCTTACCTAAGGGTCGAAGCTGGCGCGAAGCGCTGCCTTTTGCCGTCGAAGAAAAGTGTGCTGACTCAGTCGAGCAACTGCGTATTGTCCCAACGCTACAGGATATCGATGGACTGCGTTGGGTTGCTGTTGTGAGCGAATCGGCGTGGCAAGGTTGGCTTAGTCAGCATCAAGATGCAGGTACTGCGGTTTGTCCCGATGTGTTGGCATTGCCATGGGCAGAAGACAAGGGGATATCGGCGGTTATTGAAGACAATCGTGTGCGCTTGCGTTGGGGGCAATGGCAGGGCGCAGCAGGTGATATGGCGCAGATGACGGTCTTGCTGAGTGTCTTGCAAACTCAATCGCAACAACCGATACAGGTCTATGCTCAGAATAAGCCCGAAAGCTGGCAAGTGTGGCAACTTAATTGGCATCCCTTAACATCGTTTGTGCCACAAGCCCCGAATTTTGATTTGCGCGAAGGTGCGGGACGCGCTTGGTTTAACATGCGCAAACTTGCCGTTTACCGTCTGCCATTAACCTTGTCCGCTTTATTAATTGGTGTGTGGTTGGTAAGTACGAGCTTGTCGGCATGGCAGGCGCAGCAACAGGCACAGGCGATTAAACAACAAACTGAAGCGCAGTTTACCGCAGCCTTCCCTGATATTAAACGTCGGGTCAATCCGTTAGTTCAGGCAAAAAGTGAGTTGACGCGTCGACAGGCAGCCAGTAAAGAGCAAGCCGCATCTTTAATGTCGGCAGTACAGGTTGCTCAACAGGCGCTTAGCGGGTTTCCGCCTGTGCAACACTTAACTTGGCATCAGAGTCGGTTGCTTGTGTCTTGGACAGAGACAGTGAGTGATGAGCAACGTCGTCGCGCGCAAGTGTTGGCGCCTTGGCAATTGCGTTGGACGTCCGACTATCAATGTGAGATTTCTCAAGGAACGACGCAATGAATCATCATGATATAAAAGCTAACTTGACTGAGTTAATGCAGCATCCTAGAGCGCCCTTAGTGGTGGTTTTATTCGGTGCAACGCTATTGTTTGCACTGGTCACGAGTTGGTGGCAGTGGCAAAGCAATAGTCATAAAGCCTTAATGCAAGCGACGAGCCAGCAGCAACAGTTGCAGACGATTATTGCTCAGTTGCCAGCGAATGGTGCTTTGGCTGTCGGTGGCGAGGCGATGATGGCAACCTTGTCGCGTCATCCTTTGCCAGCAAGTTTGCAGGGAAAAGTAAGCGATATTCGCATTGTTAACGATCAGTTAAAAGGACAAGTCAATCAGGCCAATGCCACAGAATTGTTTAACTGGTTGAATCAGTTGAGCCAAGCAGGATTGTTGGTTGCAACCTTAGACTTGAATCGAACCGAGTTAGGTTTGGTATCTGGAAGTTTGATTTGGGGAGGGATGTAATGGTGCGTTGGTTATTATTGGGCATTGTTCTCACGTTGGTTTTTGCACTGATTCAACTGCCGACGCGTTTTGCTGTGTCATTATTGCCCAGTATGCCAGCAATAACCTTGTCTGATCCAACAGGTAGTATTTGGCAAGGTGGCGTGTGCGTGAATAGTCAAATGTTGCCCGAAAAGGCATGCATTAACTGGAACTGGCAAGCAAAGCAAGTGCTTTCGGGAAATTGGGTTTGGGATGCGACAGCGGCAACGGGTGATGTGCGCAGTAACCTTGTTGCTCGTGTTAACACGACTGCTTGGCAGGTCAATGGCGCACTAAACACGCCAGCAGGACAAGCCATTCCACAGTGGGCGGCTTGGTTGCCAGCAGGACAAACTCAGTCAGAAAAGAAAATCGACTTTTCAGGGTCTTGGTAATGCTGTTTGTTCATTCTGTCGATTAGGACGCTGTGCAGCATGCGCTTGACGTTGCTGCTGGACTTTAGCACGTAGCGCTTCTTTTTGTGGTTTAAGTTTGTCGCGCAACGCTTGACGCTCCTGCTTTTCTTGTGTTTCGCAGGCTTTATAGGCTTGAGGCGTTTTAGCAGCCTTAATGCACGCATCGGCACGATTCAAAATGCCAATACGTTCTTGATGACTTTGGCTTTCGATTTGTACTGCTTGGTTTAAGTGCTGCCCGTTGCCTCGCTGGGGTGTTGCTGTTGCAGCATCTTGCGCGCTGACAGCAAAACTGCTTAATGCCACGATGAGAGCAAATATTTTCATGATAAGCCTTCCTTAAAATAGTAACATTTGTAATTTGCGACGACCTGCTCGAACCAAGTCGGGCTGGCTTGGGTTAATCATATCAAATAATTTGAGTAAAGCCTGCTTGGCTGCACCATCGGCAAAGTTTTTATCAACACGAATAATTTGCAAATACATTTCCATTGCATCATTGAATTGACGATCCAAAACGGCATAAGCAGCTAATTGGTACAGAGCGAGATGATTACTTGCGTCGGCTTTGAGCTGCGCTGCTAATTCGCTAGGACTGGGCGCATCGGCAGTGATGACGGCAAATGACAAGAGTTCAGCGATGGGTTTGCCTTCTTTAGATTCTTTCGCTTCTTTGCCAAGCGCGTTAAACAACTGATTGGCATCGGTAAGTCTGCCTTGGGTAATGAAAACCCCGACCAAATCTAAATGAATTTTATAGTTTTCTGGCTCTTCACTCGCCGCTTGGGTAAGCAATGCGATAGCGTCATCTGCACGACCTTCATTTAAGGCGTGTTTGGCTTGGCTGCGTAAACTTTCTGAAGCACGCGGTGCAATGTGTGGGTCGAGCATCGCGCGAATCTTTGGCTCTGGTTGTGCGCCCATCTCGGTTTGAATGGCAACGCCATCTTTGAATAGCATTAACGTTGGCAAACTACGCACACCATATTGTTGCGCTAAAGCTTGCTGCTCGTCGCTATTGACCAAGGCGAGTACAAATCCACCTGCATATTCAACCGCGAGCTTTTCGAGCAAGGGTTTGAGTTGGCGACAAGGCGAACACCAGCTCGCCCAAAAGTCGACCAGTACGGGTTTTTGAGACGATAGGGCGAGTAATTCGGCGAAGTTTTCTTGTGTTGCGTTGATAATAAAGGGGCTATTGCTCATTTTTGTTATGCCTTATTTAATTCTTGTGGAAAGGCTAAAAAGCTACGCTTATTTTTGCCTTTCCCAGTTTGTTTGTTATCTGGTGGAAGGGCTTGATGTAAGTCACTCAATGGTTATTTTCCACTCCCTTCCCCCCAGTCCCCCTACCTGTATAGGTTGTCATAAGTATGTCTTCAACTGGTACAAAAGCTCTAACGCTTCTCGTGGTGTTAAGCCATCCACATCAATGCCGTTTAATTTATCAACAATGACATCGGCGGTTGGGTTGCTCGAAAATAACGATAGTTGCGCTTGTTTATCTGTAATATGCGGGTGCGCTGCTGTTTTTTCAAGCGGGTGTGCACTGGCTTCGAGCTGATGCAGGCGTTGTTGCGCGCGTTTGAGTACTGCTTCTGGCATGCCGGCAAGGGCGGCAACGGCGATACCATGACTTTGACTGGCAGCGCCTTGTTCAATTTTGTGCAAGAACACAACTTTGCCATTGTGTTGCATGGCGCTGACGTGGGCATTAAAGCAGCCCTTGTGCGTATTTTCTAAATCGGTTAGTTCAAAGTAGTGGGTAGCAAATAAACAAAGCGCTCCCAACTCAATGACTTGCTCGGCAATGGCCCACGCGAGAGACAAGCCATCGTAGGTCGAGGTGCCACGTCCGATTTCGTCCAACAAAATCAGCGAGTTTGGTGTGGCATGATGCAAAATATGCGCCGTTTCACTCATTTCGACCATAAAAGTCGAGCGTCCACTGGCTAAATCATCACTGGCACCGATACGCGTAAAGATGCGGTCGATTTGTCCAATTTCTGCCGATTGAGCAGGCACAAAACTCCCCATGCACGCCAAAATTGCAATAATGGCACTTTGGCGCATGTAGGTCGATTTACCACCCATGTTAGGACCTGTAATGAGCATTAGACGTCGTGCTTCATCGAGTTGCGTGTCATTGCTAATAAAAGGCTCACGTAAGACGCTTTCAATCACAGGATGACGACCAGCTGTAATGGTCAGTCCTCTTTCGTTATTAAAGCTGGGGCGATGCCATTGTAGCGATAAAGCGCGTTCAGCAAGCGTGCTAATTGCATCACACTCTGCCAGCGCGTTAGCAATAGGTGTCAGTACATGAAGGTGTTGCTGACATAACGCAATCAGCTCTGCATAAAGTGCGCGTTCACGGGCAAGTGCTTTTTCATCGGCTTGCAATACTTTGGTTTCATGGGCTTTTAGCTCTGGCGTGATATAGCGCTCAGAGTTTTTTATGGTCTGACGACGAATATAGTCATCGGGTAAGACTGTGTCATCACTGCGTGAAATTTCGATATAAAAGCCATGTACACGGTTATAACCCACCTTGAGGGTGTTAATTCCCGTACGTTCGCGCTCGCGTGTTTCCAGTGCCAGTAGATAATCGCCACCATCTTTTTGCAGGCTGCGCCATTCGTCCAATTCAGTATCGTATCCTGCTGCAAAAACACCCCCATCACGAATCAATAGCGGCAAGCTTTCTGCTAATGCACGGTTAAGATGCTGTTGCAGTTCGGGCTGGGGGACAAGTTGCGCCGCCAGCGCTGCGAGGGCAGGTTGTTGACTCAATAGATTTTGTAATGTGGGTAATTGAGCAAGCGTTTGTTCGATTTGACGCAATTCTCGTGGTCGGACCCTGGTTAGGGCGACGCGCGTTAAAATACGCTCTAGGTCACAACATAAGCCCAAAGTTTCTCGTGCTTTCTCGAGTTGGCTCTGATCTTGCACAAAGCAGCTTACAGCATCTAGTCTGGCATTAATGGCTTGCGCATTGCGTAGCGGTTGATGCAACCAACGACGTAATAAGCGACTGCCCATCGCAGTTTTGCAACGATCAATTACTGACAGTAACGTATTGCTGTTACCGCCCGATAGATTGGTATCTAGTTCTAAATTGCGGCGGGTGGTGGCATCGATTAGTAAATAGTCATCGAGCGCATAGCTGTGAATGCTACTAACATGCTCAAGTGTCTGTTGATGACTATGTTGGGCATAACGCAAGGCAGCAGCAGCTGCGCCTGTGGCAAAAGGCATGGTTTCTAGTCCAAACGCATGAAGGTTGTGTACCTTAAAATGCTGACATAAGCGCTCTTTTCCCTGTGTCGCATCGAAATGCCACGCAGGATAGGGGCTGATCGCTGGGTTGTTCACGAGATTGTCAGGTAACACTAACGTTTCTGGCCAAAGGATTTCAGCAGGTTGTAAGCGTGATAGCTCGTTCGCTAATGCGGTTGTAGAAATTTCGGTGGCATAAAAGCGATTGCTACTGATATCGAGTACGGCAATGCCTACTGTTTCTTTATGTGGGTTGAGTGCAACGAGTAAACAGTCGCGCTTGTCTTCTAATAATGCATCTTCTGTTAACGTGCCTGGGGTGACAATACGCACGACTTTGCGTTCGACAATGCCCTTGCCTTGACCTGGCTCGCTGACTTGCTCGGCAATGGCAACCGAACGTCCGAGTTTCACTAGTCTTGTTAAATAGTTTTCGAGCGTATGCACGGGTACCCCAGCCATCGGAATGGGGCTACCAGCTGATTGTCCACGATGGGTCAGTGTTAATTCGAGCAGCTGTGCTGCTTCTTTGGCATCGTCATAAAATAATTCGTAAAAATCACCCATACGATAGAGCAAGAGTTTATCTGCATTTTCTGCTTTCAGAGAAAAGTACTGTTGCATCATGGGGGTGTGTGGGCTTGCGGCGGCTTTGGTCATAGTTGTTGATTCGTTTATCTGTGGTATTTCGACATTTTACTAAAAAATAGTCGTGCTGCTTTGAATTGTTATTTTTATTCTGATAATTTAACCTTTGTTGACTTGCCATCCTACCAAGTCATGGCGCATTATATGAAATAAATACGGTATAAGGGCGGCTCTAAAAACGCAACGGGTTGGAGGTCTGGAGGAAGGGAGCGTTGGAAACAACATCTACCCATTGAGTTAACCCCCTTCCTTCAGCCAAAAAACAAACTTGGGAAGTCTAAAAATCAGCCTAGCGAGGTTTTTAGAGGTTCTCATAACTAACGAGTGTGTGTAATGCGAGAAAAAATTCTACAAAAAGTGACGGAGCTATCTCAAGCCTTATTGAAAGCAAAGGTCATGGTTGCAACAGCTGAATCTTGTACGGGCGGCATGGTTGCAGAAGCCTTAACAGCTGTTGCAGGTAGTTCGGCGTGGTTCGAGCGAGCTTTTATTGCCTATAGTTACGAGTCGAAATATGAAATGCTTGGTGTTCATCCTTTAACCATTCAAGAGCATGGTTCTGTTAGTAAGCAATGTGTGGAAGAAATGGCAATTGGTGCGCTTCAAAATGCGCATGTCCAGTTGACCGTTGCTTTGTCGGGTATTGCTGGTCCAGATGGTGCTTCGGCAGGTAAGCCAGTTGGTACGGTATGGATTGCTTGGGCGGGTCAACATATGTCTGTTGTGTCACAACGTTTTCAATTCGACGGTGATCGTGATTCGGTTAGGGAACAAGCTACGCTCGCTGCTTTGGAAGGAATGCATGAGCGCTTGCATCATATCGAGTAGAAAGTTTCTACAATTAAAATGACGCCTTGCTCGTTTTAAGCGCTACCTAGTCGTTTCGCCTTTCATTTTTCGCTTTTGTGACAATGGGGATTAGCCCATTGTTTCGTTTTATGCGATAATTTGCGATTGCAAAAGACACGCTTCGTCTTACGTGTGCTTCCTTAACTTGGCAGGAGAATATTTAACCGATGGATGAGCAAAAAAAACAGGCACTTAGCGCCGCTTTGTCACAGATTGAAAAGCAATTTGGTAAAGGTTCGATCATGCGTTTGGGCGATGGTACTGCCATGCGCGATATTCAGGTTGTTTCCACTGGTTCATTAGGGTTGGATATTGCGCTAGGCGCTGGCGGTTTGCCGCGTGGTCGTATTGTTGAGATTTACGGACCAGAATCGTCTGGTAAAACAACATTAGCGTTACATATTGTTGCCGAGATTCAAAAAGCGGGCGGTACAGCCGCTTTCGTTGATGCTGAGCATGCATTAGACCCAAGCTATGCTGAAAAATTAGGTGTTAACCTAAAGGAATTACTGATTTCTCAGCCAGATAATGGTGAACAAGCCCTTGAAATTACCGATATGCTGGTTCGCTCTGGTGGCGTTGAAGTGGTTGTCGTCGATTCGGTTGCTGCCTTAACGCCCAAAGCCGAGATTGAAGGCGATATGGGTGATTCGCACATGGGGTTACAAGCGCGTTTGATGTCGCAAGCGCTGCGTAAACTGACAGGTAGTATCAGCCGTACCAATACCTTAGTGATTTTCATTAACCAAATTCGTATGAAGATTGGTGTGATGTTCGGTAGTCCAGAAACAACAACGGGTGGTAATGCGCTGAAGTTTTACGCTTCTGTTCGTTTAGATGTGCGTCGTATTGGCGCGGTCAAAAAAGGCGAAGATATTTTGGGCAACCAAACCAAAGTTAAGGTTGTTAAGAATAAAATTGCACCCCCATTTAAAGAAGTTGAATTTGAAATTCTGTATGGCGAAGGCATTTCGCGTGAAGGCGAAATTATCGATTTAGCATCGGATTTAAAAATTATTGATAAATCAGGTTCTTGGTATAGCTATAAAGGCGAAAAAATTGGTCAAGGTAAAGACAATGTGCGCCAACACCTTAAAGCAAATCCAGAATTAATGGCTGATTTAGATGCGCAAATTCGTGCCATTAAGTTGCCAACAGCCAACACGACGTCTGGTGATGGTGCAGCCTGATTGTTATCAGCAGGTTAAAAATAAAGCCGTGCAGCTGCTTGCCATTCGTGAGCATGGCTCGGCTGAGTTAGCGCGCAAGCTTAAACAAAAACACCCCGATTGTTTTGATGTGATTGATGATGTGCTCGCTGAATTGGAAACGATTGGCTATTTAAATGAAGTGCGGTATGTCGAAGCCTTTATCCGTAAAGAGCAAGCACTTGGGCACGGACTTCATCGCATTAAAGCTGCCTTGCGTGAAAAAGGTGCCGATGAACATTGTGTCAGTGATGTGCTCGCTGCCGATGAAACAGATTGGATTCAACTGGCGCGTCAAGTCAGAGTTAAAAAATTTGAAGAAGCACTACAAAACGATCGGGTGGAAAGTGCGGCACAAATGCGATTTTTAAGTTATCGTGGTTTCGATAGTGACACGATAAGATATGTATTAAAAAATTTGAGTGATGATTGATGAAAAACCTAACCTCTGCACAAATTCGCGATACTTTTTCTGGCTATTTTGCTGAAAAAGGTCATGCGTCTGTCCATTCTTCTCCCGTTGTTCCAGGTAACGATCCGACGTTACTCTTTACCAACGCGGGCATGGTGCAGTTTAAAGATGTGTTTTTAGGTCAAGATAAACGCGCTTATAACCGTGCCGTTAGTGTTCAGCGTTGTATTCGTGCGGGTGGTAAGCATAACGATTTAGATAACGTTGGCTATACAGCGCGTCATCATACCTTTTTTGAAATGCTCGGAAACTTCAGTTTTGGCGATTATTTTAAGCGTGATGCGATTTTCTTTGCCTGGGAATTACTCACCAAAAAACTAGAGATTCCAGCGAGCAAGCTGTGGGTAACCGTTTTTGAGGATGATGACGAAGCAGCAGAGATTTGGCTAAACGAAGTGGGTGTGCCTGCTGATCGTTTATCGCGTTGTGGTGCTAAAGATAACTTCTGGTCGATGGGCGATACGGGTCCTTGTGGTCCTTGCTCCGAAATTTTCTACGATCACGGTGAAGCCGTTGCGGGTGGCCCACCAGGTTCACCAGATGCTGATGGTGATCGCTATATCGAAATTTGGAACTTGGTGTTTATGCAGTTCGACCGTTCTGCTGACGGCACGCTAACGCCATTGCCTAAACCTTCGGTCGATACAGGCATGGGTTTAGAACGTTTGGCTGCCGTGTTGCAGGGGGTTCATAGTAACTACGAAATCGATACCTTTGTCACGCTAATCGATGCTGTTCGCGCTTTTGCACCGCAAACCGATATTAAGCATCCGTCATTACGTGTGATTGCGGATCATATTCGCAGCACAGGTTTTATGATTGTCGATGGTGTCTTACCTTCGAATGAAGGACGTGGTTATGTTTTGCGTCGAATTATTCGTCGTGCATTACGTCATGGTAACAAGCTGGGTATCACAGGACACTTTTTCCATCAATTAGTTGCGCCTTTGGTGGCAACGATGGGCGAGGCGTACCCCGAACTGAAAGATGCGCAAGCACGTGTCGAAAAAGCCTTGTTACAAGAAGAAGAGCGCTTTGCGATTACCCTAGCTAATGGTATGAAATTATTAACCGAAGCGCTGACCCAGTTAAAGGGTACTGAACTGTCAGGTGAGTTAGTATTCAAGCTTTACGATACCTATGGCTTCCCTGTTGACCTAACCGCTGACGTAGCGCGTGAGCATAATCTGACGCTTGACGAAGCTGGCTTCGAGCGCGAAATGCAAGCACAACGTGAACGTGCGCGTAAAGCCAGCAGCTTTGCCACTGGTGAAGCGGGCGTTACCGATTTCCATCAAGCAACAACCTTTGTTGGCTATGATACCGATTGCACAGAGGTTAGCATTGCAGCGCTATTTGTCGGCGGCGAGCGTCGATTCGATGTTGCTGCGGGTGAACAGGCATTAGTGGTGCTCAATCAATCGCCATTTTATGCCGAGTCGGGCGGTCAGGTAGGTGATACAGGCAGTTTAACCAGCGGTATGAATTCTGCTGCGGTTATCGACACACAAAAACAAGGCGATATGTGGGTACATCGCGTCGATGTCACTGCAGGAACGCTCAGCGAAGGCATGACACTCACTGCTCAGGTCGATGCAACGGCGCGCGCGGCTGTGTCGCGTCATCACTCGGCAACTCACCTATTACACGCTGCATTACGCAATGTGTTGGGTGAGCATGTCGAGCAGAAAGGTTCTTTGGTTAATGCTCAAGGATTACGTTTCGACTTTTCTCATGGTGAATCGGTGACACAAACACAAATCTATGCAATCGAAGCCATTGCCAATGCTAATGTGGTGCGTAACCTACCTGTCGATATTCAACAAATGTCGATTGATGCGGCTAAAGCTAAGGGCGCGATGGCGCTCTTTGGTGAAAAGTACGGCGATGTGGTGCGTGTTGTCGATATGGGTGATGCATCAATCGAATTGTGTGGCGGTATTCATGTGCGCCAAACGGGTGAAATCGGCTTAATTAAAATTGTCACCGAAACAGCCGTAGCCTCTGGTGTGCGTCGTATCGAAGCGGTTGCTGGCTTGCAGGCGATGCAAACCGTACAACAGCAAGATGCGCAGCTTGCTGCCTTGTCAGGCAATTTAAAAGTATCACGAGATAAAATTAGCGATCGTATCGATGCGATGGCAGCACAAATTAAGGCACTGGAAAAGCAAGTCGAAAACGCGAACTTAGCAGTTGCTTTGGCCAAAGTCCCCGAATTAATGGCCGGTGCCCATAGTCTTGCGATGGGTAAATTGATTGTGGCGCAGTTGGCGGATATTGATGCAAAAGCTTTGCGCGAGTTAGCAGAGCAGCTACGCGATAAGTGTCAGCCAGCCGCTGTGGTATTAGCCAGTGTGTCGGGCGATAAAATCACACTCGTTTCAGCGGTGAGCAAAGCCTTACATGCGACTGTTAAAGCGGGTGACGTGGTTTCTGGTTTAGCGGTTGCTGTCGGTGGTAAAGGCGGTGGTCGTCCTGATTGTGCGCAAGCAGGCGGCTCCGATATTGCTGCGTTACCAGCAGCGCTAGCGGCCGTTAAAGAAATGTTAACGACGAAAATGATTTAAGTAAATTCTGAATCATGTGCTTTGCACACGCTTCAGACTTCTTACGTTTTTTATTGGTTGGTGTAAGGGGATATTTTTAAGGTGTTAGATGCTAATTATTTTAACCCCTTCCCCCAAGCCCCCAACCCGTTTTAGTTTTTCAGATAGTTTATTTTTTTGGGAAGTAGTAAGTAAAAATGGCACTCATCGTACAAAAATATGGTGGCACGTCAATTGGTACGGTTGAACGTATCCAAAATGTTGCTAAAAAAATCAAGAAATGGCGTGAGCAGGGCAATGATCTGGTGATTGTTGTTTCGGCAATGTCGGGTGAAACCAATCGTTTGATGGGCTTGGCACATCAAATCAGCGATAAACCCAATCCTCGTGAGTTAGACATGATTCTGACTACGGGTGAGCAAGTGACCATTGGTTTACTCGCCATGGCGTTGGAGGCAGAAGGTGTTCCTGCGATTTCATTCACAGGACAGCAAGTGGGTATTGTGACCGACCAGTCTTTTAATAAAGCGCGTATTCAGTCAATAGACGACAAAAAAATTCGTGCCGAATTAGATGCGGGCAAAGTGATTGTTATTGCTGGTTTCCAAGGTGTCGATGAAGCGGGCAACTTAACGACGCTGGGTCGTGGTGGTTCTGATACCACAGGGGTTGCTTTGGCTGCCGCGTTGAAAGCAGACGAGTGCCAAATTTATACCGATGTGGATGGTGTTTATACAACTGATCCGCGTGTTGTGCCTAAAGCGCGTCGTTTAGATCGTATTTCGTTTGACGAAATGCTGGAAATGGCAAGTTTAGGTTCTAAAGTATTGCAAATTCGCTCGGTTGAATTTGCCAGTAAATATAAAGTGCGTTTACGCGTGTTATCTACCTTCGAGGAAAATCCTCAAGGTACACTGATTTGTTCTGAGGAAGAATTGATGGAAAACCCTGTTATCTCTGGTATTGCATTTAGTCGTGATGAAGCGAAATTAACGGTTTTAGGTGTGCCTGATCGCCCTGGTATCGCTTATGCGATTCTGAAGCCGATTTCTGAGGCCAATATTGAAGTGGATATGATTATCCAAAATCAATCGATTGCTGGTACGACGGATTTTACCTTTACGGTTTCTCGTAACGATTGTGCAAAAGCGCTCGCGATTCTGAATGAGCATGCAACCGAAATGGGTGCTAAAGAAGTGCTATCGGACATGGGCATTGTTAAAGTCTCTTTGGTCGGTATTGGTATGCGCTCGCACGCAGGTGTGGCTGCGCGTATGTTCGAGGTACTGTATAACGAAGGTGTTAACATCGAAATGATTAGCACAACAGAAATTAAAATTTCGGTTGTTATTCGTGAAGGCGAGTTAGAAAAAGCGGTTCGTTCGTTGCATGCCGCATTCGACTTAGAATAAAGCGAAAAAGTGGCTTGTATTTTGAACGGGAGCCACTTATAATAGTCTGACTACTTGAGGTGAGTTGGCCGAGTGGCTGAAGGCACACCCCTGCTAAGGGTGCATAGGCTTATACCCTATCGAGGGTTCGAATCCCTCACTTACCGCCAAGTAGTTAAAATATTTTGATTCAATTAAATTGAAAAGAAATTAAAAAAGACTTGACTGAAATAGCAAATCAGTTATAATGGTCGAATAAGTTAACGCGCTCGTAGCTCAGCTGGATAGAGCATTCGGCTACGAACCGAAAGGTCAGGGGTTCGACTCCCTTCGAGCGCACCAACTAAAAACCCCGTATACTCAAGTAGTTACGGGGTTTTTTTATATCTATTGTTTTCGTAAAACGCTCGACAATCTTCATCTTCCCTCCAGCTTTCCCCCCCCAATCATCTTGTTGCACTAACTTCTTTTTTCTGATTATTGATATGGTAGAGTCTATATCAATAGCTTAAACGCTGGACTCAAAGATAAGCGCATCATAAAATCATGAGATGAGAGTAAACCCTTCAGCATGGTATAAAACCTGCACAGGCTATGCTACAGCCACAATAGAAAAACATTATGAAAATGAGGGGGCTTCTTTTATGGCGCAGTTGGATGGTGTTTTATTGGCTGCTCTTATTCACTCTGTATATCGCTTTAAGTACGGGCGAAGTTTTGCTGAGTAAGATATTTTGACGCGCACTTAGAAGGCTAGGAACTACCAGTATTTCTAAATTAGGTGAAAGTAACTTCTGTTGTTTTGGGGTAGAAAGTATCATCTTCGCTTTGATACGGGCTGTGGTTTGGAGTGACGATCTTGTTTGTATAAGGGTTGATATTTCAATGCTATTCGCACCAATTACAAAATATTTAACATTTAGTTCCTGATGAATTTGGTATAGCGTGTTTTTTTCTTGTTCATGAAAGTTTTTTGACACAAAGGGGTTGCAATCCTTAAAAGTTCTGCTATAATTCTCCTTATCGATTCCCTGATAGCTCAGTCGGTAGAGCGACGGACTGTTAATCCGCAGGTCCCTGGTTCGAGTCCAGGTCGGGGAGCCAAATAGTAAAAGGCGTTATAGAAATATAACGCCTTTTTTATTGCCCAAAATTTAGGCCTGTGGGACACAGTGAGACGCTTTTATCTCATCGTCTCCCATTTTAGGGAGTAGCACTACCTTAGTGCTGCACTCAGTCCTGTTCCATAGTTTTCGCCTAAATAAGCACGAATAACATCGGGGTTTGATAGTAGCTCGGCAGGCGTTCCTTTAGCGAGAATATGTCCTTCCGATAAAATATAACCGCGATCAACAACCGCTAAGGTTTCTCTGACATTGTGGTCGGTAATTAAAATACCAATGCCGCTTTCTTTTAGTTGGCGAATGATGCCCTGAATATCGGCAACCGCAATCGGGTCGACCCCTGCAAAAGGCTCATCAAGCAGTAAAAAATTTGGGTTGATTGCCAATGCGCGCGCAATTTCAGCACGGCGGCGTTCACCACCCGATAAAGCTTGTCCCAGCGTGTCACGAATGTGTGTGATACGAAGTGCCTCCAATAGCGTTTCCAGCCTATCCTGACGCTGTTCTAGATTTAACTCTGGCTGCATTTCTAAAATAGACATGATATTGTCGCTTACTGTCATGCGGCGAAAAATGGAAGCCTCTTGTGGTAAGTAACCAATACCTTGTTTAGCGCGTTGATGCATAGGAAGTTGGGTAATGTCAGTGTCATCTAACATGATACGCCCAGCATCACTATTGACTAAACCCGTCATCATATAAAATGTGGTGGTTTTCCCAGCACCATTAGGTCCCAACAGTCCGATGACCTCACCGCTAGATAGTTCAAAGCTGACATCTTGAACGACGAGGCGTTTTTTATAACGCTTCGCTAAGTTATGGGCGCTAAAATGATGGTTTTCTGTTGTTTTCATATTGCAAAACCTTTCTTAATTGTCTGGCTGAAGCGTCATTTTTACGCGACCATTTTGTTTGCTGCCACTGGCTTCAAAGGTTTCGTCTTTATTATGGATAACGATTTTATCGGCTTTAATGCGATTGCCATTGTCCATTATCATGCTAGCATTATCAATTAAGGTCACCGTGTCTTTTTCTTGGTCGAACAGGATTTGCTTGGCTTCACCGTTAACCCATTGCTGTTTTTTAGGTAGATAATCTTTAAAAGTTGCAGGGTTTCCTGTCGTGGTTGCTGTTTGTAGCTTGTCGTTAGGGTGAATGAGTTTGAGTTGCGACCCTTGAAGTTCTAGTTTGTTACGATTGAGTTGTACGTTGCCCCTGTATTCACTTTGTCCTGCTTTGCTCTGACTAACCAGCTGATCAGCACTAATGGTAACAGGATAGTTTTTACTGTCTTCTGCTGGTTTGTCGTTGCTGGCTTTACCAGCGGCAAACAGTAGCGTTGGCAGCAATAGGGCGCAAAGCCAGATTAGATTTTTGCTGGCGAGATGATTATTGCCAGTGAGATTGAACATGATGCGTAAACTCATAATTTCCTTCTTCGTAATTTCCTTGTAGGCTATCTGCCTGGATGGTTTGTTTGTTATCGCTAACGCGCACGGCTTCTGGGCTGAGAAGCGTGTGTCGTTGAATGTTCATAATTAACTTTTGGCTTGTTAATGTTCGTGTTTCGCCTGCTGTTGTTGCTTGTTTTAGAACGACATTTTGATTAAGTTCGAACTGATCGCCGTGTAGTGTTGCTTGCAAGCTATCGCCGTAAAAATAGTTTCCAGCACTGGTACCAACAAAGTGATAGGGGGTTAAAGTGCTGCGATTTTGTGCTTCGTCATATCTTAACTGTTCGCTATGAAAGCGAAAGTTTTTACCTTGCTCATGTCGATCGGTAATCATGCCAGCAATATGCGTCATTTCAATTTGTAATTGCGTTTGTTGTGGTACGAGTTTAGCACCCTGCTGCGTGTAAGGTAAGTAAGCAACAACGGCGGCTGCCAAAGTAAGTAACATCAAAGAAACAAGGCGAAGCATAGCAGGTTAACGCAGATAGTGAGCAATCAAGGCGTCTAACTTGCCTTGTGCATTTAAAATGAGGTCGCACACTTCTCTTGCTGCGCCTTGTCCACCAGATGCTTGCGTGATGTAATGTGCGCGAGATTTAACGCCAGCATAGCCATTGGGGACACTAATGGCTAAACCGCAACGTTGC
Source organism: uncultured Francisella sp. (assembly GCA_964606405.1). Lineage (GTDB taxonomy): Bacteria > Pseudomonadota > Gammaproteobacteria > Thiomicrospirales > Thiomicrospiraceae. Next base: position 46,916 of record CAZSGH010000013.1, read on the forward strand.
ATGGTTGGCAAGTCAAGCAAGTCATCACCAACGTAGCAGACAGCTTCTGCGGGTAAAGCTAGGTCAGCGAGTAACTGTTCAAAAACAGCTAATTTATCGCGAGCACCTTGAAATACATATTGAATACCCAAATCTGACATTCGCTTAGCAACTAAGCTTGATTGACGAGCAGTAATGATGGCAATGGGAATGCCTGATTGCTGAAGTTGTTTCATGCCATGACCATCTTGTGCATGAAAGGCTTTAAATTCATTGCCATGATTATCATAGTAAAGACGACCATCGGTGAGTACGCCGTCGACATCAAAAATCGCTAGTTTTACCTGTGCTAAGCGTTGCGTAAGTGCCGATTCGGTTAACAACATGATGCGCATCTCGCTATATCTAAAACGGTTAATGATAGAAGAAAAAGGATCGCTTGAGAACAGAGAAACATCTAAATTCAATAATCATTCGTCAATATTACGTTTTAATGATACAAATCGATAAAAGATAGGATAAAATTAGCGACCTTGCTTAAAATTTAAGAAGAAAGGTCTAAAGCTTCGCTTCGCTTGTTTTTAGACTTTCCAAGTTTGTTTTTTAGCTGAAGGAAGGGAATTAGTTAATGGGTTACATGTTATTTTTAGCGTCCCCCTTCCTCCAGACCTCCAACCCATTGAGTTTTTTAGAGGTCTCCAAATTTTTATGTCGGAATCTGCTTTAAAAATCGTTGATACGGCTTCGCCTTGGATTGGGGTTGCGGTTTTGGATTGGGAGTCGCCTTACTTGCGAAACTTCTATCCATCAGATGTACCGCAAGATTGGCAGTTAACTTGGTATGCCAATTTTTGCATGGCTGTCGTCATTCCGCCCTCGCGTTGGTTGCAAGCCGATGCTAGGTTGGTTGCCCAATGGTGTGAGCAAACGCATGAGAATTTTTGGTTTTATGTGTTATGCGAAACATCGGAACAGGTCGAACAGGCACTTCATTTGTCTTATACGTTTGATGGCAAGTTTGGTGGCTTAATTCTCGCAGGCGATGTGCCAGCAGTTGAGTCACTATCTATTCCTGTTTTGCAGTTTGGTGATTCGGCTTTGCGATGTGATGATACGAACCTACGATCAACGCAGAAAACAATCGCGACATGGCTCGCTTCTTTTTCAGCAATGCATGGTTTAGTGGTGTTGGATGGTCCGATTGCAGGGCAAATTAAAGAAGTGCAGACTTTATTGGAACTGATGGGTGTTTTATCGTGACAACAAGTATTATTGAAATCGAAAACGTGAGTTTTGCTCGCGGTGAGCGCCTCATTTTTGATGATGTCAGTATTTCCATTCCTCGTGGCAAAATTACCGCCATTATGGGACCTTCTGGTACGGGTAAAACAACCTTGCTCAAGCTGATTTCAGGGCAGTTAACGCCGAGTGTCGGACAGATTCATGTGGATGGCTTACATGTGCATTCCTTGGCTCGTGCCGATTTGTTTACTTTGCGTCAGCGTATGGGGATGTTGTTTCAGAGTGGTGCTTTGCTGACTGATTTGTCGGTATTTGAAAACGTGGCGCTTCCCTTGCGAGAGCACAGTAAATTACCCGAAAGTGCCATTCGTCAGTTAGTGCTGATGAAGTTAGAAGCTGTTGGTTTGCGTGGTGCGGCATGGATGATGCCTTCAGAATTGTCAGGTGGTATGTCGCGCCGTGTTGCTTTAGCGCGTGCTGTCGCCCTTGATCCTCAAATGATTTTTTATGATGAACCCTTCGCAGGTCAAGATCCCATTACGATGGGTGTTTTGGTGCGACTGATTCGTACGCTCAATGATGCGATGGGCTTAACCAGTGTTGTCGTCACCCATGATGTGGATGAGGTGTTATCGATTGCTGATTATGCGGTGGTGCTATCGGAAGGGCGCGTTGTTTCAGCAGGTGATGCTGATCAACTGCGCGCGTCGACAGATCCGTGGGTAAAACAGTTTATTGGTGGTGAAGCGGATGGTCCCGTTCCCTTTAACTATCCTGCGCCTGATTATGCCAGTGATTTATGGGAAAGAAAGCTCTAAAAAGCTCGCTTTGCTTGTTTTTAGACTTTTCAAGTTTGTTTTTTAGCTGAAGGAAGGGGGGATTAATGGGGTTACATGCTATTTTCAGTAACCCCTTCCTCCAGACCTCCAGTCCGTTGAATTATTTACTGGTGATCGGTAGTAAAATATGAATGTTTGGTTTGAAAATCAAGTTTCCGAACTCGGTGCTCGCTTCATGTCGTTGGCACGTGCATTTGGTCAGGGATGGTTTTTTATTGTTTTGTTAATGGGTGCATTACCCGCTGCGATAGTTCGTGTGAGTGCATGGATTCGTCAGCTTTACTTTGCAGGTGTTTTGTCTCTACCGATTATCCTCGTTGCGGGCTTGTTTGTCGGCATGGTATTGGCGTTACAAGCTTATAATATTTTAGTTAATTTTAATGCCACCGAAACGGTTGGCGTGATGGTTGCCTTAACCTTGCTGCGTGAATTAGGTCCTGTTGTTGCTGCCTTATTGTTTGCAGGTCGTGCTGGCTCGGCATTAACCGCCGAGATTGGCTTAATGAAATCGACAGAGCAGCTTTCGGCTTTAGAAATGATGGGCTTAGATCCCTTTGTTCGTGTTTATGCGCCCCGTTTTATTGCAGCATTAGTGGCTTTGCCTTTATTAACTATGTTATTTAACGTGTTGGGTATTTTTGGCGGTTATTTAATTGGTGTCGAAGCGCTGGGGATTGATACAGGGACTTTCTGGTCGCAAATGCAAGCTGCTGTCGATTGGCAAGAAGATGTTATCGGAAGTGTTATTAAGTCGGTTGTTTTTGCGCTTGTTATTGCCGCGATTGCGTTGTTTCAAGGAGCGCAATGTTTACCAACGGCAGAAGGCGTGAGTATGGCGACGACGCGCACGGTAGTTCATAGCTCGCTCGCGGTATTAGGGCTGGATTTTGTGCTGACGGCACTGATGTTTGATTAAAGAAGTCTGATTAGGCACTTTTCGTCTAATTTGGACTTCTTTTAATCGCTTATTTATTAGTTGGGGGGAAGGGTCGTTAATTGTAGGCTATATGCTCTTAATGTAAAACCCTTTCCCCCAAACCCCCAACCTATTGTATTGTTAAAAATTTTGTTAATAAGGAAGAATATGCAGGCAACAAAAAAAATGGAATTCTGGGTCGGCTTAATGGTACTAATGGCATTATTGGCGGGCTTATTTATGGCGTTAAGCGTAAGTAACTTCGGTAAGTTGGCAGGCATGCAAGATGGTGATACCTATGCTGTAACGGCACACTTTTCTGATATTGGTGGTTTAAAGCCACGATCTAAGGTAACGATGGGCGGTGTTGTTGTTGGTCGTGTAGCCAGTATTGTGTTAGATCATCAGACTTTCAAGGCTGTCGTTACGATTGATATTGACCGTCGTTTTGCTCAAATTCCAGCAGACTCTTCTGCAAGCATTTTGACATCAGGTTTGCTGGGGGATCAGTACGTTGGGCTAGAACCTGGTGGCGATGATGCCAATTTAGTCGCAGGCAGTCGTATTGAACACACTCAGCCAGCGATGGTATTAGAAAAATTGATTGGTCAGTTTTTGGTTAAGTTAACTGAAAGCAATAGTGAGAAAAAGTGACAGGAGTGTAATGCAAGTGAAACAATGGTTAGGATTATTATTGTTGGGTTTTTCTTTATCAACGCCTGCAGCAGCAATGATTAGTGAAAAAGACCCCGTTGTGCAAGTACAAAAGGTTTCAGACCAGCTGGTTTCTCGCCTTGAAAGTGAGCGTAAGCAATTAGAAGCGAGTAATGATCGGGTTAATGCTTTGGCAGAAGAACTCGTGTTTCCGTATATTGATATTACAAAAATGTCGCGTTTTGTTTTAGGTGCATCTTGGCGAACAGCAACACCAGAGCAACAGCAGACTTTCGTTGATTTATTCAAAAAATTGTTGCTTAACAGCTATGCGCGTAGCTTTTTAAAGTTACAAATTGACCATATCGAGTTCGGTGCGAGTCGTGCGGGTAGTGGCGCACAAGACAAAGAAGTGCCAGCGACTGTGGTCGAGAAAAGTGGTAATCGGATTCCTGTTGTTTTTCGTTTATTGCCAGCTGGCGATAGTTGGAAGACTTACGATGTCGAAATTCAAGGGATTAGTTTGCTATTAAACTATCGTGGTGTCTATGCGGTTGAAATCGATCAGAAAGGCTTGCCAGCGGTGTTGGCTCAAATGAAGGCTCAGCTGAATGGCAATTGATAGCGCTTCTTGGCAGTTAGCGCAGCAAACGCTTGTGTTACAAGGGGTATGGTTGCGAGCACAAGTGGCAACAGCTTTGCCTGTTTTACCCAAAGAGGGTGTTGTTGCGGTTGATCTGCAAGCTGTAACGCAAGTGGATAGCTCTCTGATGACCATATTGCTGCAGTTGCGCGCACAATCGAAACAGATTAACTTGTTAGGTGTCTCGGATGACGTTAAGTCGCTGTTAACTTTGTATCGACTCGATGCTTTCTTTGTTCAAGAAGAGGAAACCTCTAAAAACACTGCCTCGCTTGTTTTTTAGGCTTCCTATGTTTGTTTGCTGAAGGAAGGGGATTTAATCAATGGGTAACATGACATTTCTTCCTTTCCTCCAGACCTCCTACCCATTGGGTTTTTAAAAGTGTTCGAGAGGTCTTTTAGTGGATTCTAATGCGATTGCTGTCGAAATCAGTCAGCTAAGCAAAGCTTATCAGGGTGTTGCTGCGTTGACTGACGTGAGCTTGCAAATTCCTGCAGGCAGTTTTTTTGCCCTCTTAGGACCGAATGGAGCGGGTAAGTCGACTTTAATTGGCATCATCTCTGGCTTAATTAATGCTGACTCGGGTAGTGTTAAGGTGATGGGTCACAATGTGCAAGCTGATTTTCGTGCTGCGCGTCGCGCCTTGGGCTTAGTGCCGCAAGAACTCATTGATGAGCCATTTTTTCCGATTCGTCAGTTGTTGCGGATTCAGGCTGGTTATTTTGGTCTGGGTAAGTCGCAATGGGCTTGGATTGACGAGTTGTTACAACGACTGGGTTTGTGGGATAAGCGCGATGCTTATATGCCTTCTTTGTCTGGTGGCATGAAGCGTCGTGTGTTGATTGCTTTGGCGCTTGTGCATAAGCCCGCCGTGGTTGTTTTAGATGAGCCAACAGCCGGTGTCGATATTGAATTGCGCTTAAGTATGTGGGCGTTTATTCGCGAGCTACATGCGCAAGGTCATACCATTATCTTAACGACACATTATCTCGAAGAAGCAGAACAGCTTTGTGAAAAAATAGCCATTTTGCGAGAAGGGCGCTTGTTAGCATTGGAAGATACTCAAACCTTAATTGCCTCCCATCCGTGGGAATATATTGAGGTGACGTTAGAAACATTGCCCTCAGCCTTACCTTCTGTTATTGCTGATAGGGTGCATCGTCGCAGTGCAAATAAATTGATCTTGCGTTCACCGCGAGGCTTAGCGCGTAGTGAGTTATTAAGCTTGTTGTCTGATGCGGGGTTAATCCTAACAGAAATGCGCCAAATTGAAGCCAGTTTAGAAGACGTTTTTAGGGCCTTAACCCATACAGAGGCTAGCGTATGAATATATTAGGTTTTGTGACCTTATGTAAAAAAGAAGTAGATCGCTTTATGAGTGTGTCGGTGCAGACTATTTTTGCGCCACTGGTTTCTACTTTGCTCTACTTGCTGATTTTTGGTCAGGTCATGCCAGCGGATGCATCAGGGTTTGATCAGGTAAGTTATAACGTTTTTTTGCTGCCAGGGCTCATTATGATGGCGATGTTGCAGAATGCGTTTTCGAATAGTTCTTCGAGTCTGATTCAGTCCAAAATGTATGGCAATCTCGATTTGTTGTTATTAAGTCCTTTGTCTGCAACAGAAATTTTCTTGGCATTTGTCATCGGTGCGATTGCTCGAGGCATGATGGTTGGTATTGCAATTTTGTTGGTAAGTCAGTTTTGGATACCTTTTGTTTGGATAAATCCGTTTTGGTTGTTATCATTTGCCTTATTAACGACGTTTGTTTTGGGTGCGTTGGGTTTTTTGGCGGGTCTGTGGGCAGATAAATACGATAAGTTGGCAGCTTTTCAGAATTTTGTTATTTTGCCTTTAACCTTTTTAAGCGGGGTTTTCTACTCGGTTTCTGCATTGCCGCTTTTTTGGCAGCAGGCAACTTGGTTCAACCCATTCTTTTATATGGTTGATGGGTTTCGTTATGGTTTTTTGGGTGTGTCTGATGTCTCACCTTGGTTGAGTTTGGGTATCACATCAGTGTTTGCCATTGTGTTGTCGCTGTTGTGTTTGGTTTTGTTGGCGAAGGGTTGGAAGATTCGCCGTTGATAGGGAGTGAGGTGTGAAGCGAGAGAGGTTTGCCTCCACTACGCCTCACCCCTTACTCCTCACAAGGCTTTTAATGCTATTTAAGTATTGTTTAAGAAAAAAGGTTATGTAATGACAGAACAAGAAGTCGTGGCAAAAATTCAGGCTGCGTTAAGCGATGCGCAGGTGTTCGTTTCGGGTGAAGATTGCCATTTGACGTTAACCATTGTCAGTGATGCCTTTTTGGGTAAAGCATTGCTAGCACGTCATCGTTTGATTCAAGCATTATTTAAAGAAGAGTTGGCATCGGGTAATCTTCATGCTTTGTCATTAGTAACACGAACGCCTGCCGAACAGGCACAGCAAACAGGGGCGTAATTAATGGATACCTTAGTCATTCAAGGCGGCGCGGTTCTTGGCGGTGAGTTAGATATTTCGGGTGCTAAAAATGCGGTTCTCCCCATTTTGGTCGCTAGTATTTTGGCTGATTCAACGGTTACCCTAACGAATATTCCGCATTTGCGCGATGTCACCACCAGTATCGAATTGTTGGCAACCATGGGTGCTGGCATCACGGTTGATGAAAAGCTTGCCTTAGAAATTGATCCGACGACGGTTAACTTGTTTGAAGTGCCTTACGAGCTGGTTAAAACCATGCGTGCCTCAATTTTGGTGCTTGGGCCCTTGCTAGCGCGTCATGGTGAGGCGCGCGTTTCTTTACCTGGTGGCTGTGCCATTGGATCGCGCCCCGTCAATATTCACTTGGATGGTTTGCGTGCGATGGGTGCTGATATCAAAGTCGAAAAAGGCTTTATTGTTGCCAAAGCAGGTCGTTTAAAAGGTGCGCATATCTTCATGGATATGGTCACTGTAACGGGAACCGAAAATCTGATGATGGCGGCTGCCTTGGCACAGGGCGTCACTATTTTAGAAAATGCTGCACGCGAACCAGAGGTAAGTGATCTTGCGCACTTCTTAAACGCGATGGGCGCACACATTGAAGGTATTGGCACATCTACTTTGCGAATTACAGGGGTAGAGCGCTTGAGTGGCGTTGCTTATCGTGTCATTCCTGACCGTATTGAAGCCGGAACTTATTTGGCAGCAGCAGCGCTCACACAGGGTGATGTGACACTGAGACAGGTAGATCCGAGTCACTTAGAAGCTGTATTGCTTAAGTTTGAAGAGGCTGGTGCTCTGATTGATACGGGGCATGATTGGATTCGTTTAGATATGCGCAATCGCTTGCTTAAGCCCGTTAATATTGTGACCATGCCATATCCTGCTTTTCCTACCGATATGCAGGCGCAGTTTTTGGTCATGAATACCTTGGCAAAAGGCGTGTCGCACGTTAAAGAAACGATTTTTGAAAATCGCTTCATGCATGTGCCAGAGTTGGTCAGAATGGGCGCAGACATTACCATTGATGGCAATGTTGCCATTACACAAGGTGTGAGCAAGCTCATTGGTACATCAGTTATGGCGACTGATTTGCGCGCTTCTGCATCGTTAATTTTGGCTGGGTTAGTTGCCGAAGGCGAAACGGTCATTAATCGTGTGTATCATATTGATCGCGGTTATGAGCGTGTCGAAGAAAAGTTTCATCGCATGGGCGCCAATATTCAGCGTTTGGCTACGTAAGAGAAAGGGAAAATAAAACATGATTACGCTTGCCTTATCAAAAGGTCGAATTTTAAAAGATACTTTGCCGTTGTTAGCAAAGATAGGCATTGTGCCGACTGAAGATTTAGATAAAACACGCAAACTGATTATTCCAACGACGCGTGCCGATGTGCAGTTATTAGTTGTGCGTGCGACTGATGTTCCTGTTTACGTGGCACAAGGCGGTGCGGATATGGGTATCGTTGGTAAGGATGTACTCATGGAGCAGGGTGGAGATAATCAATTTGAATTGCTCGACTTGCAAATTGCGCGCTGTAAGTTGATGGTTGCCGCGCCTGTTGGACATCAACGTCAATCGCATCGCTTGCGTGTGGCGACCAAATACGTCAATGTGGCGCAAGATTACTTTGCCAGTAAGGGCGAGCAGGTTGATTTAATTAAGCTTTATGGTTCAATGGAGTTAGCTCCATTAGTTGGTATGGCGGATTGCATTGTCGACTTAGTGGATACTGGCAACACCTTGCGTGCGAATGGCTTAGAGCCGACAGAGCATATTGCGGATATTAGCTCTCGTTTGGTGGTGAATAGTATGGCATATAAGCGCCAATTTTCAGATTTAAATGCATTGGTTAATGATTTGGCAACACATGTTGCAGCAGAGAATAAAAGGGGTGCAGAATGAAACACTTAAATAGTCAAACAGGTGATTTTTGGTCTTCTTTAGAAACGTTATTGGCTTGGGAGTCAGTGTCGGATGATGCTGTCCAACTTGCGGTTAAAACCATTGTTGCGGATATCCGCAAAGAGGGTGATGTCGCTTTAGTGCGTTATACCAATCGTTTTGATCGTAGAGAGGTGTCTTCTTCAGCAGAGCTTGAAATCCCGCATCATCGTTTACAGCAGGCTTATGATGGACTAAGTCTTTCTGGTCAGCAGGCGTTAACCACTGCCGCGGCGCGTATTCGTAGTTACCATGAGCGTCAGGTTCAAGGATCTTGGAGTTATGTTGAAGCAGACGGTACATTACTCGGTCAGCAAGTGACACCTTTGGATCGTGTTGGTTTGTATGTGCCAGGTGGGAAAGCGGCTTATCCTTCATCGGTGTTAATGAATGCTATTCCAGCTAAGGTTGCGGGCGTTAACGAATTGATTATGGTCGTACCCACGCCGGATGATATTGTGAATGAATGGGTGCTTGCTGCCGCTTATTTGGGTGGTGTTGATCGTGTCTTTACGGTTGGTGGGGCACAAGCGGTCGCCGCGCTTGCCTATGGAACAGAGACAGTACCGACGGTAGATAAAATTGTAGGACCAGGCAATATTTATGTTGCTACGGCCAAACGCATGGTTTACGGTACGGTGGGTATCGATATGATTGCGGGTCCTTCGGAAATTTTGGTGGTATCTGATGGTTTGACTAATCCTGATTGGTTGGCGATGGACTTGTTTTCACAAGCTGAGCACGATGAAGATGCTCAGTCGATTTTGATTACTTGGGATGCTGAACATGCACAAGCGGTTCAGGCTTCTATCGATAAATTGTTGCCCTTACAGCCGCGTAAAGACATTATCAGTAAAGCGCTAACCATGCGTGGAGCAATTATTGTTGTCAAGGATGAGGCTGAAGCAATTAAGGTTGTTAACTATGTTGCGCCTGAACACTTAGAGTTGTCTGTCGAAGATCCTGAAGCTATGTTGCCTAAAATTCGTCACGCGGGTGCCATTTTTATGGGACGCTACACTGCCGAAGCAATTGGTGATTACTGTGCAGGTCCTAATCATGTGTTGCCGACATCGCGTACTGCGCGCTTTTCGTCACCTTTGGGGGTATACGATTTCCAAAAGCGTTCGAGCTTGATTTTCTGTTCGGCAGATGGTGCGAATAGCCTAGGTAAAATTGCGGGCGAATTGGCTGATGCTGAAGGCTTGCATGCTCATGCTGCGTCAGCGCGTTACCGAGTGAAAGGTTAAGGTCATGAGTCGTTTTTGGAGTGAGGTGGTTCATCAGCTGGTGCCTTACGTGCCAGGTGAACAGCCTAAAATCGAAAATCTCGTTAAGCTCAATACTAATGAAAATCCCTACCCACCATCGCCAAAAGTTATTGCGGCGATTCAGGTTGCGACTGGGGATAGTTTGCGCTTATACCCAGACCCCAATGCGGATGTCTTAAAACAGACCATTGCGGATTATCATGGTGTCGCACACAATCAAGTTTTCGTTGGCAATAGTTCAGACGAAGTGTTGGCACATGTTTTTCATGCGTTGCTTAAACATGATTTGCCGTTGTTATTTCCCGATATTAGTTACAGCTTTTATCCTGTTTATTGTGGTTTGTACCAAATTTCTTTCGAAACGATTGCGTTGCGCGATGATTTTTCGATTTCAATTGAAGATTACCAGCGCCCGAATGGGGCAATTATTTTCCCTAATCCTAATGCGCCAACAGGACGTTTGCTAGCCTTGGATGCGATTGAGCAATTGTTGCGGGCGCATCCTACTTCGGTGCTGGTGGTGGATGAAGCCTATATCGACTTTGGTGGTGAGTCAGCTATTGCCTTAGTCAATCGCTACGATAATTTACTGGTAACGCAAACGCTTTCAAAATCACGTTCTCTGGCTGGTTTGCGCGTTGGTTTTGCCATTGGACACCCAGATTTAATCGCCGGCTTGGAGCGGGTTAAGAATAGTTTCAACTCTTATCCTCTCGATCGTTTAGCGCTTGCGGGTGCTGTTGCCTCATTCAATGATGAGGTTTACTTTCAAGCGATGCGTCAAAAAGTCATAGAAAGTAGAGATGAAGTTGCTAACGGCTTAACATCGTTAGGGTTTGAGGTTTTGCCATCAGCTGCAAACTTTGTTTTTGTTCGTCATGCCACGCGTGATGCGGCTCAGTTAGCGGCTGCTTTACGAGAAAGACGCATTATTGTGCGCCACTTTAAGCAAGCTAGAATTGAGCAATTTTTACGTATTACCATTGGTGATGATGCGCAAAATGTTGCGTTATTAACCGCGTTATCCGAGATACTCGCATGATTACCCAGCAAGCACTCAGCACTTATTTGTCGACCCTGCTATCGGTTGATGACTTTAAAGATTACTGTCCTAATGGGTTGCAAATCGAAGGGAAAAATGAGATTCGCAAGTTGGCAACGGCGGTCACTGCTTCAAAAGCCGCCATTGATGCGGCGACAGCATGGGGCGCTGATGCATTAATTGTGCATCATGGTTTTTTTTGGCGTAACGAACCTTTGCCGCTCGTCGGGCAAAAAGGCGCACGCATTCGATGTGCGATGAAAGCTGACTTGAATATTTTTGCTTATCATCTACCGCTTGATGCTCATCAGACGTTAGGTAATAACGCGCAACTTGCCAAGCTGTTGGATATTGAAGATGATGGCAGTGATGCGAGTCGTATTTGGCGTACAGGTCAGCTCGATGCACCTTTGTCCCTTGATGGTTTCGTTGACCGCATTCGTCGTAACTTGCGCCGAGAGCCTCAGGTGCTATTAGGCGCTGCGAAAGAAATTAAGCGTATCGCATGGTGTTCGGGTGCAGCACAGAGTTATTTTGCACAAGCTATTGATGCCGGTGTTGATATGTTTATCACAGGAGAAGTTTCGGAAAACTGTTACCATTTAGCTCGTGAGTCAGGTGTGCATTATATTGCGGCGGGGCATCATGCAACTGAACGCTATGGCGTTCAAGCATTGGGTCAGTTATTGGCAGAAACTTTTGCCTTAGAGCATCAATATATCGAGCTTAATAATCCAGTCTAATGGTGTGTTATAAATATTATTAATAGTAGAACAGAAAATTGTTGTTCTGACTAAGCTCAATTCAGGGCATAATAAGCAATTGCTTATGAATCATAGGGTACTTCTCATTAACCCATGGGTAGGCGGTCTGTAGGAAGGGGATGTTGAAACAGCATGTAACCCATTGATTAATTCCTTGCCTACAGCCAAAAAATAAACTTGGAGCGTCTAAAAACGAGCGAAGCGAGGTTTTTAGACGCTCCCCGTAATTAACATTCAGACAGGAATCCCTGCATGACAGAACCAGTAAATGAAGCGCGTCGTCAGTTTTTAGTCGGTGCCACAGGCGTTGTCGGCGCTGTGGGTGCGACCTGCGTTGCCGTTCCTTTTGTTTCATCTTGGCAGCCAAGTGAAAAGGCTCAAGCAGCCGGTGCTCCCGTAGATGTTGATGTAACGTCACTAGCAGAAGGTCAAATGTTAACCGTTGAGTGGCGCGGCAAACCTGTATGGGTGGTGCGTCGTAGTGCTGAATCTTTGGCTAAAATTGATGCGGTTGCAACTGAATTGCGCGATCCAGAATCAGAAAAGTCAATCCAGCCTGCATTTGCTAAAAATGCCCATCGTTCACTTAAGCCAGAATATTTAGTCATGGTGGGTGTTTGTACCCATTTAGGCTGTGCGCCTTTATACAAGCCAAATGCGGGTGCGATTACCCCAGACTGGCAAGGTGGTTTCTTCTGCCCATGTCATGGTTCTCGTTTTGATATGTCTGGACGCGTATTTAAATCGGTTCCAGCTCCAACAAATTTAGAAGTACCACCTTATCGCTTTTTGAGTGATACCATGATTCGTATTGGCGAACAGGATAAGGAAACAACCTAATGTCTACTCCAAATAAGAAACCAACATCACAAGGTAAGGGCGTTGACTTACTGGCGTGGATCGATGAACGTTTTCCTTTAACACAAGTTTGGAACGAACACGTTGCCCAGTATTACGCGCCTAAGAATTTTAACTTTTACTATTTTTTCGGTGCTTTGGCATTATTGGTTTTAGTTAATCAGTTAGTAACAGGCATTTGGCTAACGATGAGTTATAAGCCAAGTGCGGCTGATGCGTTTGATTCGATTGAATACATTATGCGTGATGTCGATTGGGGATGGTTAATTCGCTATATGCACTCGACGGGTGCATCCGCCTTTTTCATTGTCATTTACTTTCATATGTTCCGTGGCTTAATGTACGGTTCCTACCAAAAACCGAGAGAGCTTGTTTGGTTGATTGGCATGATGATTTTTCTCGTGTTGATGGCAGAAGCCTTTATGGGTTACTTATTACCTTGGGGTCAAATGTCTTATTGGGGCGCGCAGGTCATCATTTCTCTGTTTGGTGCGGTTCCTTTTGTCGGTGACCAAATGGCAACATGGATTCGTGGTGACTTTGTCATTTCTGATGCGACATTAAATCGCTTTTTTGCCTTGCATGTGATCGCGTTACCATTGGTTTTAGTTGTTTTAGTTTATTTGCATATTGTTGCCTTGCACAAGGTTGGTTCAAATAATCCCGATGGTATTGATATCAAAAAGAATAAAAACGCATTAGGTTTGCCAAAAGATGGTATCCCTTTCCATCCTTACTATTCGGTGAAGGATATGATGGGCGCTGCGGGCTTTATGTTTTTCTTTGCGTTGGTTATTTTTTACTGGCCAGAGGGTGGCGGTTTCTTCTTAGAAGCACCAAACTTCGAGCCAGCGAATCCGATGAAAACACCAGAGCACATTGCGCCTGTGTGGTATTTCACCCCATTTTATGCCATTTTGCGTGCGGTTCCTGATAAGTTGTTAGGGGTGATGGCAATGGGCATGGCAATTATGTTCCTGTTTGTGTTGCCTTGGTTAGATCGTTGTAAAGTTCGCTCAATTCGTTATCGTGGTTGGCAGTTTAAAGCAAACCTGACGATGTTTGTGGTTAGCTTTATTGCTTTGGGTTATTTGGGAACACAAGCACCAACGGCAGGCTTGACGATGTTGGCGCAGCTCTTTACATTTACCTATTTCTCTTATTTTGTATTGATGTGGCTGACTTCACCTATGGAGAAAACCAAGCCTTTGCCAGAGAGGGTAACGGAATGATGACAGGATTTATGAAACGCTCGCTATTGTTGTTATCGTCGTTATGGGTGTTATCTTTGCCTGTTGCGGCAAGTGATGCACATGCACCGAAGTTAGATAAGGCTAAAACAAGTGTGTTGGATACCGCCTCTTTACAGCGTGGGGCGGATATTTATGCGCAATATTGTATGGGTTGTCACTCATTGAAGTATTTGCGCGTCAATCGCGCTGCGCGCGATTTGGGGTGGACAGCAGAAGAGGGTGTGTCGCACTTTCAGTATTTGCGTGATGGTAAAGGTAAGCCGCATGAGGCAATTTTAACTACCTTAGATGCCAAAACGGCAAAAGCTGCTTTTGGTGTTTTACCGCCTGACTTATCGCTAGAAGCGCGTTTACGTGGCACCGACTGGTTATATACTTTCCTGCGCAGCTATGAGCGAGATGCTCAGGGCAAGGTAAGTAATCGTTTATTCGATGGTGTTGCGATGCCTTACGTATTAGAGGGAATGCAAAAAGAATTGTCCCCTGCTGCTTTTGATGCTGCTGTGGGTGATTTGGTTAATTTCATGGATTATGCAGCTGAACCAGCTAAACCCATTCGTTTAATGCTGGGTTGGTGGGTTTTGGGTTTTCTAGCACTGCTCTTTACCTTAACCTATTTGTTGAAGAAAGAGTTCTGGAAAGATGTTAAACATCAGGATTGATTAGTTCAAGTTAGGTTTGTTTTGTCAAGGGGTGTTATCATGCACCCCTGTTTTCGTTTTTATTTTGGGAGTTTTTTATCATGATGACTTTGTTCTCTGATCCAGCTGATTATAATTCTCATCGCGTCCGCGTTGTGACCAAAGAAAAAGACATCGTTATCGATATTAAAGAAGTCGATCCCGAGCATGTGCCAGAAGACGTGTTATTGGCCAGTCCAGATGGAACCTTGCCCGCGTTAATTGAACGTGATCTTAAACTGTATGATCCGTTGGTAATGATTGAGTTTTTGGATGAGCGTTATCCATTTCCACCCTTAATGCCTGTTGATCCACAGGTTCGTGCGACTGCTCGCCAAACATTAAATTATATTCGCCGTGAGTGGGAGCCGAGTATTCAGTTGATTTTGTCGGGCGAAGATAAAAAGGGTGTTGAAAAAGCGCGCAAGTTACTGAAAGAAGAATTTATTAAGCTAACGCCAGCTTTTCAGCACAAGCCTTACTTCATGAGTGATGAATATACGGTTGTTGACGTTACATTGTCGGTTATTTTTTGGCGATTAACGGCAATGGGTATTGATATTCCTAAAACGCATAAAGCCTTCCACGAGTACGCGAAGCGTATGTTTATGCGTGACTCGTTCCGAGATAGTCTGACAGATCTAGAATTGGAAATGGGCGATATTTAAGTCATGTTAGATCAAAAGCCGTATTTGGTTCGTGCATTGTACGATTGGATTGTGGATAGTCATTGCACACCTTATTTACAATTTTTAACCACTTATCCTGGCGTGGTTGTTCCTCCTGGATTTGATGAAGATGGCGTGATGGTGCTTAATATTAGTAAGCAGGCGACCAATCAATTAGATTTGGGTAATGACTTCATTAGCTTTTTTGCACGTTTTCGTGGGCAAGCAATGCCTGTTCATGTGCCATTAGCGGCTGTTTTGGCTATTTTTGCTAAAGAGAATGCGCAGGGTATGGGCTTTCCACCGCCCGATATGGAAAACTTGCCCGATGCGCCAGAGTCTTCTGCAGCGCAAAAGACATCTGTTGCTACTGGCGATGGAAAGCCTAAACGTGATCGCAGTCATTTAAAAGTGATTAAATAATGATTTTTGTAGGATAACGATGCAGATACCAGCGTCTGATCATAAAGGTGTGGCACATAACGCTCATAACGAGGGCGTTTTGGCGCGTTTACGTCAAAAGTCAACGCAATTTAATGGATTGTTAGCGCACGAGTGGGGTTTGTTGACAGGCTTTGTTGTCGCGCTATTCTTATTTTTGGTGCTGTTTAGCTACGATCCAAGTGATGCTGGTTTTTTTTCGTCAGGAAGCTCAACGTTTATTCATAATTGGGGAGATGCGACAGGGGCTTGGTTGTCGTCTTTTCTATTGTTTTTGTTTGGTGTTTTTGCATACGTTGTGCCTTTTGGTGTTGCCTTAGTGAGCTGGGTTGTTTTTCGTATTCGTATGATGCGATCGGAAATTAATCAGCGTCAATTTGTTATTTCGGGCACGAGCTTGGTGTTGTTTTTGGCATCAGGGGCTGCTTTAGCATCTTTATATCTAGATGGTCAGAGCTGGTTTGTTCCCTTGCCTTATTCAGGCGGTGGGATGATGGGATATGCCTTAGCATCCTTCTTTGTCATGATTGTTGATCGACTGGCTTCGACCTTATTGTTTCTGTTAGCCTTCTTTGTCGCTTTTAGTTGGATTATTGGGGTTTCTTGGTTACAGATTATTGATTTAACGGGTGAGGTGCTTTGGTTAACGGGGCAGTGGATTCAACGTTCGTGGCACGAACAGTGGAAGCCTGCTTTGTTACGTAGTGGCGACTGGTTGGCAGAAAAATATCAAGCATGGCGACGTGGTGAGCGCGTGTGGCCAACGCCAGAGGAGTTACGTTCTTGGTCTGCGGAGCGTTGGGCTGATGCCGTTCGTTTGGCTAAGCAGGGGTTGACTGCTGACAAGGGCGTATTGCATCGCCCTGTTGGTGAACACTTTGTGTCGGATCATTCCCAAGATATTAAAGCAAAGGCGCCAGTCGTGATGCCCAATGTCATTGTGCCTGCATTGGTGAAACATTCGGTTACACCGCCGCTGATGCCTGCTCGTACGACAACAGCTTCTGTTGTGCTTAATGAGCCAGATGTCGTATCGATCACGGAAGTCGCGGGTAGAATGCATTTGCCAGAAACTTCTGACTTCCAACCTGTGGTTGCGAATCATCAAACGAACCAACGCTTACGTCAATCAATGGAACATGACATCGGTGGCTTTGATGGTTTTTCTGTTCCAGATACAGATCATCAAGCGCATAGTGACATGGAAAAAGTGGTGCGAACCGCTGAGACCGTGAATCTGGTCGAAACCAATACAGCAAAATCAGCTATGTTGCCTTCTTTGTCTTTGCTCGACCCTATTCCTGAAAAGAAAACCAACCTTGATCCTGAAGTTTTGCAGAATATGGGTGTATTGCTAGAGCAGTCACTCAAAGAATATAACATTAAAGCTGAAGTGGTCGGCATTATTGCTGGACCAGTGGTGACACTCTTTGAATTGCAGCCAGCACCCGGTGTTAAGGTTGGTTCAATCACCAACTTATCGAAAGATCTGGCGCGTTCTATGTCGGTGTTGGCGGTGCGTGTTGTCGATATTATTCCAGGTAAAACAGTTATCGGGATTGAAATCCCTAACCCGATTCAAGAAGCCATTAGTTTTCGAGAAGTCTTAGCATCGGATGTTTATCAAGATACTGGCATGATTTTACCCTTGGTTTTGGGTAAAGACACAGCAGGTCGTCCAACCGTTGCTGATTTAGCTAAGATGCCTCATGCGTTGGTTGCTGGGCAGACGGGTTCGGGTAAGTCGGTTGGCGTTAACGCGATGATTGTTAGTTTGCTGTATCATGCAACGGGCGATCAGGTTAAATTCATTATGATCGACCCTAAAATGCTGGAATTGTCGGTTTACGATGGTATTCCGCATTTATTATCGCCTGTTGTTACCGATATGAGCGAAGCGGCGAATGCGTTGCGCTGGTGTGTGGTTGAAATGGAGCGTCGTTATCAGCTAATGTCTAAACTGGGCGTGCGTAATATCGCGGGCTTTAACGAGAAGGTTCAGGCAGCGATTGATGCTGGTAAACCCATTATTGATCCCATCGCACCCATGCCACCGATGTCGACGTTTGATATGGCGCCGCCCATGCCGACCTTGGTTCCTTTGCCTTATATTGTGGTTATCGTCGATGAGTTTGCTGATTTGTTTATGGTTGTCGGCAAGAAAATTGAAGAGTTGATTGCACGTTTAGCACAAAAGGCGCGTGCTGCGGGTATTCACTTGATCTTAGCCACGCAGCGTCCGTCGGTCGATGTGGTAACAGGGTTAATTAAAGCCAATATTCCCGCGCGTATTTCCTTTAAAGTTGCCTCTAAAATTGACTCGCGTACCATTTTAGATCAAATGGGCGC
>CAZSGH010000014.1:0-27276 GCA_964606405.1 uncultured Francisella sp.
TGCTAACAGTATAATCAGCTTGTTGTAAAAAAACAACAGATAAGACGTTTTTTATTACATAATAAAAAACCCAACCTGATGGCTGGGTTCTTATAATTTGGTGGGTTGTGCAGGATTCGAACCTGCGACCAATTGGTTAAAAGCCAACTGCTCTACCGACTGAGCTAACAACCCGTTTCGTTATTTGCCTATTATAGCCTATTTTTAGGCTTTTGCAAGCATTAAATTAAAAATTTATGACATTAGTGCGCCGCTAAAAATCTAACTGGCTGGGGTTTTGGAGGAACAGGAACAAAAAACAAAAGACAACCAATTGATTTTATTCTGAACCATCAACTAAAAAACAAACTTGAAAAGCCTAAAAACAAGCGAAGCGAAATTTTTAGATATCCCCATTATCACTGATAACGTGTTACGTCAGGCAACCCTGCCTGAGTAAAACCCTCTGCACGCAAACGACACGCATCACAACGACCGCAAGCCCGCCCTAATTCATCTGCCTGATAACAAGAAACTGTCTGACTAAAATCAACACCCAACTCAGTACCCTTAGCAATAATCTCACCTTTACTTAAATACTGTAGTGGCGCATGAATCTTAAACGGCACACCCTCAACACCCGATTTAGTAGCCAAATTTGCTAAACGTTCAAATGCATCAATAAACTCTGGACGACAATCTGGATAACCAGAATAATCAATAGCATTAACACCAATAAAGATATGCGGTGCTTTTAGCACTTCAGCCAATGCTAAAGCGTAGGATAAAAACACAGTATTACGCGCTGGCACGTAAGTTAACGGAATCCCCACACTTTCTGTTTCTGGCACAGCAATAGCAGCATCGGTTAATGCAGAACCACCCATTTGCGCCAAATCAATCGTAACGACCCGATAACTTGCTGCACCCAAACTACGCGCTAAACGCGCCGCAGCATCTAACTCTGCAGCATGACGCTGACCATAATTAAAGCTAATCGCATGACAAACATAACCCTGATCTTGCGCCATAGCTAAGGTCGTTGCCGAATCTAAACCACCCGACAAAAGAACCACTGCCTGTTTAGGCAAATCGATATCCGCAACCATTGCCTTATTTCTTCATCGCACTTAATTGCTTATCCGCCTGCTTACCCGCCGACGTTTCTGGATACTCTTTTTTGACATGTTCAAAAACAGCTTTAGCTTCTTTGTCTTTTTTCAGTTCAATGTAACATAGTCCTTGCTTCAACAAGGCCTCGGAAACCTTTGGACCTTCTAACTTAGCCGCTTCAGTATAGGACTTTAAAGCCAAGTCGAACTTACGCCCAACAAAGTGTGTTTCACCTAACCAATAGTGCGCATTGCTTGATTGGTCAGTGTGAGGATACTTGTCTAAATATTCTTTAAACAACTTACCCGCTTCAGGATATTTTCCTGCCATCAGCTGATCGAATGCTTTCTTATAAGCCGCTTGAGCGACTTCCAAGTCTGCTGCTGATAAGGCTGGCGTAGAGGGCTTAACGCTATCCTTATTAGTCGCATCCGCCGCTGGCGCTACCGCACTAACGGCTGCAACAGACAGCGCAGCTATTTTTTTCTCTAACTCAGCAACCTTCATTTCTAGCGTACGAATCCGATCCATATCACGCTCTAAACGATCCATGCGATCAGCAGAATCTTCTAGTTGACGATCCATGCGATTAAATTTTTCGTTCACATAGCCCAAAATACCCACTTCTGCCGTTGGGGCAGCAGGCTGAACAGCAGGAACTGATGTTGGAATATTAGGATTGTATTCAACAACCTCCGCTCGCTCAGCCGTAGCTGGCAAAGACACAGAAATCCCAGCCACAACTAGCAACGATGACCAATAGTTATTTTTCATGCACGCGCTCCAAGACCGCTAATGAAGAAACGAGAACCGCTAAAAACATCGCTTGGCTTGTCTTTAGATTTTCCAAATTTGTTTTTTCGAATGAAAGAAGGACTTAAATCAATCGGGTTACGGGGGCTATTCCCACGCCCCCTTCCTCAACACTTTTCTACAACTTAGGAATTTACTACTAAAAAAACAAAGCGTTACGCTAATAAAAGCGCAGCAGAATTTTTAGGTTACCTTTATTGTGGAAACTTAAGCTCTACACGACGATTCAGTGCCCAAGAAGACTCATCATGTCCTTCTGCTGCTGGCTTTTCTTCACCAAAGCTAACCACTTTAATACGAGAAGCTGAAACACCAGAAACAATCAAGGCATCACGGACAGCCTTAGCACGACGCTCACCGAGTGCCATATTGTACTCACTGCTACCACGCTCATCACAGTGACCTTCCAACGCAACATTAAGCATCGGTTTAGTCGCTAAGTAGCGCGCATAATGCGATGCAACCGCCTGACCTTTATCATCTAAACCAAAACTATCGTAACCGAAGTAAACCGTTGGCTGAACACCACCAACTGCATAATTTTTGTCGTCTTCTAACGCGGCCATCGCACCTAAGGTATTTAAATCGATACCCTTTAGACCACCGCTACCCATGCCATTGCCACCCATGCCATCAACAATCGTTGCCTTATTAGCATTGAGACTATCATCAGCGGGTGGATCTGAACAGGCTGCCAACAATACAGATACAGCCGATACCAATAAAATGCGTGCAAGTTGATTATTCATTGTTTATTCCTTTATTGTGCCAAAATAGTTTTCGAAATGTTCTTACTGTGCGCTAACCAAAGGACCCCATGCAGGATCTCTGACATCGCCATTAATATTCAGTTTTGTAAAGGCGCGCCCATTGCGTGACAACACTGCAATTGCACCACCACGATAATCGTTAAATGAGTAGAGAATCATATCACTATTCGGTGAAAAGCTGGGGGACTCATCAGTGCCCGTGCTCGAAATCACTTTTGATTCATTGCTGATTAAATCTTGTGTGGTAACTTTAAATCCGCCCACATCTTGACGAACATACGCTAAATAACGACCATCAGGCGAAGCAACAGGACGTGCGTTATATTTACCTTCAAAGGTAATGCGTTTGACATCACGTGGATTCGCTAAGTCGGCCTTAAATACTTGAGGTTGACCACGACGGTCTGAGTTGAAGTAAATTGACTGACCATCAGGCGACCAAGTCCCTTCCGTTTCAATCGCAGAATCGAAAGTGACTTGCGTTAAACGTTTGCTAGCAACATCCATGACAAAAATATCAGGGTTACCACCTTTAGATAAAGTCATTAACAAGCTTTTACCATCTGGTGACCAAACAGGTGCACTGTTAATGCCATCAAACGCAGCAACACTTTGGCGTAAACGACCATCTAAACTTTGCACAATAATCTCTGGCTTACGATTTTCAAAGGTCACATAAGCCAAACGAGTTGCATCTGGAGACCAACTAATCGACATTAACGGCATATAAGAGCGCAGAATAGTACGCGGCGCAAAACCGTCAGAATCAGCAACTTCTAACAAAAACATTTTGCG
Organism: uncultured Francisella sp.; assembly: GCA_964606405.1. Taxonomy (GTDB): domain Bacteria; phylum Pseudomonadota; class Gammaproteobacteria; order Thiomicrospirales; family Thiomicrospiraceae. Next base: position 3,471 of record CAZSGH010000014.1, read on the forward strand.
CTTACCAGCACTGCGTTCAATTTTGACGTACGCCATGCGCGTATCGAAGGCACCACCACGCCCTGTTACGGCGGTATAAACCGCATCGGACATCTGATGTGCCGCTGTACGCAACAAATTACCAGAAACACCATTCCAACGGCGAGCAACTAACTCTTGATTATTCAAACTGTTAATCAAACGCATATCGACTTGGAACATATCGGCACCTTGCGCACGCACTTCACCAATCACAACGAAGTCTTGTGCGACCTTTCGCCAATAGTCTAAATCTAATTCCCCAGCAACTTTCGCAGGAGACATTTCTGACTCTTTCATCGGGTTAAAACGCCCCGAACGAGACAAGTCATCTCGAACAATTTGAGCAATATTATAATCAGCACTAGCAATTAACGCCTGACCTTTAAAAGGTGTAACGGCAATGGGATAGGACTGTTCTGTACCACCTGTAATTTCAACCCGAACAGGATCTTCTGCCAAAGACTGCATGGTTACCAACAATGACGCACCGAATAAGCAAGCACTTAATACGCGTGTCAGGATTAATCCTTTTGATTTCATAAACGACTCTCTTTTATTGAGGTTTGAAAATAAAAACGATTTCGCTTCTAAATACTTCATCTGAAGGCGCTTTAGGCAAAGGCGACGCACGACGAACAGCCAGTTCGACCGAACGCTTATAAGCATCCGAAGCCTCACCCTGACACCCTTTTACACGCACTTCTTTCACTTCACCATCTCGTGTTTGGCGCATATACACATCGCAAGTCGCCGCTTCACTTGACTCGCGCGTCCATGCGCGACGTACCTTTTCACCAATCGCACTCACCCACGTTGACGTTTCACGTTGCACCATGGCAACGTTAGCCGATCGTGCTTCAGCATCACGTTCTGCTTGCAAGGCTTTCTTTAATGCGGCTTCGCGCGCCGCATTTTCTTTAGCTTCACGCGCCTTACGTTCGCTCTCTGCCATTTCTTTCGATTCTTGCTCAAGTTTACGTTTTAAATCAGCTTCGGCCTTTTTCTTATCGTCTTCTTGCTTTTTCAAGGCTTCTTGCTTTTTCTTTTCTTCATCATTGCGCTTCTGCTCATCGAGCTTCTTCTTGGCTTCTTCTGCCTTACGCTTTTCTTCTTCTTGCTGTTGTTTTAAGAGTTCTTGCTTCTTGGCTTCTTCGGCTTTCTTTTTCTCTGCGTCTTGTTGCTGCTTTTTAAGTTCTTCGGCTTTTTTCTTATCGTCTTCTAGCTTTTGCTTTTCAAGCTCTAACGCTCGTTTCTGTTCTTCAACTTTTTTCGCTTCTTCTGCCTGCTTCTTTTCTAACGCTTGCTTGTGTTCTTCCGCTTTCCGTTCGGCTTCTTTTTGCTGTTGTTCCTGCGCTTTTTGTAGCTCTTGCTTTTTCTGTTCTTCTATCTTTTTCTGTTCTTGAGCTTGTTTTTGTTCCTGCGCAGCAGCTGCAGCTGCAGCTTCTGCGGCCTTATCAACCTCTGGCACAACAGGGGCTGCAGGCGCTGGTGGCACTGGCTCAGGAAGTGGCTCAGGTTTCGTTAACTTTGGCGTTTCTGGTTTGGGCTGTTCTAAGTGCAACTGACGCACTTGTTCTTGCACTTCACGCGCATCGTAAACCTGCGCACGAACAACGTCAGCATTAGCAATTTCAGCCAGCACCTCATTGGTACGAATCACTTCAGGAATGTAATCATAAATCAAGAAAGCAAACACACCAACATGGACAAGAACAGCCAAAACCGTCGCCCACGGATGTCTACCCATAAACGCCAACACGATTAACGTTTCTCCGCTTTGGGTGAATCTGTCATTAAACCAACATCATCAACACCCGCTTGCTTTAAGGTCACAAACAATTGCACCACAAAGCCATAAGCTGCCGCTTTATCACCACGCAAAAGCACCAAAGTATCTGGCTTCTGTGCTTTACGTGTTTTAATCATATCGACAATTGCACCCACATCTAATGCTGTACCCTGAACAATATTCAGATAGTACTTACCATCTGCATCAACGGTAATAATAATGGGTACCGTTTTAGATTGATCAAGTTTTTGCGTTTTCTTTGTCTCAGGCAAATCAACCTTAACGCCCTGTTGAATTAAAGGTGCCGTAATCATAAAAATAATCAGCAACACCAGCATAACGTCGATAAAAGGAACGACGTTAATTTCTGCCTTCAGCTTATGCTTTCGTCCACTACGGAACGATGACCCCATACTCATTAAACTGTCTCTGCCTTATCGCTCTTATATGCCTGACGCTGTAAAATTGTTAGGAACTCTTGAGCAAAATTCTCATAACTATTCAACAATCGATCAGAGGTCACGCTGAGTTTATTGTAGGCAATAACAGCAGGAATCGCGGCAAACAGTCCCATTGCTGTCGCAACTAAGGCTTCAGCGATACCAGGAGCAACCATTGCCAAGGTCACTTGCTCGGCAGCTGCAAACGCCACGAACGAGTTCATGATACCCCATACCGTACCAAACAAACCAATATAAGGGCTCACCGAAGCAACTGTTGCCAAGAAAGGCAAGCGTGTTTCCATCTGATCCAACTCACGACCAAAAGCAACCTTCATGGCGCGCTGAGCACCCTCAATAATTTCTGTCGCTTCGATGCCTGGCTGCTTCTTAAGACGAATAAATTCTTTAAACCCGACCGAAAAAATAGCATACATGCCACGCTGTTCCAAACCTAATGATGATGTGTAGGTATAAAAACTGGTTAAATCATGACTCGACCAAAAGGCATTTTCAAAGGTCTTGGTTTGTTTTTCAGCTTGGCGAAACTCCCACCCTTTGGCAAAAATAACCGCCCACGAAGCAATCGAAATAAAAATCAAAATCGCCATGACAATTTGCACAATCGTGCTGGCATCGGCAACCAATTGAACAATCGATAATTCAGCGTTAGCGCTCACTCTTAAACTCCTTCAAGTGCTTGTTGTAGCTGCTGCCCAAATGCGCTGGGACGCCCCCTAGCCTCATCTACACAAGCAATGGTTACATCACACTCACACAACACATCGTCTTGACGTAAGACCTGCTGTGTCAGCGTAACTTTTGCTTTGCCTAAGTGTTTCATCTGCACACTTACCAGCAAAGCTTCGTTAAATTTTGCAGGCTTTCGATAGCGTACAGATAAACTGTGAACCATCAGTAAAAGCCCTTCATTTTCTCTTAGTTGATCTTGTTCAACACCCAACGCACGCAACCATTCGGTCCGCGCACGTTCCATGAATTTTAGGTAGTTAGCATAATAAACCACGCCACCAGCATCAGTGTCTTCGTAATAAACACGCACTGGCCAAGTAAAGTTTGTCATTTTACCACTTCCTGCATGGTCATACCAAGATGTTGATAAGATAAAGGCGAAGCAACTCGTCCACGTGTTGTTCGTTGAATCATCCCCAACTGCATTAAAAAGGGTTCGATAACATCCTCAAGGGTGCCTTTATCTTCGCCTAAAGCCGTTGCCAGCGAGTCAACACCTGCTGGTCCGCCCGCAAATTTTTGAATCAGCGTTTCTAAATAACGAATATCCATTTTATCTAAGCCAATATCATCAATTTGCAATAAGTCTAAAGCAATCGCGGCAACACGATGCGAAATCTGACCATCACCATGTACTTGCGCATAATCACGCACACGCTTGAGCAAACGATTGACAATACGAGGCGTACCACGGGCGCGACGCGCAATTTCAACAGCGCCTGCTGCATCCATAACAACCGCTAATCGATCTGCATTACGACTGACAATGGTCGCCAAATCTTCTACCGAATAAAACTCCAAGCGTTGCACAATGCCAAATCGATCGCGCAAGGGAGAGGTTAACATTCCTGCTCTCGTAGTTGCACCAACCAAGGTAAACGGTGGCAAGTCGATTTTAACGCTTTGTGCCGCAGGTCCTTCACCAATCATAATATCAATATGAAAGTCTTCCATTGCTGGATAAAGCACCTCTTCCACAACGGGGTTAAGGCGATGAATCTCATCAATAAAAAGAACATCATAGGGTTCTAATCGCGTTAGCATGGCTGCTAAATCACCCGCCCGCTCTAACACAGGACCCGATGTTTGACGTAATTTTGTACCCATTTCATTAGCTAAAACTTGCGCCAAAGTTGTTTTACCTAATCCAGGAGGACCGTAAAGCAACACATGATCCATCGCTTCTTTACGCCCACGCGCAGCCTGCACAAAAGTCGTCAACTGATCACAAACGGCCTTTTGACCAATATATTCGGCAAAGCGCTGCGGACGTAAAGATGGTACAGCAGTAAAATCCTCTTGCTGCTCCTGATTACCAACAATACGATCGAACTCCATCGTCATAACGTTACCTGCAGCGCATGCTTAATATTATCGCTCAAGGCCAATTCATCCTGCCATGAGCGTTCTACTCGCATCATTGCTTCAGTTTGCTTGTAGCCTAAAGCTTCTAGTGCTTGCACCGCTTGGTTGCGCTTGTGCTGGTCAACGGCAGCAACATTCGTGACGGTACTAACCACATTAACAACCGAAAAACTGCCGGGCAACGCATCAATCATTGTCGCTAACTCGAGCACCAGTCGTTCTGCTGTTTTTTTACCAACACCGGGAATTTTAACCAGAATACTAACCTGTTTTTCTCGCACAGCTTGCACAAAAGCGTCCACCGACAATGATGACAGGACTGCCAAGGCAAGCTTGGGACCGACACCGTTGACCTTTACCAATAAGCGGAACAGTGCTTTCTCTTTTTCGCTCGCAAAACCATACAACAACAATGCATCTTCTCGTACCACCATCTCGGTCAAGATGATACTTTCTTCACCAAGTGCACCTAACTGTTCGAAGGTCGAAAGCGGTACTTCTACTGAATAACCAACCCCCGCAACATCAAGCACGATCCAAGGTGGCATTTTTTCAACGAGCAACCCTCGCAAACGCGCGATCATAGTGCAACCCGTGACGTAAAGGCGGATATTTTGGCATGAGTTAAGCCGCACGCAAGTGCATCCGCCGCATCTTCGGAAGGCTGCTCAGACAGTCCTAACAACTGGCTGACCATATATTGAACCTGTGCTTTCAGAGCATGTCCTTTGCCAACAATAGCGCTTTTGATTTGAGTTGGTGTATATTCTGCAATCTCAATCCCTTCTTTAGCAGCCGCAGCCATAATGACACCGCGCGCCATGCCCAATTTAATAGCAGACTGTGGATTTTTATAGACGAAAGGACTTTCGATCGCCATAACATCTGGTTTAAATTGCGCGATTAAACTCAAAACATTATCTTGTAGTTTAAGCAAACGTTGTGCATCTGGCAAATGAGCCACCTTAATGCTACCCGAAACCACATATCTTGGCGTAAAGCGAACAACGTCAATGACAGCAAAACCTGAAATACGAAAGGCAGGATCAATACCCAGAATTCTCATGAGAAACCAACAGGTAGTTAGAAAGTGGGCATTATACACGGATTCACGATTTCACAGATCTGTTGGAGACATGCAAAATCAAACGGACAGCTTTAAAAACCGATTACTTCGATTTTTAAAGCTGTCCGTTTTTTGTTTTTAGAAGGAGAAAGGGGGAAGTAATAACTAGACTAAAAGGCACGTCCTCTACCCTTCCTCCAGAATGTCAACCCATAGCGTTTTAGAAGTCACTTAAAACAAATCATCATCACCAGCGGAATCTATTGCCACACTAGGAGCCGTTCCCATTGAATGCCCACTAACACCGCCATCAAAAAACTTTTCAGGTTCAATGATAATGATGACACCGTCATTCCCTACATGAGCAATTCCCTGAATCATGCGATTATTACTATCATCACCAATCGCACCAACAGAATCAATATGATTCTCTTGAATGTCCCGAACCTCATCAACTTCATCAACCAACAGACCCAATACCTGATCTTGCTGTTCAATAATGATAATGCGAGATAAATCAGTAATCGAACCTGAATACAACTTAAAAAACTGACGCGTATCCAATACCGTTACAATAACACCACGAACATTGATAACACCCAAAACATCAAACGGCGACCCAGGAACAGGTCGAATCTCACTGACTCTCAAAACCTCTCGAACCCGCTGCACGTTAATACCATATTTCTCGGTATCTAGCTTAAATAGTACACATCGTAAATAAGACCCATCATAATCCTGATCATCCACCGAGTTTGAGCTGGTATCAAACAAATTTCCTACTGACATATCAACGTCCCCTTATTCTGCTTAGAACCTGCTCATCATACCTGGCAAATCAAGAATTAATGCAATGCGACCATCACCTGTAATGGTTGCACCAGCATAACCTTTAGCACCTTGTAGTTTAGCACCGAGCGGCTTAATGACCACTTCCTCCTGCCCACGAACATGGTCAACAATTAGACCGATGACTGACATACCGACATTTACAATAACCACCTTAGAATGATCCAAATCATCACCGTGTGTTGATGGCGATAACCATTCACGCATAAAGTACAATGGAATACTGCGGGCACGTAAGCGAACCATCATCCGACCATCAATTTTATTCGTTTGAGTCGAATCGTAATCAAAAATTTCTTGTACTGCTGTTAGTGGAATAGCGTAATTAAATGCACCGATACCCACCATCAACGTTGGCAAAATAGCCAAGGTTAGTGGAACGCGGATATTGAATACAGTGCCTTCGCCCAAGACAGAGTTAATATCAATACCACCATTGAGTTTGGTAATGGTGCTTTTTACCACGTCCATACCCACGCCTCGACCAGAAATATCTGAAATTTCTGTTTTGGTAGAAAAGCCCGGCAACAAAATCAAATCAAAGGCAGCTTTATCTTCTAGTTGAGAGGCTGTTACCTCATCAAGCAGCCCTTTTTCTACCGCTTTACGACGCAGAAGCGCAGCATCCATGCCTTTACCATCATCGGTAATGGTAAGTAGAATATGATCACCTTCCTGTTGCGCTGAAAGAATCAACTTGCCTACACGTGATTTACCATTTCTCTCGCGCTCATCTGGCATCTCTACGCCATGATCTACCGCATTACGTACCAAGTGAACTAACGGATCAGCCAGTGCCTCGACTAAGTTCTTATCCAAGTCGGTTTCTTCGCCGCGCATTTCCAAGTCAATTTCTTTACCTAGCTTACGCGCTAAATCACGCACCACGCGTGGGAATCGACCGAATACTTTTTTCACGGGCTGCATGCGTGTCTTCATGACTGACGCTTGCAAATCCATGGTAACGTGATCTAAGTTGGCAACCGCCGCTGCAATTTCTTCATTCTGCAAGGTAGAGCGCAAATTCAGTAGTCGGTTACGAACCAAAACGAGCTCACCAACCAAGTTCATGATTTCATCAAGACGTTTGGTATCAACACGAACGGTTGATTCTGCCTCTTCTCCCGACTTAGCGGCGACTTTTGCCGCTGCTGGCTTAGCTGCAGCTGGCTTGACTGGTGCAGGAGGTGCAACGGGCACATCTACTACAGGAGCAGATATTGCACCAACCGCACGTGCAGCGTCTAGCGCGGCCTCCTCTGCACTCTTGCCTGAGCTGAGTGAGGCCAGCATCGCTTCGAATTCATCATCAGTGATTTCACCATCAGGATCTAAACCCGGTGCCAAGGTTAACTTTGCAGCAACTGGGGCATCAGCGTGACTTAACTGATCGCGCTGATTCAGCAAAGCCTCAAACTCTTCATCTGACATATCACCATCAGGATCAACCCCTTCTGGCAATGCTAAATGCACCACGGTCGGCGCTGGTGTTGCTGCAACAACTGGCGCAGCAACAGCTGACGAAGCAACCCCTTTAACTGCCGCATCTAATTGCGCTAACAACGATGGATCTGCATGATCTAATTCACGTTCGCCATTTTGCAATGCCGTAATCATGACACCAATCGCGTCATAAGCCTGCAAAATAATATCCGCATTTTCACTGGAATACTGACGCTCACCGTTACGAATTTTATCAAACAAATTCTCTGCACGATGGCACAACTCAATCAGTGGTGTCACACCGATAAAACCAGCACCGCCTTTAATGGTGTGAAATCCTCGAAAAATTGCATTGAGCAAATCTGCATCCAAGGGGTTCTGTTCTAACTCAACTAACTGTTCATTAAGGTTTTCGTACAGTTCACCTGCTTCAACCAAAAAATCTTGTAAAATATCTTCGTCCACGACCCGACTCCTAGCTATCGATCAAGCCGCAACGGCTTGCCTGTATTGCATAACGCCAACATACAAGCAAAAGCTATACCAAACTATATACCAAGACTATTTAAAAGTTCATCAACATCATCTTGCGCATCAACACGCCCACTTTTTTCGCTCGCCAATGCAGCCGGACCAAACCCTTGCGTCGGGTTAACATCACCATCTATGGGCTTAACGGTAGCAGTTCCAATCTTAGCCAAATCAGTCATCACGCGTTTAAGAACCTGTCCTGTTAAATCCTGATAACCTTGTGTCATCAGAATTTGCGTTAAACGCTGTTGAATCTGCTCAAGCAGAGCAGACATTTGTGGCGCGAACTCAATACCCATCTGACTAGTCTGGGCAGCCGAATCCTGCTGCATGGCAACAAGGGCTTTTAACTCACCGATCATAGCTAAACCATCTTCTGTATCAGCCAATGTTTGCTGAACCGCTGCTTCTTTGGTTGACATGACATAGGTTAAACGCTCTTCAATCTCTTTACGAACCTGATCAAAATTTTCCACGACTGCTACCTACAACATTAAGCCAATAAAAAAACCCGCTCAATAGCGGGTCAAAAAAAGATAAAAACTAACCAATACGCTCAAAAATTTTCTGAATTTTTTCATTGAGCGTCGCAGCCGTAAAGGGCTTCACAATATAGCCATTCACACCAGCTTCAGCCGCCTCTAAAATTTGGCTACGTTTGGCTTCTGCTGTAATCAATAAAAATGGCGTATCTTTAAAACGCGGATCAGCACGAACCTTACGTAAAAAATCGATACCTGTCATATTCGGCATATTCCAATCTGAAACGATAAAATCGTAACCACCAGCTGCTTCTACTGACGCCCATGCCAAAGCACCATCTTCTGCCTCAGAAAAATTACTAAAGCCAAGTTCTTTAAGTAGATTTTTAACAATGCGGCGCATCGTAGAAAAATCATCCACAACCAGAATACGCATATCACGATTGATTGCCATAGCGGATATCAACTCCTATTTTCAATGTTAATGTGTTACTTAATCAATCCAATCTTTCAAACGTGCTCGCACGCGTACTAAAGCTTGCGCGTGTATCTGACAGACTCGAGACTCACTCACGCCTAATACTTCACCGATTTCTTTTAAGTTTAATTCTTCGTCGTAGTACAACGACATAACCAGCTGCTCACGTTCAGGCAACCCTGCGATCGCACCAGCCAACTGCTGCTGAAATTGAGACTGCATCAAATCTTGCATCGGCTCTGCATCGTCAGCAGCATCTTGCAAACTCAACTGGTCTTCCGATAAATCTTCGTGATCGGGTGTGTCAATCGACAAGACTTGAGTGGTCACCGCATCTTGTAAGGTTTGATGATAGGTTTCTAAATCTATGCCCAGTTCTGCTGCAACTTCTTCATCGCGCGCTTCGCGTCCTGTTCTCGCTTCAATGACACGAATCGCTTCTGAAACTTCACGAGACTTACGATGTACCGAGCGTGGTGTCCAATCACCCTTACGAATTTCATCCAGCATCGCACCTCGAATACGAATGCCCGCGTAGGTTTCAAAACTTGCTCCCTGACCTGCGTCGTATTTCTGCATTGCCTCAAGCAACCCAATCATACCTGACTGAATCAGATCATCAACTTGAACACTTGATGGCAAGCGCCCTTTAAGATGATAGGCAATACGCTTCACCAACCCCATGTAATCTTCTATGTTACGAGCGGGTGTTTCATGTTGTTTCTGCATCTGAGCATAGGCTCGGGCTGGTGTCATAACTTATCGAATACCTGATTGTACTAATCGTTCTACAAAAAACTGCAAATAACCACTGGGACCAGATGGTACTGGCCAACGCAAAACTTCTCGTGCTAATGCACCAAGTGCTTTTCCTGCGGGGCTTAATGGTTTGGTCAAAACCACTGCGCTCTGCTGCTGAATCGCTGCCCTCAAATTTGGATCAAAAGGTACTGGTCCTGCATAAGTGAGCTGAATATCAAGGAAACGTTCGCACACAGCAGCAATCTTATCAAATAGTGCCTCACCTTGGGAGGGTGATTGCGCCATATTTGCAACAATTCGTGCTTTTGACACCCCATATTCACGATTTAACACTTTAATGAGGGCGTAAGCATCGGTAATTGAAGCGGGTTCGTCACAAACAACGACCAAAGTTTCCATCGATGCTCGACAAAAACTCAGTACCGTATCGGAAATACCTGCTGCTGTATCGATGAGTAACACATCAATTTCATCTGATAATTCCGAGAACGCCTGAATAAGCCCTGCATTTTCGGCTGTCGATAAGTTTGCCATACGACGAATACCCGACGCCCCTGGAATAATCTTTAAGCCAGCGGGTCCTTCAATCATCACTTCTTTAAGACTATGCGTACCATCTAATACATGAGATAGATTGAATGGTGCTCGCAATCCCAACAACACATCGACGTTGGCCATACTCATGTCGGCATCAAGCAAGCACACGCGCTCGCCCATTTTTGCCAAAGCAACGCCCAAATTAACAGAAACACTCGTTTTACCCACGCCACCCTTGCCACCTGTTATGGCAATTGTTTTGACGGGGCGTTGCTGAGCCATCCCTCGTAAGCCTGCTGCCTGATCTCTAAACATCTGTTATCTCCCGACCAAATCCATAATGCACGCCCTCTAGCTCGGTATCACCGCGAGCGCGTCCCATCGCAATCGCTTGATCCAGCAAATCTCGTGCCGTAATGGGTAATAGGTCTTCTGGAACACGCTGACCATTCGCACAATAAGCCAATGGCAATCGGTTTTCAGCCAATAATGTAACGGCTGGACCAAGCAAGGTTGCTTCATCTAACTTAGTCAAAATACAACCAATTGGCTTGAGCTTACCAAAGGCCAACATGATTTCTCTCATCACGCTTAATTGCGTTGCCGCAGATAAAACCAGCAATGGCTTAATATCGCCCGTACCATCGTCTAAACTTTCTGCCAAATACTCTTGTAACCGCGCATCACGCTGACTAAGCCCTGCGGTATCGACCAGTACCAGTTTTTTATGTGTAAGACGGTCTAAGAGCCTAAAAAACTCACCTGGCGTACTCGCTGTGTGCAAAGGAACGCCGATTAAATCAGCAAAAATCTTAAGCTGTTCTTGAGCACCAATTTTATAGGTATCTAAAGTAATCATCACGCAATCTGCTGTGCCGTAACGCAACGCATAACGAGCAGCCAACTTAGCAATCGTTGTGGTTTTTCCAACACCAGTAGGTCCCACCAACGCAATCACACCGCCCATTTCAAGCAAACCATCATGCATGGCTGGCATATTGGCTAACAGCCCTGCCTGTAACGCACGCCAATCAACTTCAATATCTCCCGACATCGGTGCACTATCAACAAGGCTTCGACACAAGTCCCATCCCAACCCCATCGAAGACAAACGCTTTAACAGCGACACCTTTGCGGGATCTTGCACCTGTGCTTGTTGCCACGCAAAGCCAGACAGTTGCTGCTCCATCATGGCACGCATTTGTTTCAGCTCTTGGTGCAGCTGTGCCATATCGTTAGCACTCGCAGCAGCTTGTTGTGCAGGAGCATAAGGCTGATGTGCAGTAAATTGAGAAATATCAGCAACATGCGTCGGCGCTGTAGGAGCCGAGCGAACGGGTTGTTCGGTATCCATTGCTGCCGTCACTTCTACACTGTCATCTAATTGACGTGTCGACATAATGACAGCATCATCACCTAGCTCCGCACGAACCATGTTCATCGCTTGACGCATATTATCGGCAACAAATCGTTTAATGCGCATAACCCACCTTAACCAATCGCAGCAAAAACATTAATCTGCCGACTTTCAGGAACTTCACTGTAAGACAACACGACCAACGATGGCAGTGAATAACGGAATAAGCGTGCTAAGGGAGCTCGTACAAACGGATTGACCAACAAAATCGCTGCCTTACCTTCCATTTCTCGCACCTGCACCTGCGCACTTAATGACTGACTGAGTTTCTCTGCCAAGCTAGGCTCTATTGCTAACTGACCCTCTGGAGCACCTTGCATCGATTTCAACAAAATCTGCTCTAAATTTGGCTCTAAGGTCATTACTTCAACAACCTCTTCGACACCTGGAATATTTTGTAAAATAAATTTACCTAACGCCGTGCGAACATGTACGGTTAATTGGGTAGGATCTTTTGTTTGTCCCGAACGCTCTAATAATGCTTCCAAGATAGTGCGCATATCTCGCACCGACACACGCTCACGCAGTAGATTTTGCAGCACTTGCACAATCGATGCCATCGGAACATCTTTGGTGACTTCTTCTACCAGTTTTCCAGCATTCACCTTCATACGATCTAACAGCTGCTGAACTTCTTCTAGCCCCAGCAACTCATCAGCATTATCTTGAAGTATCTGACTGAGATGCGTTGCAATGACTGTCCCAGCATCGACAACAGTATAACCAAGTGTCTGCGCTTGGTCTCGATCCTGCTTGCTAATCCACACAGCATCTAAACCAAAGGTAGGATCTTTTGTCGCAACACCATTCAACTCACCATAAACTTGCCCTGAATTAATCGCCAAATCACGATCTGGGTAAACATCGCCCGAACCCAAAGTGACACCCATCATACTAATGCGATAATGATTCGCAGACAGATCGAGATTGTCTCGAATATGTACTGAAGGCACCAAAAAGCCCAACTCTTGAGAAAGCTTACGACGAACCCCTTTAATTCGCTCCAGCAATTGCCCGCCCTGCGCTGTATCAACCATCGGAATCAAACGATATCCAATTTCCAAGCCCAAGGTATCAACCTGTTGAACGTCATCCCAGCCCAAATCGGGCGGACGGGTCGGCGCTTCTTCGACTGCAGCTGGTGGCGGTGCATTTGCGGCCACTTTTTTCTGTTTCATCAGCCACCATGCACCCGCACCGCTAATCGCAGCCAAAGACAGAAACGCTAAATTTGGCATCCCAGGAACGACACCAATCAATGCCATAATACCAGCCGAAATCGCTAAGGGTTTAGGGTCATTAAGTAGCTGATCATTAATCTGATCAGACATTTCTCGATTATCGGCATTTCTGGTAACCATTAATGCCGCAGCAACTGACAGTAACAATGCAGGAATTTGTGCAACCAAACCGTCACCAATGGTCAGCAAGGTATAAATTTCAACAGACTGACCAAAAGGCAAGCCATGTTGCGCCATACCAATAATGAAGCCACCGATAATATTAATGAACAGAATAATGATGCCTGCAATGGCATCGCCACGCACAAACTTACTCGCACCATCCATAGAACCATAGAAGTCTGACTCGCTGGCAACTTCTTTACGACGCACTTGTGCTTGTTCTTGGGTAATGAGTCCCGCATTCAGATCAGCATCAATCGCCATTTGCTTACCTGGCATCGAATCTAAGGCAAAACGCGCACTAACCTCGGCAACACGACCCGCACCTTTAGTCACCACAACGAAATTAATCACGATCAGAATGGCAAAGACAACGATACCAACAGCATAGTTACCACCAATAACAAAGTTGCCGAAAGCTTCGATGACATGTCCGGCCGCTGCGCCGCCATTATGCCCTTCCATTAAAATAATACGCGTAGAAGCAATATTAAGCGCCAAACGCAGTAAGGTTGTTACCAATAAAATGGTGGGAAAAACCGCAAAATCAAGCGGCTTTTTGGCATAGACGGTGACCATTAACACCATCAAAGATAAGGCAATATTGAAGGTAAACAGAATATCGAGCATAAATGCCGGCAACGGCAAAATCATCATTGCCAACAGAGCAACAATTACAAGCGGTGTTCCCACCCCACTGGGAGAAGCTAGCTTAACCTGAGCATAAAGCTTTTGCCAATCCATGTCAGATTAATGCCTCAATAAAAAAAGCGTCGAATATCATAGACATCATTGTACCAATGCTAACACGTTTAAGGAAGCGCTGAAAAACATCACGGCACTGGAATACTAAGGGAAGGTGGTACAAAAACTAGGCTGTAACTTATTGAAGTTTCGCATTTAGCAATAACATCATGGCGATTGTTTTAAATCAGCCGGAACGGGAAGATCAGAAAAGTCATCCAGCTTTGAAATCTTTTTATCACGTAATTGGTAAACCATGGCTAAAATCTGCGCAACAGAAGTAAATAGCGTTCTCGGAATAACCTCGCCAATTTCGCTATTATAGTAAAGCGCACGAGCTAATGCGGGAGAACGAACGATCTGAATCTTATGCTCTGTGGCAATACTACGAATTTGTGCCGCCAAGAAATCAATACCCATAGCCACAACCTTAGGAGCCGTATCTCCGCCAGTTGCATCATATTGCAGAGCAACCGCATAATGTTCAGGGTTAGTAATGATGACATCGGCATTGGGTACGTCTTGCATCATACGTCGTTGAGCCATTTCACGCTGCATACGACGAATACGACCTTTAATTTCTGGGCTACCCTCTGTTTGTTTGTACTCGTCTTTAACTTCTTGCAAGGTCATTTTCATGTCTTCGGCATGATGCCATAACTGATAGGGTGCATCAATGACGGCAATAACAATTAATCCTAATGTCATCACTAAGAAAGCTTGAACCAATAAGTCTCCAGCATTAGCCATTCCTTCAGCAACCTCTACCGTACCCAACAAACGAAGCTCATAAAGAGTACTGTAAATAAACAAAATAGCGATGACACTCATCAGAACGAACTTTAATAACGCCTTTAATAACTCAATCAATGCTTTTACTGAAAACATGCGCTTGATCCCTGCGATCGGATTTAGCTTAGATAATTTTGGCGCCATGACTTCGGTACTAAACAACCAACCACCAACCAAAATATTAGACAACACCGCCATCATTAACATAGCGATCATAAATGGAAAAACCATCCACAAAGCGGCTTTTAGCTGAGCAAACACCAAATCAGAAGCTTTTTTAATATCAAAAGCATGATCACGGTCAAAACTCAAACCTCCCGTCGTTGTTTTAACGAAATCATCTATCATTTGCGGACCTAAAAAGACAAACCAAGCAGCAGATAGCAACATGATTAACAAGGTTCCAAGCTCTTTTGAACGTGGAAGTTGTCCTTTTTTTCGTGCGTCTGCGAGTTTTTTATCTGTTGGGGACTCCGACTTCTCTTGGCCGTCTGCGTTCTCTGCCATGTTACTGCGTCAACCGATAATTATGTACGAGAGCAAAAGTCTCTCGCATGAAAAACTGAAATTGCTCTAATAACAAAGGCAATAACCACCAAAGCAACAAGAGTCCACCCAAAATAGTAATCACAAATCCAATCGAAAAAATATTTAATGTCGGAGCAGCCCTACCAATCAAACCCAGTGCCATATTAGCCAAAAGCAAAGCGGTAACCGCAGGCAATGCAACAACAACGCCCCATGCAAAAATATGACTACCCCAATCAACTAATGACTTAATGGTTGCAGTAGACAAGAAGTGTCCGTTTAATGGCAACTGAATAAAACTATCGTGCAACATTTGAATAATCAGCAAATGTCCATCCAATAAGACGAAGAACAAGGTAACAATAATGGTATAAAACTGGCTGATAACAGGAGAACTGTTGCCCGTAGAAGGATCGACCAAGGAAGCGAAACCCAAGCCCATACCGTTGGCAACCATCTGACCTGCCAAGGTGATTGCTTGAAAAACAACGACAAATGCCAAACCCATCGCCAAGCCAATGCCTGCTTGCTCAATCGCCATAAACACGCCTTCGTTGGTAAAAGGATCGATGGCATGATCAAGATGAATAGAAGGCGCTATTGTTGCGGTCACAATCAAGGTAATCAGCAACTTTATGCGCGTTGGAATCGTTCGAGCAGATAAGACTGGCATAATAGCCATCAAGGCACCGATACGCACAAACGGCCAAAAAAAACTTCCCCACCACTGTAGAAACGCATCGTATGTAAACTGCGTCTGCACGAATGCTATCCAATCACTTCAGGAATAGAGATGATGAGTTCACGCGTGTAATCAACCAAAATGGCTAACAGCCAAGGACCACCTAATGTCAAAACAAGAATGATAGCGACCAACTTAGGAATAAAGCTCAAGGTCATTTCATTGATTTGCGTTGCTGCTTGAAACATGCCTACTAACAAACCAACGACTAATGTCGGGATCAGCAGTGGCGCGGACAACAAAATCGTTACCTCCAACATCTTCTGCCCAATCGTCAGAACCGTATCAGAAGTCATCAGTTTTCTCCAACACTACAAACCACCCGGAACAATAAAGCTATTAGCGAGTGTTCCCATAATCAAACTCCAACCATCAACCAAGACAAATAACATCAGCTTAAATGGCATCGAAATAATCATCGGAGATAACATCATCATACCCATAGACATTAACAACGAGGAAACAACTAAATCAATTACTAAAAAAGGAATGAACAACAAAAAGCCGATTTGAAAAGCGGTCTTTAACTCACTCGTAATGAATGCGGGAATTAACACTCTAAAGGGAACCGTTTCTGGTTCATCTAACTTCACATTGGCCATCTCGCCAAACAAGGCGAGATCATCTTCACGGACTTGTTGAATCATAAACTGGCGCATGGGACCAGATCCAGCTTCAACCGCTTGCATCAGGTTAATTTGCTCACTAAGATAAGGCTCTATCGCATCTTGATTGATTTTATCAAAGACAGGGGCCATGATGAACAACGTCATAAATAAAGCTAATCCAACCAACACCTGATTAGATGGTGTCTGCATGGTCCCTAATGCTTGACGTAGAATGGACAGTACAATGACAATACGAAGAAAAGATGTCATGGTCATTAATGCCGCTGGCAACAATGTTAGCCCCGTCATTAATAGTAAAATCTGAATCGTTAAGCTGTATTCTTGTTGACCAGCTAGATTGGTTTGTACATTAAACGCAGGAATACCAACTTCGGCGTTCACACCCAGAGGAATAAAGAAAAGTGCAAATAGAACAACCCAGATGGCTTTCATGAATAATCAACCCTTCTGACGACGTATTAACGCCTGTTGTAGTCTTTGCGCAAATCCTTCATTGATAGAGATATCTGACGGAGCAACACTCGGCTCAGTAACATCAATTGGCTCTGCCAACAGATGCAATAAGGACACTTCAGCAGCTGTCACGCCAACAACCAACTGCTCTTGACCAACTTGGATGAGCATCACTCGCTCCCTTGCACCAACAGAAACAGCACCAAGAATTTTGAGATGTCCATTAGCAGCCCCTTGAACTAAGCCAGCGCGACGCAATACCCATACCAGTGCTAACAACAGCCCTAATACTAATGCCAGAACAAACACCATTTGCGCCAACATACCACCAAAACCAGACGTCGAGCTAACTGTCGCTTTTTCAATCTCTTGCGCAAACAAGGTAACAGGCAACAAGGTTACAAGCACAAAACCAAGGACAGCAGAATATCCTAACATTAACGCAATTTCTTAACACGTTCGATGGGACTCACCACATCGGTTAAACGCACACCAAACTTATCGTTCACAACAACAACTTCACCATGCGCAATCAAAGTACCGTTTACTAACACATCTAACGGCTCACCAGCCAAACGCTCAAGCTCAATAACAGAACCTTGGGTATAAGACAGTAAACTACGAATCGTTACATGTGCTCGACCAATTTCAAGCGCCAAGGTAACCGGTACGTCCATAACAACATCAAGGTCAACCTTGTCCTTGCTGCCTTTACCGCCCGATTTAGCCGAAGAGGACTCTGCCTGTTCAGATAGTGCTGCACCCCAAGGATCGTCTTCACTTTCTGCACCACTTTCTGACTCTGCCTGTTCAGCAAGAGCTGATGCCCAAGGATCTTCTTCTGTTTCGCTCATTTACCACTCCAAAGGAACTTCTCGGTCACGATACGCAGGATGCTGCGTAAAGTCCATTAATTGCACGGCTTTTTTGCCTTCAAAATCACCCAATCGCCCATGGGCTACGGTAATTGCCTCAACCTTAACAGGAACCAAACTCGGCATTTCGATTGGGATAATATCACCAACCTCCATTGCCAATAAATCTTCAACACTCATGTGAACTTGCGCTAGCTCTGCCGACAAAGAAACTTCAATTTCTTGCGCTTCATCGCGTAAGGTTTTATTCCAACGCTTATCGCCCTCGCCCTGTAAAGAGCGCATACCTTCTTCCAAAATATCTCGTATTGGCTCTAGCATTGCATAGGGCATCACAATATCAATACGTCCTTCTTGATTTTCAAATCGGACATACACAGGCGAAATAACGACCATTTCTATTGGATCAACAATAGAGGCAAACTTAGGGTTCATTTCGCTATTGAGTACTTCAATTTCAATAGGAATAACAGGCTCCCATGAGGCAAGCAAACAACGAATGCACTCATTCACCAAGTTACGAATCAGTCCCATTTCCACGGGCGTGTACTCTCGACCTTCAATTTTAAAGCGCATCTGACCATTACCACCATAGTAAAGATCGATAATGCTAAAAATTAATTTGGAATCAAGAGTCAGTAACCCAACGCCACCAAGCGCATCGATGCGAAGAATGTTTAAGCTACTGGGGAAAAAGAGATTGCGCAAGTACTCATTCATTTTGATGATTTTAACTTCACCTGCAACAACCTCCACGCCCGTTTGAACCATGTCGATAAGTTTGCGCTGAAAACAACGTGAAAAACGTTCGGTGATGACATCAAGTGCAGGAAAACGCCCTCGAACAATACGTTCTTGGTTAGTAAAGTCAAACGCTTTTAACTCTACCCCTTTCCCAGACGTATCCGTTTCTGTTTCAATCTCACCACCGCCCATACCACGAAGCAGGGCATCGATCTCGTCTTGCTCTAATACATCTTCTTTGGGACCCATTACCCCTAGCATGTCGATAGATTCCGCACGTCAATCATTATTGCATAACAAATCGTTCGATCAAGACTTTATCCAACAAATCTGGATAAACCTTTTGCGCGTCCAAAGCAGCACGAGAAATTGCTAAAATTTCCGCAGCCACTTTCTCTTGCGCATCATCTGCGTTCATTTCTGTATACGTCTTTTTACGCAAAGCAGCAGAAATATCATTCACCAAAATGGGCTTAATCGTCGTTAGCTCAGTCACAACTTCAGGGAAGTTGGTCATCATCTTCATCTTGATCGCCAAGTGCTTCGCTTTGCCTTCACCTTTAAAGTTCACCACAAGCTGTTCTAAATCAAAGAACTGAGGCGGAGAGCCTGGTACTGGCGCATGAAACTGCTTGTACGAGGGAGAGTAAGCTTTTGCATGGTCCGCAGGCTTATAGGCTTCTTCTTTGGGCGCTTCTGCATGTTCTGCACCCTTATCATCGTGCTTTTGACCCATCATCATAAATGCCAAACCACCAACAGCAGCAATCAATACAACAACAAGTACGATCAACACGATCATGAGTCCGTTCCCACCTTTTTTAGGTGCTTCTGCCTCTTCGGGTGCTGCTGCGGCTGGTTTTGCTGACATAGTCTCTTCCTTAAATCGTTATTGTTAGGGTTTTACTTTTAAATCTTTAGCACTATTTGTCACTTTAGAATCAGACAAACTTTGTAAATTCCGCTCTGCTTCTTTTGTTAACACAATAATGCTAATGCGTCTATTACGGGGATTATAGGGGTTTTCTCGATCATAGGGAATAGTATCAGCCAAACCAACGACCTGAGCTACCTTATTAGCCTTAATGCCGCCATTAATTAACTCTCGTCGAGCGGCATTTGCCCGGTCAGAAGACAGCTCCCAGTTGGTATAATCATCTGCGCCTTTATACTTCAAAGAATCTGTATGTCCTGCGATACTAATTTTACTATCAGAAGATTTAAGTACACTACCCATTTCTTTCAAAATAGTCGCTGCATAGTCTTTAGGCAAGTCAACCCCTGCATCAAACATCGGGCGCTTCCGATCATCAAGAATTTGCACACGTAGACCACTAGGCGTGACATCAATCTGCAATTGCTCTTTAAACTTAGATAATTCTTCATTAGAGTCAATTTTCTTTTCTAGCTGTTCTTTTAAGTCTTCTAATTTTTTCTGTTCTTTTTCTTTATCTTCTGGCGTATCACCTTCTACAGACATAGGGGCATCCATCATACCGCCCATATCAATGAGTGATGTGGTTGCCTGACTGGCTTTATCTTTAGCAGGAACAAGAACACTAGGCGCCGCCTCAATAACCGTTGGATCACGGAAGAAAGCCGCAATCTCTTTACGTTCTTCATCGTTAGTGCCACCCAATACCCACAGCATCAAAAAGAACGCCATGGTTGCAGTCATTAAGTCAGCAAACGCAATCTTCCACGCACCACCATGTGCGGCATGTGGACACTTTTTGCCGCGCTTAATAATAATGGACTGTTCGCCTGCATCAGCCATGATCGGCCTCTCCTACGCTTAATTTGCTTTCAAAACTCTATGCTGCTGACAATAAAGCAAAAGACATGCCTACACAATATAAAACAGCAAAAAACCCACTGGGTTGATTGTCTGAAGAAAGGGATTACAGAAATTTACCTGTAACGGCTTGATAAGCCCTTTCACCAGCTAAAAAATAAACGTGGGGCGCTAAAAACAAGCATAGCCATATTTTTAGCGATTCCCCAAAAACAATCCCGCCTAACTGCGGGATTTGTCATTTTTTAAAAAATCACTTAATGGTGGTCAAATATTCATCCAACTCTTTGAATGACATTCGATTAACAGAAGGCACTGACTTACGACCAAATTCGACTGCTACCTGTGGCGCGTAACCGTTCAAATTCGCTAATAGACACGTCTTAATGGTGGTATAAAAAGCAGCCTCTTCTTCTAATTTAGCACCCATTGCACCAGCAATCGGCGCCACGAAACCATAAGCAGCCAAAATACCCAAGAAGGTCCCTACCAGTGCCACAGACATGTGATGGGCAATTTCTAAAGGACCCGCATCTAAGTAAGACATCGTAATAATAATACCCATTACCGCGGCTACAATACCCATCGCAGGCAATGCTTGCGATGCTTCTGCAATAGCAGCAATAGGCACATGTCCCTCGTGATGGTGAGACTCCATTTCGACGTTAATCAAGTCTTCAATCTGGTAAGGATTAGTCGCACCTGAAATCATCATACGCAAATAATCGGTAATAAAGTCGCTAACATGATGATCGTGCATTACTTTTGGAAATTCACCAAACAATGCTGATGAATGAGGATCTTCAACGTCTGCTTCAATAGACATAAGACCTTCACGACGCGCTTTATTGAACAGTTTAAACATCAGCCCTAATAATTGTTGAAAGGCTTCTTTATCGAAAGGCGACGGTTTAATGAGACCTAACGCCCCTGAAAAGCCTTTTTTAAGCGCCCAACCTGGCGTTGCAATAACCCACGCACCAATTGTTGCACCACAAATAATGACTAATTCGAGCGGCTGAATCAGGATGCCAATACTACCATGTGGCAGATACCCCCCTAATACACAACCAACTACGACAACGGTGCCAATAATCGCTTTCATAATGTTTTATTCCTATTCTTTTTATCTAACAAGATGAGGCATGGTAATCTGTTCGATCATTGTATTAAAACGCCTAAACTCAAGAACGCGGCTTAGATTCTACCAAAAATGCGTTCCTGACTGTCAACAGAGTCAGTTAAAGATGCCTGAGCTTGACGTACATCTTGCAAGGTTTCTGCAATTTTTGCCAACATATCACTGGCTTCTTGCGCATCAGTTTGCGTGGTTCCGACACGATCTCGGCTTGACTGCATCACTTTGACTGCTGTACGTGCTTGTTTCTGTAACTCTTCGATAATAGACTGAATTTCTTTGGTTGCCTGTTGTGTTTTTTGTGCCAGAATACGAACTTCATCAGCCACCACCGCAAAACCACGTCCATGTTCGCCTGCACGAGCTGCTTCAATCGCTGCATTCAATGCTAGTAAGTTGGTTTGCTCTGCAATATCACGAATCAGTACCAGTACCGTACCAATATTTTCGCTATCTTTTTCGAGCTGGCGAATGACATTAGCGGCATGAATCACTTCGTCACTAAGCGTATTAATACCAGAGATAACGTTATCTAGTAACTTGGTTGTCTGACCCGACTGACCATTCATCGTTGATACTTGACTGCGTAATTGTGTTGCTGCTTCGCGAATACCATCTAACACTTCTTTAGCTTGAGAGAAAACAGCGCGATTATCATTATTACCCGATGATTGTTTCGCATAACTTGCCTGCATCTCTAAAGACTCTACCTGTTCCTGAGCTTGCTCACGCATCAGCTTTTCCATTTGCAAGGCATCACTCACAGCTGAAATCAATCGATTGATTTTATCGACAATCACAGCGTCCTGCGCCGAAGATGACGTAATGGGCGACAGATGATGCGCTGACAAACCATCCAGTTGATCAGCTAAAGCTTGCAATGATTGCGCATTGCTATTTTGATTCGCTTGCGCATTGCCACTCTGACGCATCATCACGGCAACTAACCCAACGATTAAAGCCGCAACAGCAACACCGACACCAATAAAAATACCCGTGTCATCCCCTGCATAAGCGAACATCGATAAAGATGATAAGCCTGTGAATATTACTAAGTCTCTTGCTTTCATGAGAAATCCCTCTCTGTTATCTATTCAATTGTGGTGATATCAAAATCTATTTGGAACAAATCCAACCAATGCCCTTGCTAAGGAATATCTAAAAAAATATGACGTTCATCTTCTTTCAGAGGATCCCTAAACAAAATGATCAACCAATCCGTCTAGGTTTTTCCATACAGACGTATCTGAAACAGGGTTAGCGGCATCATTTGATAAATCTGCAGTTTTATTTTGTCCACTACTCTGTTGTTGCTGATCAGATGCCTGTTGACCCGCACCAGAATCAACCGTTGCCGATCCAATATCAACCCCTTGTTGTGCGAGCATATCTCGTAGTCGTGGCAATGCATTTTCGAGCATGTCTCTGGTTAATCCATGCTGGGCAGACAGTGTAACATGTGCCTTGTTTTCTTCATCCATTTTTAAGTGGATTCGAACAGGGCCTAGCTCAACAGGATCTAACTTTACCTCAACTTCTTTCATCCGTTGACTCACCATCATCTGCATACGGTTACCCATATCCTGAGTCCATTGCGGTTGACGCAGACTCAGCGGAGAAGTCAATGGTGTTGCCAAAGGTGATGTCGGTGAAAAGCTTGTTAATACCGAAGCAAAAGCTTCGACATCAGTTTGATTTGTAGACACATCACTTTTAGCCGATTCAATGGCTCGCAGCGCACCGTCAGCACGCGCATCACTTTGTTGCTGCTGCGACTGATTGTGTTGCTGCATCATTGCGCTTTGTTGTGTTGCTGCAGTCGCGCCTGTAGGCATTGACATGCCATTATTTGATGCTGCTGAGTAACTTGCCGCACTCATCGCATCTTTAGCACTAACCGTTGAGGTATAAGAGGCAAAGACAGGAGCACCCTGCTCATCACCCAAACTGACTGCATTGCTCAGTGCTTCATGACCCACATCAACCGCAACAGGTGATGACGACGTTTGGTGCGCCATCGTCTGAATGAC
>CAZSGH010000014.1:27376-27604 GCA_964606405.1 uncultured Francisella sp.
CCACATCAACCGCAACAGGTGATGACGACGTTTGGTGCGCCATCGTCTGAATGACAGTTTGAGTATCTGCCAATGGATTAAAAAACGGTTGTCCCGTCAAGGGCGAAATAACGACATCCCCTTCGTCTTCCACCACTTGACCTGACAGCCGTTGGAACTCGGTTTTTGGCATATCACCACGTGGGGTGATGGCCTGTTGTTTACTTGACTGCATCTGAGTCGGGACTG
>CAZSGH010000014.1:27704-55664 GCA_964606405.1 uncultured Francisella sp.
CCTGAGTCGGGACTGCCTGAGTCGGGACTGCCTGAGTCGGGACTGCCTGAGTCGGGACTGCCTGAGTCGGCAATCCTTGCCCAGCAACAGATAAACCTTCTGCCGTCTGAATGCTTGATGAGAGCAGACTCAATGTATCATCAGGTGTTGTCGATTGAATAGCGCTCTGAGCTGTAGACTGTGACAACGTAATAGCTGGCATCAGCAAAGAAGATGATGCATCAATGCCACTTTCAATAACACCCTGTGTCGGGAGACTTGTCGGCACATCGCTAAAATCGCCCATAAGCGCACCAAACAATGCCGAATCAATAGGATTTTGACCCTGCGTCATACCCGCGAGTGTTTGCCCTGGCTGCGTAGGTGCCACAGATTGTATTGCAAGATAAGACATAACTGCCTCCGACACTGAATGATGAGAAATTCTAAAACTTGCGCTTCGCTGATTTTTAGAATTTCCAAGTTTATTTTTTCAGCTGGAGGAAGAGGATTATTTCAATCAATTACAGACCGCTTTCTAAACCCCTTCCCCCAGACCCCTAACCCATTTAGGTTTTTAGAGATACGCTGATATTGAGGATAAAGCAATTAGCAAGCCAAAAAACAAAAGCCTTAGTGATTATTACGAAAAAATGCCACTTGGTTTAAATTGTCAGCTTCTTTTTGTTCATTTTTATCATCTTGAATCGCTTTTTCATGCTGTCGCTTTTCAATTAGCGTTGCGATACCTTTTTTATTTAGTCGAGCATCTAACCAACTTTTTTTAGCAACCTCTACTTGTTCTGCCGCATGATTGACTTTTTCAACCTGACCCAAAATGGCCGTCTGTACTTGATGAAGATAGGCGGTAATGGTCTGGCGATGTTGCATTGGCATCTGTCCCGGTAAGGACAGTTGTTGTTGGTAAGACAACGCATAATCTTCTAGCGCTTTAAGTTGTTGCTGCAGCATCTCGAGCCGTTGCTCGGTGATACCTAATTGTTGACGTGCTTTTTCCTCTTCTTTTTCACGCAAATCAAGAACGAGCGCTAACTGTTTAGACAAAGAATATATCCTTAAGCGTTGATCTAAAAATCTAACGGGTTGGAGGTCTGGAGGAAGGGATTACAGATATTAGCCTGTAACTTATTGACCTTTCCCCTTCCTTCAGCTAAAAAATAAAGTTGGAAGGTCTAAAAACGAGCAACGCAAGGTTTTTAGCGCCTTCCTTAATGATTAAACAGCATAATCATATCGCGTAGACTCTGCTCCATACCGACTGACTCGTGTGGTTTTTGTGATAAAAACTGAGTAAGTGCAGGCTGTAAACGAATCGCTTCATCGATTTGCGGATTACTACCACGTGCATAAGCACCAACACTAATCAAATCTTGGTTTTGCTGATACAGCGACATGATGCGCTTAACGCGCAATGCCATATCCATTTGTTCACGCGATACCACTTCTTGCATCACACGACTAATCGATGCCTCGATATCAATGGCAGGATAACGTCCCGATTCGGCGATACGACGCGACAAAACAAAATGACCATCCAATACGCCACGCGCTGAGTCAGCAACAGGATCGTTATTATCATCACCTTCCGTTAATACAGTATAAAAAGCAGTAATCGATCCCTTACCAGGCTCTCCATTACCCGCTCGTTCAATCAGCTGGGGCAAGCGCGCAAAAACCGATGGCGGATAACCCTTGCTCGCTGGCGGCTCTCCGACCGCAAGGGCAATTTCACGCTGTGCCTGCGCATAACGGGTGAGTGAGTCCATCAACAATAAGACATTTAATCCTTGATCGCGAAAAAACTCCGCGATTGCAGTGGCGCGCAAGGCACCATGTAGGCGACGTAAAGGAGGGTCATCGGCAGGTGCAGCAACAACAACGGAGCGAGCCAGCCCTTCTGGACCTAAAATTTGACGAATAAATTCATTAACTTCTCGCCCACGCTCACCAACCAACCCAACAACAACAATATCCGCTTGGGTATATTTTGCCATCATGCCCAGCAAAATGGATTTACCAACACCTGTGCCTGCAAATAAACCTAAGCGCTGACCACGTCCCACAGTCAACAAACTGTTAATGGCGCGCACACCCACATCCAATGACTGGCGAATGGGGTCTCGATTAAGTGGGTTAATGCGACGACCATTCAGCGGAACAGAATAGGACATCGTTGGCAGTGGATCACCATCTAACGGATAACCAGCGCCATCAATTACCCGACCTAACAACTCATAACCAACAGAAACCTGAGCGGCTTGTGACAAAGGCAACACACGCGCATTCGGTGCCAAACCTTGCACATCGGCGACAGGCATCAAATAAAGTTTGTCGTGGTGAAAGCCGACAACTTCGGCTTCACTGGTTTGCTTACCTTGAACAATTTGACAGCGAGAGCCCAAAGAGGCATGAAACCCCTCCGCTTCTAACGTCAAGCCAACCATGCGGGTTAAACGCCCTGCAACATCAAGGGGCAGTTCATCTGGAAGGTGATCTGCTGTATCTTTAAGCAGATGTTGCCATTTAGCCAATTGTTCGTCCGTGCGCGGATAGTCTAGCGCATCATCCACCATGCACATCCTGCGCTGATGCCATCAGCGCCTGTAAGGCAGCATCGATAATTTTTTGCGTTTGCTCTTGCCAGTTCAAAACAACATCACTGTGTCCTGACTTAACGATACACTCACCACGCACCAGATTGGCATCAGGTAACAATTCAACACGTCCTTCCTGTGGCAGCGCCAATAAATCAATCAAAGCAATATCATCGGGATGCAGACGAATCGTTAAGGGGTAAATGACGCGCGGTAATTGATGGACAACAGAAGCAACCAATGCATTAACTCGCTCGGGTGCAAGATGTAATTCACCCATCACCAGCCGTCTTGCCATCTGACCAGATAACCACACGACATCTTGCAATAAAGCATGATCCTGAGACGTTAATGACTGCGTTAAACTCAGCACAAGTGTTTGCCAATCTTGCGAAGCGCTTTGCTTAAATGCGTCTCGCTCTGCTTCCCACAGCTTATTTTTGGCTTCAAACTCAGCTTCTAATACTGCTTTAGCTTCGTTGTAACCTTGCTCATAACCTGCCTCATAACCTTGTTGTGTGCCTAACTGAGTCCCTTGCTCTAACCCTTCTTGGCGTGCTTGCGAGAGTGTTGCTTGGCGCATTCTTTCTAAGTCTTGTGCCACGTCTGCATGTACACGCTTTAACACTCGTTCAAACGCTTCGCGAGACTCCCGTACCATCTGCTCTTGCAAATCAGGGGCTGCCCAAGTGCTACTTTGTGTCGCCAAATCTTTCGCACGCAATAGCGGGGTTACTTTAATGTCACCCTGCTCACTATTCCCTTTCGTTGCTTGAAAGGAAGATTGACTCGCTTTAAAACCACTCATTAACCGACCATATCCTCACCACCACCTGGCATCAGCAATTTACCCTCATTGGCAAGACGACGCACCGTGGTAATAATCGTACGCTGTGCACCTTCGACGTCGCTGAGCTTGACTGGTCCTGAATTTTCTAAGTCGTCTTTCAAAATGAGTGCCTGACGCTTCGACATATTGTCCAAGAAATGGGCCTGCATTTTCTTGTCTGCACCTTTGAGTGCCAACAACAAAACATCGGCAGGGATTTCGGCCAACACTGTCTGAATACCACGACCATCAATGCCTGAAATATTATCAAAGGTAAACATATTGTCTTGAATAGCCTGACTAATATCAGTATGTTCGATGGCAATATCATCCAAGATTTTGCCGTCACCACCGCCACCAACCAAGTTCAAAATTTCGGCCGCACGTTTCACGCCACCAATCGTCGCCATTTTACCGCCACTCGAATCTGATGCTTGGTTCTCGAAAATTGCATTCAAATCGAACAATGCTTGTGGCTGAATGGTATTCAATGTTGCAATACGATAAATAACCTCGGAACGGAAACGCTCTGGAATACCTTGCAATACTGTCGCCGCTTGGTCTGGCTCAAAATAAGACAACACGATTGCCATTACCTGTGGGTGTTCATTTTTGAGCATATTCGACACGGCACCAGGATGCATCCACTTAAGCGTTTCTAAGCCTTTTAGCTGATCTGACAACATAGACACATCAAGAACATGACTACTATTTTCGCCCAACGCGTCCATCAACAAACCACGCGCATAGCTGTCTGGATCGACCCCCAAGGCATCTTTACCAAATCCCGCCAAATAAGTACGCAAAATAGCATCGACTTGTTGACGATTAACATGTGGTAGTGTGGTCATCGCACTACCAATAGCTTGAATTTCGGGCGGATTAAGCTGCTTCAATAATTTGGTTGCCGTTTCTTTACCCAGTGCCATCATTAAAATAGCAATGCGTTGAACAGGGGTCAGCTCAGACAGATCGACCTCGTCTCCCGTATCAATCCCAATCAGGTCTTCAGCCATATTATGCTCTCACCTACTTATCGTTCATCATTTCGCGCAAGACTTTCGCCGCGATTCTCGGATCGGCATCAATTTGCGCACGTAAACGCTCAACCAAATCAGCGTCTTCTTTCTCTAGCTCTTCTAATTGCTCTTGCTCTTGCATATCCAATGCCTCTAGGGTGTCTTCCAAGGCACCATGACTACCAGCAGCGCCCTGAGCGGCTGCAGCTGCAGCCTCGGCAGCCGCCTGAGCTGCTGCCAATTGCGCTGCTTCTTCTTCATCTTCATCTGGAATATCATCATCGCGTTTTTCACGTTCACGCACACCTGTCAAATCGCGCAATAAGGGGCGCAACACACCAAAGATAATCAACAGAACGGCTAAGCCGCCAGCTGTTTGCTTAACCACTTCCCAAAACCAAGGTTGTTGCCATAAAGGAATACCCTCATCGCCCGCATCTTCGGCTTGGAAAGAAATATTAACGACGCTTAAATTATCACCGCGCGCCTCATCAACGCCTACAGCATCACGAACCAAGTTTTTAAAACGAGACAACTCATCATCGGTTAGCGCAGCACGCTGCAAAGCACCATCTTCTCCCGCTTTGACACGATCATCAACCACTACCGCAACCGAGAGGCGTTTAACAGAACCAACTTGAGAATGCAGATGGGTAATCGTGCGATCTAACTCGTAGTTTTTGGTAATTTTCTCGCTTTGTAAGTCTTTAGCCAAACCACCATTGGCATCTTTACCTGGGTAGTTTTCTTCAGGTGCAATACCTGCTCGTGGTGGCTGATTGGTTAGCGCACCAGGAATACCCTCTGGACCTTGCGCTTTATTACGCTCACGAATTTCCTGCAAACTACGCACTGCTTCTGGATCGGGATTGTAGTTTTCGCGGGTTTGCTCTTGTACACTAAAATCCATTTCCGCAGTAACTTGCGCTCTCACCCCTTTAGAGCCAACCAACGGTGATAGCAAGTCTTGAATACGTGCTGCCAACGTTTGTTCGACATTACGCGTATATTCGAGCTGCTTTAAACTCATGTTGATGCCCAGATTCGCTTGCTGCTGCGAGAGCAAATTACCATTTTGATCGACAACAGAAACCCCTGTTGCCTTCATATTGGGTACGCTCGACGCAACCAAATGGGTAATAGCATTAACTTGCTGTTCCGATAAACTGCCATTCAAGTTCACAACAACAGAGGCTGTCGGTTCTTGCTCTTTACGTACAAATACCGTGCGCTTAGGAATGGCTAAATGAACACGAGCTGTTTTAATCGAAGAGATAGCAGTAATGGAGTGCGCCAGCTCACCTTCAAGTGCACGCAAATATTGAATATTTTCTTTAAACTGACTGACACCAAAACCTTGGTCTTTATCGAGAATTTGGTAACCCGTTTCGGCTGATTTAGGCAAGCCCTCGCCTGCTAATTTAAGACGGACTTCATGCACCTTCGCAGCAGGGACCATCAGGTTGCCTGTGGTACTATCTAGCTGATAGGGAATTTTTTGTGCTTCAAGCGATTTGACAATATCGGCAGCTTGGCGATTATCTAACCCACCAAACAACAGTGAATAGCTTGGCGCTTGCGACCAGAGCACGAGCGCCACACCAATGGCAATGGTTGCCGCTAACGCAATAATTAAGCTTACCTGCTTAATAATCGGCATAGCACCCAAGTTTTGATATAAGGCTGAAGCGCCAGTGGCAGTTTCTGTGCCCGCTGCTGTCCGCTGAATATCAGCCATTTACATCTTCTCCCAAAGCTTCAACTTATTATCTTGCTATTATAAAACGAGTCATGCGGCAAATCTTGCCGCTAGCCAATTAAATTGGCATATTCATCACATCTTTATAGGCTTCTACCAGTTTATTCCGTACCTGAGACATGGCTTGAAAGGCTAAAGAGGCTTTTTGGGCTTGAATCATCACATCAGACAACTCAACACCTGGTTCACCCATTTCAAGCTTTTCTTTTGACTCTGACGATGCTTGCTGCAAGCCATTAACCTTATCGACAGCTTGGCGCATTAAACTAGCAAAGTCGGTACTAACGCCACTACCGTCGACAGAACTAACATCAGCGCCCGCACCGACATCGCTCACTGGCGACACAGCACTCGACATCTGAGCTTGCTGTGCAACACTGCGCATTTCCATTAATAACCGTTGGGTATCAATTGTACTCATGGTCTTATCCTCCAAATCTTACCCAAACGAAGCAAAAGTCATGCCGTTTATTCAACATCATAACCTGCATCGCGCAACTTCGCTAATTTATAGCGCAACGTCCGCGGGCTAAGCTGTAAGATATCTGCTGTTCTGGCACGATTACCTGCATTGGCTTTTAAGGTTTTTAAAATCAAATCAATTTCTTGCTGCTTAAGATCTTGCATAACCATCGGCACAGCGTCATCTAGCGCAGCACCTTCAACCACATCAAGAACTGTCGTATCTTCTTGCCACAATGAACGCGCATCAATCAAAATATCATCAGCAGTAATCGTATCACCGCTACTCAACACCAGCGCCCGCTGAACCACATTGTCCAATTCTCGAATATTACCGGGCCAGTTGTATGCCACCAAACGCGCTTCAGCTTCGGTTGCCAAACTGGGCAGAACTTTTTTACCACCACAATGACGTGCAATTAACCGCAGAGCAATCGGTACAATATCTTGGCTTCGCTCACGCAACGGCGGCAAATGCATTGGAAAAACATTGAGACGATAAAACAAGTCTTCTCTAAACTTGTGATCTTTAATGGCTTGCTCAAACTGAATATTCGTAGCCGACAGCACACGCACATCTAAGGCGATGGTTTTCTCACCACCCAAGCGCTCAACCTCTCGCTCCTGCAAGACACGTAACAACTTACTTTGTACATCAAAATTCATTTCGCCGATTTCGTCTAAAAACAGCGTGCCTTTCTGCGCCTGTTCAAACTTACCAGGCATAGACTTAACAGCTCCCGTAAAAGCACCTTTTTCATAGCCAAACAAGGTCGCTTCTAACATACTCTCGGGAATCGCTGCACAGTTAATGGCAATAAACGGTCCTTGTGCGCGTGGCGACTGTTGATGAATATAACGCGCCAACACCTCTTTACCGCTACCACTTTCGCCCGTAATCAGCACACTGGCATCGGACTGAGCCAGTTTTTTGGCGATTTGTTTTAGCTTTTGTGTCATCGGATCGGCAGCGACAAAATCATCGCCACTCGAAGCATCAGCATTTAAATAGCGTTGCGCTTTTTCTAGTAAAATGTTCGCTTCAAAGGGCTTAACGATATAATCAACCGCACCATCTTTCATAGCAGAAACTGCTTGCTCAATCGTACCGTATGCGGTCATTAGCACCACGGGCAAATGCGGTTTTAACGCACGCAAGCGTTTGAGCAAGGTATAGCCATCCATACCATCCATGCGAATATCGCTAAAGACAAGACTAATCTGTTCATCCTCACCCAGCACGGCTAATGCACTCAACCCATTATCCACCGAGATGACTTCAAAATCACCCAACGCCAGCGTATCAACAATTGCCTCTCGCAGATCGGCATCATCTTCTACGACTAAAATACGCGCTAAACTCACAAACATTCCTCCAGTTTGGGCAGCCACAAACAAAATTCGCTGCCTTCACCCAGTTTTGATATCAATGTTACTTTACCATGATGCGCTTGTGCGACCGCACGCGTCACCGCCAATCCTAATCCTGTGCCCTGAGCTCGGCTCGTATAAAATGGCTCAAAAATCTTCTCTTGTAACGCTGGCGCAATGCCAGGACCTTTATCTCGGACAACCAAACAAATCCAATCGTCTTCAATTCGGGCGCTTAAGGTAATATCAGCGGTATCTTTAACCACGTCAATCGCATTCACAATCAGACTTTGCAACGCAGTTGTTAATGCTGCTAAATCACCACGAACCGTCGTGTCCTGAGCTAAAGGCAAAACCGTAAAACGACTATGACTGGCAACAATGGACTGCTCCACAACCTGAGACACATGATTTAACAGTTCCGAAACATGGACACAACTACTGCCACTCTGACCGCCTTTGGCATATTGCAACATATCCGTCACTAAGTTTTCCAGATGACGTAAGCGCGCCAAAATCTTATCATTCATTTCTTGACGTTTTTGCTCGGGCAAATTAGGCAAGTTCAACTGAGAGGCATAGAGCAGCGCAGCCGCCAAAGGCGTGCGAATTTGATGAGCCAAAGAAGCAGCCATCTCACCCATACTCCGTAAGCGCTGATGCTGACTGAGTTTGCTCGCCAAATTGCGTTGCTCGGTCACATCCATCAGCAACACGATCTTACCTAAGGCTTTATCTAATGCCGTTTCCGAAACACTTAAAATACGGCCATTAGCAAACAACCAATCTCCCGTCACTTCGCCAGATTGCGCCAACCCTGCCAGCACACCTTGCCAAGAGCGTCCGACCACCTGAGCATCTAACCACTGAACAGCTGTCGCATTCGCTTCAGTAATGCGTCCCATCTGATCGATAACCAATACCGCTGCAGGCAATAGCGTCAATAAGCGTGCTAAACGATCAGCGACACGCTCTTTTTCTGCCAACTGTAACAATCGCTCACTTCTCGCCTGAGCCAACTCCTGCGTCAACTCGACAACTTGACCTTGCAAACGCTCATAAGCATCTGCCAACTGAGCAGAGGTGGTATTAAATAAGGCAAAAGCCTCTTCTAATTCACGCAAGCGCCCACGTTCAGCTTCGGATAAACTCATAATTACAGGCTATCTTCGCTGCGAATGTGAAGTTTGCGCATTTTTTCGATTAAGGTCGTGCGATTCAAGCGCAACAGACGTGCTGCTTGGCTAACCACCCCATCAGAATGCTCCAATGCGCGCAAAATGATATTTTTTTCCATATCGAGCAGATATTGCTTTAAGTCGAGACTACCATCGAAACCCGGCATCAATACCGCATCACCCATCGCCATTGTCGATGTCATTGGTGCAATCGGCTGATATTGCTGCGGCAACATCTCTGGCGTTACTAACTTACCTGGAAATAGAATAGACAAGCGCTCTGCCAAATTACCCAACTCTCGCACATTGCCAGGCCAATCGTACTGCATCAAGGCTTCTAGCGTTTCAGCTGACAATTGCGGCATCACGCGTCCCTGATCGGTAAAACGCTTGAGCTGTGCTTCAAGCAACAACGGAATATCTTCTACGCGAGCGCGAAGCGGGGGCAGTTCTATGGGAAAAATGTTTAGACGATAAAACAGGTCTTCACGGAAAGAACCCTCATCAATACGAATGGGTAAGTCACGATGCGTTGCGGCCACAATGCGCACATCGGCAGACAAGCTTTTACTACCGCCAACGCGCTCATACACGCGCTCTTGTAGCACGCGCAACAGTTTAACTTGCATGGGCAACGGCATATCACCAATTTCATCTAAAAAAAGGGTACCGCCTTCAGCCAACTCAAAGCGTCCTTTACGCGCGGTAATCGCACCCGTAAAAGCCCCCTTTTCATGCCCGAACAGCTCCGACTCCAACAGTTCTGCAGGAATCGCGCCACAATTTAATGGCACAAATGCATAGGGATTACGTAGCGAGCAAAGATGAATACACTGTGCGACAACTTCTTTGCCTGTACCAGACTCGCCTAGAATTAAGACGGTTGCATCGGTTTCTGCAACTTGGCTAATCAGACTTTTAACAGCCATCATGGCAGGACTGATGCCAATTAATTGTTCAAGCGGACTCACAACACCCCCAAAAAAGCACACGTTAGCGACATAAACGCGAGACTTTATAATAATACTCTTAGATGTGGTTGTTTATACACTAAAAACAGGCAGCCTGTCAAAATATTGTCATCAAAAAAACAGCAACAATTGACATAAATTATCTTTGTGCAGCTCAAATGAATCTCGAACACCTATCCAAAGCGCATAATTATCATTGCTGTTTTACATAAAAAAGCCCACTATTGCTAGTGGGCTTTTAAAGGTATTTTTGAACCGTCCGAATTAAGCCAACTTAAAGTCGTGCTTAGCTTCTAGGGCAGCAATACGCTCTTCTAGAGGTGGATGTGTGTGGAACAACATACTGAGCGTGCCCGCACTGCTGATACCAAATGCTGCCATTTGGTCAGGCAAAACGCCTGGTTGCATCGTCGACAAACGACGCAATGCAGCGGTCATTTTTTGTGGGCTCGATAAGAAAGCACCACCTTCATCGGCATGAAACTCACGCTGACGACTGAACCAAGCTGTCACCATGCTTGCCAAAATACCCAACACAATGTTCAGCACCAAATCAGCCACGATAAACACCCAGCTTGTACCGC
The DNA here is from genome assembly GCA_964606405.1 of uncultured Francisella sp. Lineage (GTDB taxonomy): Bacteria > Pseudomonadota > Gammaproteobacteria > Thiomicrospirales > Thiomicrospiraceae. The sequence continues at coordinate 38,472 of CAZSGH010000014.1, forward strand.
CCTCTTCGTCTTCATCAGACTTAAAGAACTGATCAACCACGTTGGCAATAATCTTCGCAAAGAAAATCACAAAGGCGTTCATTACACCTTGCAACAAGGCCATGGTTACCATGTCACCATTAGCAATATGCGCCACTTCGTGACCGAGCACAGCTTCTACTTCATCTTGCGTCATGTTTTCTAACAAGCCTGTCGAGACAGCAACCAACGCATTGTTCTTACTCATACCTGTGGCAAAAGCGTTTGGTTCAGGACTTTCGTACATAGCCACTTCTGGCATACCAATACCTGCTTTTTGTGCCTGACGCTTGACAGTCTCAACCAACCAACGCTCTGTTGGGGTAGATGGGTTTTCGATCACCACCGCACCAACTGATTTCTTCGCCATCCACTTCGACATCGCCAAAGAGATAAATGAACCAACAAAACCCCACACCAAAGCAAAAATCGCTAAGCTGCCAAGATTCATGCCGCCATGACCGTCGCGCAAATTACCCACACCCAACAAGTTGAGAATAAGCATCGCAACCGCAACAACCAGCACGTTGGTTAATAAAAATAGAAAAATACGTTTACCCACGGTATAACTCCTTAGTTATGATAGATTCACAGTACTACTATAAGGATTATTTATGACCTTTTCAAGATACACAGACAATATAATCGACAAGCTACCTATGCAATACAGCAAACGAAGCTATTCCTCACTCATAAGCCATCACTTCTAAGCCGTTGCCACTTCTATTAGTTGCGCCAAATCTGGCATTGCTTGCGCGACAGCACTGCCACCAATAACCAAATTGCGAATCTTATCAGCAGATAAAATCATCAGGTCAGGCGAATTAGATTCTTGCTCAGAGACCAAAAATGCAATCACGTGTTCTTGAGCGTAGCGAGCAATGGGCACAATTAACGAAACAGGAACAGACACAATACTCCCCAACCCATCAACCAAAATTGCGAACTTAACGCCGTTCTCTTCTACAACAATCGCTTGCTGATGATGATGTAACGTTTCACCTAAATAGGAAGATAAGTCAATCACAGGAATAGCCTGACCGTGATATTTGATATAACCAGAAAATAATGAGTTTGCCACGGCGACTCTTGCCATCAACTGCACATCAACAGATTCAACAACCGACGCCACAAATAAGCCAAAACGTTGTTGACCAATAACAAAGGTGGCAACTTCTTTTTTGTCGCCCTGAGCCTTAAAATTAAGAGTCGTCTCCGCTTTCAGGCTTTCATTCTCTTCTTCACCAATCAAACCACCAATACGTTTAAACATGGCGGCATAAACAACCTGCTGATAGACATCACCAGCTCCCTTAAATTCTCGATAGCCAGTAGATTGCGTAACACCGACAGCATAACGACCATAACCACAAGACAAAATAGCACTACCTTGATCTTGCGCTAGCGTCATGTCTACGGGTAAAAACGCACCAACTTCTAACGTTGGATGGGTTGTCGAAATGATGCGTTGCTGACCATCATAAAAAGTGGCAAAGGCTTCATGACCGTGCCCATCAGGCGCTGCATCTGCCAACATCGCAGCAAACTGGGGCTGTGCATCGAAAACAAGCCCAATGCCACCCACCGCTCGGTTCATATCGTCTGGATGCATAATAGCGGCAGCATAAATATACGTGGACTGATCGCCATAAAGTGGCGTAGGTTCAAAATCAGACACCACATAGTGTTGACTATCGGTTAAGCTCAGACTGGATTTAACCCAAGAAGTGAATAATGTTTTGCCTACAAACGATGTTAATGCGTCCTGTGAAACAGCAACAACAACCCCGTTTAAATCATAAACAATCAAGCCTGTATAGACCGTATACAGCTGATTAATATAAGATAAAACCTGTGAAATATGATTTTGATCTTCTAAAGAAATGCTTTCTTTTGCCAATGCCTGACGAAAAACATCGGTCAATGCCCACCAACGACAGTCATTGGCTCGCTCGTACAAGTTACGATCCATAATATTAACCGCTAATGATGCCAAAAAGCGGTTATTTTCTAAGGTAGCCCCGATGACGGTTTGGTATAAATTTTCGATTGCACTAGAAAAAACAGCTTTTGTTTTTAACCCTGTCTGACTCACTTCGTTAAGCAAGGCTCGACCGAACCCTGAGTCTCGCTCATTGCGTGCTTGCTTAATATTACCATTCCAAACAGAACGATTTAAGCGTTCTTGAATAGAATCCGCTTGCACGGGAATGTTCAGTAATGTATCAGAAAAGATATCCAATCCATCAACAGAGGGCATATCAATCAGTGTACTTTGTTCCTGTTCAAAGACAGAATCCAATGGAACCATAACATGCCCCATCCAACCTTGCCCCCAATAGCCCTGATAACCCTTTCCCTTGCGCATGACCGACAAATAATGACGCCCTGCAAAACGCTGTAAGCTCGCAGACGTTTGAGATACCCCTCGCATCACAGAACCAATCGGAACTTGTATCGGATCATGACTGGCGATCACCCGCCCCTTTTCATCGGTCAAAACCATAACCGCCCAATCATCATCATCCAATTCAGCAAAAATTCGTGCACATTCATCCTGAAAATCAAAACACAAACACAGCACACCTAATGCTTCACCAGCTTCATCGGTAATACGATAGGCATAAATCAGCGGCTGTGAAACATGCGGCAACAAGTCGGTTGGACGAAACACCTCAACATAGGGCGAATTGGTCAGCAAGGCTTCCTGAATAAACGCATCTTGACTTTGGACAACACCTGTTTCAATCAATTGAAACAGCACTTCCCCTGTAGGCGACAATAAAAATACATTGTTATAAACCGAATATTTAGCAACATAAGCCTGCAAACGTTGCTGCATTTTTTGTGAATAACTTTCACGCAATAAACGATGCGTCGAACCATAGCGATTCTGCCATTGTGGCGCGATACGCATAAAATCACGAATAATATCATCAGTCGCCAAAAAGCCTATGTCCGCTGTACGTTCAAACAAGTTACGCAACATCATATCGACAGAAACAGAAGCTTTCATTTTTAGCCCGTCTTCGACACGCTGATAATGTTCTCGCGCCAACTGATTAATTAAAGACTGACTGAGTGCAAAAAAGGACTCACGCGTGTTACCCATTTCACTACCAACACCAGACAACTGTCCTAACAATGCCAAATTATCCCACACTGCTTGCAACTGAGATAATGACTCTCGATAAGTGTCCACCTGCGGCATATAACGAACCAAAGCACCGACATCATCGTCTAATTTCATGCCTTTGTATTCCATAGCAAACTCCAAAAAGCACCATTTTGGTGCCTATATTTTTAATTTTTGATTTTTTTATAGGTTTTCGACTCTTTTTGGGTCATTTAATCCTACATTAGAAAACATAGCACTTTTTATGCCGTATTTTTTTCAAAACAAAAACCACTAACGGAAAAGGCTGCATGAAAACGTGATGAGAATCACTTAGACTAGGCAAAAATGCACGAAAAAAAGCTGGGGAACGGATGCACATTTTTAGCCTGCCATCTATTGATAACGCACCTTCAACCAAAAAAAAACAAGTTAGGAAGTCTGAAAAAAGGCGAAAGCCGTATTTTTCAGACCTTCCCTAATCACTTCCCCTTAATATACTGCTCATCTGTAAACGTACTCACCCATTCCACACGATTGACAATTAAAATGGTCATGATGAAACCGTTTAAAAACGCCTCTGGGGCTGCCATCATCGGCAGCATGGGCAAAAACTGATAGGATAGTCTAGCCCAACTAATCACATCGCCCCATACAAGTACAGCACTGAGTAACATCACCGAAACAATCATCGACAAAGCGCCGACCAAAAAAGCATTTAAAAAGGTATAGACAAAAAAATGTCGGGGCAAGTGACGATAAGACAACAGTAAAGCAACCCATGTTACCGCTATGGGGACAGCAGCCAAGGTGATAAAATTAGCACCCCAAGCATCCCATCCAGCACCACCCAGAAATGTGAGCATACTAATCACCAAAGCAAACAACAGCAGTGCAAACTGCCAACCGAACATAAGCGTAATAACCGTTGCACCTAAAAAGTGAAACCCAAGACCTGGACCTATCGAAGCCTTAACACTCCAAATGGCATAAATAAGAATCGTAGCAACACCAAAAACACGTTGCGCAACCGCATCACCCTTTACTTTATGCCAAGGTGCTGTTTTAAGCGCCCAAGCTAAAACCAGTATGGCAACAATCCATAAGGATACAGCCCAACTGTTTGCCAAAACCCCATAAGGGATATTCATAATAACTCACACCCAAATTCGTATAAAATAAGCAACCTATAAATAAAAAATAAGCGAAGCGCATTTTTTATTTATAGGTTACAAGTTTATTTTTAGCTGAAGGAAGGGGTTAGTCAATGAGCGAGATGCTCATTTTTCGCGCCCCTTCCTCCAGAGCTCCTACCCATTGGTTTTTTAGATGCACCCAATGGTTGTCATTATAACGAAACACGGAAAAACAAAACCATGCGCCTTTTTTTATGGGTCAACGCGGCTTTTATTTATGATCTATTGATTCTAATGGCATTAAGCCTCGTATTGTCGGCACTATTTACAACTATTGCTGGCGAAGGATTTTACCAATATGAAGTGTGGCGCAGCTTGTTTCAATTCACTTGGGTGACAATGGTTACCGGCTATTATGCTTATAGTTGGAAAAAAAGCGGTCAGACGATTGGCATGAAAGCATGGCGACTACGCGTTAACAATCAAGACAACACCCCATTAACAAACAAGGATGTTCTGACACGTTTAGCCGCTGCGACGCTCAATATTTTTTTACTCAATTTGGGCTGGTTAGGCTACTTAGGCAAGTCGGGGTTGAGTTTAACCGACAAACTTTCGGCGACACGCATAGAGCGCATCGAAAAAAACAGTTAAAATAGGAGAATCGCACTTAAATTAACGGGAATATCCGATGGCAACCCTAATCATTCATCGTCACAGCTTAACCCACACCGAGCAGACTTTGCTCGAAACAACCTTTGGCTCTGCACCCATTGCTGTTGCGCAACATTATCGTTTGGAGCTGGAAGAAACCCCAAGCATCGAAACCTTAACGAGCGTTCGCTCTGCTCATCCGTGGGATATTAATGTCTTGCCAGAAGGCTTTGAAGGCTCGGATATTCGCCTAATTATTTCCGATATGGACTCAACCCTTATTAATATCGAGTGTATCGATGAAATTGGTGCGCACCTAGGCATTAAAGACAAAATCGCTCATATTACAGAAGCGGCGATGCGTGGTGAGTTAAACTTTGAGCAGTCGCTCACACAACGCGTTGGCTTATTGGCAGGAACCCCCTTACATGCCCTCGAAACGGTTTACAACGAACGCTTAGCTCTCAACGAGGGAGCAGAGAGTTTAATTGCTGGCTTAAAAGCGCGCGATATTAAATTTGCACTGGTATCGGGCGGTTTTACCTTTTTTACTGACAGACTAAAAGAACGCTTGGCGCTTGATTTTACACGCGCTAACGTATTGGATTTTGATCCAAATGCACACACCACAGGACATATTATTGGCGAGATTATCGGCGCTGAAGCTAAGCGCGAGTTTTTATGTGAACTGTGCGACACACTCGGCATTGGCGCAAACCAGGCAATTGCCGTCGGTGACGGCGCCAACGACTTGCGCATGATGCAAGATGCTGGCTTATCGGTTGCCTACCATGCCAAGCCTACGGTGCAAGCAGCAGCAGATACAGCACTCAATCATCGCGGTTTAGATGCCATGTTAGATTTTTTAGTTTAGGTAAGTTTTAAAGACCCGCCTTCTGTCATCCTCGCGTATGCAGGAACCCATAAAACCAAAGGATAGGTTCCCGCTTTCGCGGGAATGACGCGCTTTTAAAGATTTCCCTTATCACTGCCTGCACAAGCAGGACTGTCAGGCTCAACCTCACCACGCGCTTGCCATTCGGCTGGCGTGTAGGTGTGCAATCCTAAGGCATGCACGCCTTGCGTCGCCTCTTTTAGCACAGCTTGCACGGCACGATGACGCGCTAACAATGGCTTGTCACAAAAAACATCACTCACCAAGGTAATTTTAAAATGCGAGTTACTGCCCTTACCGCTGCTGTGCAAATGACTTTCGTTGTCGACATACATCACTTGGGGTGAAAAGGTATCTTTCAGAATTTTTTCGATTTGTTGTTGCATTATCCTTACTCCGCCACGCTTTGGATAATACTATCTAATAATTGGTTAATTGGTTTATAAACCTTCAACTTAGGAGCTTTTTTGTAGCTTAGAAACACCTTATTGGGTTCCGATTTTAAGGTATAGATCGAAATACCATAAGGGCAAAAAGCGATATTATGCGGATTATCGCGCATCATTTTTTGAGACAAATCGGCTTTGCAAAACAGAAGTGTCTCACCACCTGTATCGTAAACACCGTCAGCATACCCCAAATCGGCATTGGTTCTGTCTAACATATCTTTGACATGCGACACGGCGCTAATTACCATGCCGCGCTCCTCGATGGCTGCTGCCAAATCGTCTCGCGCTTGTTCGTAATTTTTACCCGACAGTGTGTAAACGACGGCATCACCCACTTTCTGCGCTTTAAGTGGTGCTGCCAGACTCACAACTGGCAAAAGCACCAGACTCAACATGATTATCTTTAATCTATTTTTTACTGTAGCCACGATTCTTCTCCGTTCATATTGTGCTGACATTTTATCACGCCTATAATCAGTTTAATAAATTTGAAATAAATTACAAGAAAACAGGAAATCTTAATGGACTTCACTGATTATGCTGTTGAGCTTGAATACCAAGCAATCCTTAACAATGTACTCGAAGCGATCATTACCATTGATACGCACGGCATTGTCCTGTCAGCAAACGCGGCGGCTGTATCGATGTTCGGCTACAGTTTGCAAGAAATGCTAGGGAAAAACGTTAATCAGTTAATGCCTGATGCGCATGCTCGTGCCCACGATGGTTATATTGATGCCTACTTAAAGACAGGCGTCGAGCATGTTTTAGGAAAAGGAAGAGAAGTTCAGGGCAAACATAAGTCAGGAACAACATTCCCAATGCACCTTGCGGTTAGCGACGTACAACTGCCACATACGCGCTATTTTGTGGGGGTTTGCCGAGATATTAGCGAACAAAAAGCCACCGAAAAACTTAAAAATGAGTTTATCTCTATTGTCAGTCACGAACTACGCACCCCGCTAACCTCTATTACTGCCTCTCTGGGCTTGTTAAAGGGTGGCATTGGTGGTCAACTACCAGATAAAGCACGCAATCTAATTGATATTGCGCACAACAACGCCGCTCGACTAGGTCGACTCATTAACGATATTTTAGATATCGAGAAAATAGAAGCGGGTAAAATGACGTTTAAACGCGACATGCTTAGCACAAATCAACTCGTACAAGAATCGCTTAATGCCAATCAAGGCTATGCCGACAAATACAAAGTGTCACTCATATTCGACCCGATTATACCTGACGTCACGGTTGTTGCTGACCATGATCGCAGCTTACAGGTATTGGCCAACCTCATCTCTAATGCCTGCAAATTTTCGTCTGCACAGTCGCAAGTCTTAATTGCTGTTAAACAGACGGGAAAGCGCTTAGAGATTTGTGTCACCGATTACGGTTGCGGTATTCCGCCTGAATTTGCACCGCATGTTTTCGATAAGTTTTCTCAAGCAGATAGTTCAACAGCACGCAGCAAAGAAGGCACAGGACTAGGGCTTGCGTTATCGCGGCAAATGGCGAAGCAGATGGGCGGCGATCTTAGCTTTACATCTACTCCCAACATGCAGACGCAATTTTGCTTTTCCCTTCCTATTGCGACGCCCCTGCAAGAAGAAAACACGACTGACAATGACAAAGCACGCATCTTAATTGTCGAAGATGATCCTGATATTGCTCGCTTACTGTCATTATTACTAAAAGAACAAGGTATCAGTAGTCATATTGCTTATACAGCCGAGCAAGCACTCGTCCAACTGAGTCAACACTGCTATGCTGCCATGACACTTGATTTAATGCTCCCAGGCAGCGATGGCACACAATTACTCGCCCAACTGAGACAACAAGCAAGAACCAAGCATCTTCCTGTTATTGTGGTTTCTGCCATTAGCGATAAGCACCAACAAGACTTAACCGCTGCATATGCTGTATTGGATGTACTACCCAAGCCCATTAACGAAGGCTTGCTTATGGATGCGATTGGTCGCGCCCTCAATATTAAAAACCCACATCATCAGCGCCCACGTATTTTACATGTTGAAGATGATGAAGATATTGCCAGCTTATTCTCTACCTTACTCGGTACAGCGTTTGACTACCAAAGCGCACCAACACTGATGCAGGCTAGAGCTTGTTTAATGAACTACCAACCCGATTTAATCCTGCTCGATCTTGATTTACCAGACGGTAGCGGGACGCAGTTTTTTGATGACTTGCAAGCAGCGGGACTGTCTGATCGTCCCGTTGTCATTTTTTCGGCACAAGAAGATGCACCCGATACGTTATTTAATCGTGTCAGTCATTATTTAATCAAATCTCGCACCAGCAATCAGGCATTATTGGATACGCTCACCCAACTAACACGTAACACGAAAGATAAGGTTACAGAGCACATCTAATAATCTAACGTGTTGGAGGTCTGGAGGAAGGGCGTGTTAAAATTAACACCTAGCCCATGAATACTCCCCTTCCTTCAGCAATAAAACAAATTTGGAAAGCCTCAAAACAAGCGAAGTGATGTTTTTAGACTTTCTCTACAAACGCCATAGGAGAAGACAATGTCTCATTTAAACCATATTCTCTTTGTCGAAGATGATCCTGATATTCGTCTGTTAGCCAGTATGGCACTCGTTGAAATTGGCAACTTTACCCTAGCAGAAGCTCAAAATGGCGTTGAGGCATTAGCTTATCTTAACGATCCCAATCAGCCAAGACCAGAGCTAATATTAATGGATATGATGATGCCTGAACTCGATGGCATTGGTGCTTTGGCGCAAATAAAAGCAGATAACACCCTGAATAGCATCCCTGTTATTTTTATGACCGCACGCGTACAACCAGACGAAATAAAAAGCTATATTGACGCGGGTGCTATGGGTGTTATTACCAAACCATTCGACCCGATGACCTTAGTAGAACAAGTCAACCAATTATGGGAAGCACGCGCGTGAACCTAGAACCTAAAGCACACATGAGCAGCAAACTACAAACCATTCGTAATTTGTACATCTCAGAACTACCACAAAAAATAAATAATATGCGTCTGGCTTGGCAAAAAGTTTCCGAACAGAAAGATACAAGCGATCTGCGCCATTTACGCATTATGATTCATTCATTAGCAGGATCTTCTGGGTCTTTTGGTCTGCCACACATTCAACAGCAAGCAGAGCAATTAGAAGCACTACTTAGACATATCACCTTTAATGACAAGCAACAACAAAAAAATATCGATCAGCACCTCAACTTAATGCAAGAAACGGCAAAAACTGCTAGTAAAATCAATCATCAAAGCCAGCACAACCAGCAAGAAAATGTGACGTTTCACTCACAACAAAAACGCCATATCCTGATTGTCGAAGACGATCCATCACAAGGTGATGATTTAGCTGAGCAGCTGATGCACTATGGCTATGAAGTTGTTTTATTGCGCGATATTAGCAAGTTAGAAAACACGCTAACCACACAAACGGTCAATCTCGTGTTGTGCGACATCATGCATAATGACCGCGAAAATGCGGGGTTTGAAGCGATTCATCAATTACGAACGAAACATGTTAATTGCTCACAGTTACCCGTGCTTTTTTTGTCTGCTCGCGATGACTTAGAGGCTCGACTTAAAGCCATTCGTGCTGGTGGCATTGGTTATTTTCAAAAGCCTGTAAACATTGGTAGTTTAATTGATCGGATTGAACAATTAATATCTCCCAATACAACAGAAAGGCAACCACATGTTTTACTTGTGGATGACGATACCAGCCTGTCGCAATATCATGCCTTATTGCTTGAAGAGGCAGGCATACAAACATGGATTTTAAATGATCCAGAAAAACTCATGGATACCCTGCGTGTTTTTAGCCCAGACCTTGTTTTGATGGATCTTTACTTTCCCAATTGCACAGGCGTTGAGTTAGCAGGCGTTATTCGACAGCAAAATAATTACTTAGGTGTCCCTATTCTCTTTTTATCGATCGAAAAAGAAATCTCAGAACACTTACTGGCTTACAGCAGCGGTGCTGATGACTTTTTAACCAAGCCTATCAACCCCAAACATTTTGTACCTTTGGTCATCGAAAAAATCAAACGCTTCCGCCAACTACGCGACATGATGCTACACGATAGTCTAACAGGAGCCTTTAACCATACCAGCATTAAAAACTTGATGGATTCAGAAATCTCTCGTAGTCGCAGAGAGGGACACAATATGGTTGTTGCTATGCTGGACATCGACTGGTTTAAAAAAGTTAACGATACCTATGGTCACCCAGCTGGTGATCGCGTGTTACGCGACTTATCGCACTTATTACATCGTCGACTACGTCATTCTGACTCTGTTGGACGCTATGGTGGCGAAGAGTTTATGGTCGTTTTAGGCAATACCGACATAAACACAGCCCTGCAAGTACTAGATGGCATTCGTGAGCACTTCGCAAAAATCGTCCATGAAGAAAGCGACAAACAATTCCAAGTGACTTTTTCTGCTGGAATAGCTCAGCTTAGTGACTTTAGCGAGGGTAAGCAACTCGTATCTGCTGCAGACGATGCCCTTTATCGCGCTAAAGAAGCGGGACGTAACCGCATCTGTTTAGCACAACGAGAGGTGCTGGAATGAGTCAAACCATCACCATTTCCATCGAACATATTGGCGATATCGCTTGGCAAAACCAACACAGTCTGCTTGAAGCATTAGAAGATGCAGGCATCGATATTGATTATAGCTGTCGAACAGGGGCATGCGCCGCATGCAAAGTTTCTGTGTTATCCGGCAAAGTTCACTGGCGCAACCAACCCATTGCCAGTATTCATGGTAACGAAGTTTTTGCTTGTTCTGTTATTCCACTAACAGATATTAAGATTGCTTTACCACATTAGTTAAAGCAACCAAGTCCAGCTTACCGCTACCCAGCAATGGCAATGTTTCGACAACAACAAAAGCTTTAGGCAGCGCAATCTCTGGCAAAGCAGCAGCCTTAGCCTGACTTGCCATTTGCGTTCTATCGAGTTGTGCGTTGGTTGTCACCAAAACAATGCGCTCGCCTTTGTGTGCATCAGAAACGGCAACAGCAGCATGCCCTCCTTCACTATCAATCAAGCGCGCGATCTGCTCAGTTAGCTCCAACGAAACCATCTCTCCGCCCACCTTAGCAAAACGCTTTTGTCGTCCCAAAATGCGTAACATGCCATTATCTTCCAACTGTCCGAGATCACCTGTATCGTACCAAGGCGCACCAATTAACGATGGTACTGGTGATAAGATGGCTGGCGCATCCGCTAAATAATAACCGCGCATCACATTTAAACCCGACACATGCAATCGCCCACCCTCGCTCAAGCCTTCGACAGCAACAACACAGGCTTGCATAGCAGGCACAAGCTGACCGACGGTGCCAATTTCGTTGGCATGACGCGTATTGACAGCAATCACTGGCGCTGTTTCCGTCACACCATAGCCTTCAAAAATGAGAATACCAAACTTATTAAGCCACATGTCGCGCACGACAGGCTGAAGCTTTTCTGCCCCAGCAATCACATAGCGCAACCGATGAAAATCGAACACAGAGGCACTGCGCCCCCACTGACTTAAGAAGCTACTAGAACCGAATAAGACGGTACAATTACGATCGTAAATAAGCTCAGGAATGAGCTTAACCTGCAATGGGCTGGTAAATAGTAATAAGGGAATACCTCGCAACAACGGCAACAATGCCCCCACCGTCAAGCCAAACGAGTGAAACAAAGGTAACGCAATAAAGAACTTGTCAGCAGGTGAAAAATCGAGCACGGCGCAAGTTTGCGCCACATTGGCAAGCACATTATCGTGCGATAAAGAAACACCTTTAGGCTTACCTTCAGAGCCTGAGGTAAACAGTACAACCGCTTCATCATTCACATTAACGGTAGAGGAATGCTGTTCTGGAAAAAACATGGCTAATAAGGCAGCGCGCTTACCTGACCAATTGGGAGAATTATCTTCGAGCCAAACCCACTCAACACGACTAATCACTTCTGGCAACACACTGGCATTAATCGCTGCTAAAAACGCACGCGATGAAACAATACGCTTAACACCAGCAACCTCGCAAGCTGCCGCAATACCCGCTGCACCAGCAGTAATATTCAATAATGCCGCGCTACGCCCCGACGACCAAATTCCCAGTAAGGTTGCTAAGGTTTGCGGGCGATTAGGTAATAACACGCCAACTTTTTCGCCTGTTGCCAACGACTGCCACAAAGGGCGCAACAGTAAGCCCTGCCATAACAAGCGCCAATACGACCAGCGATGTCCATCCGCATCTTCAACCAGTTGACGTGAGAATCCCCAACGCCTTCCCGCTTGATAAACTGCATGCCACAACCCCATTTGCGCACGCGCATCGACAAGCATTTGTTTTAATAACGCATCTGCATCGCCATGACTAGGATGATCGCTGTCGATAACCGACTGCCAATGCACCCGAACACAAGGACGTAAAAACCGTGGCTGATCTTTTGAAAGCGCGCCAAAATAACTCCATGCTAAACCATCAATACACACGGGAAGAATCGGTACTTTGGCGTAACGAACCAACCAATTCGCCCCTGCGTAGACTTTCATTAACCCGCCTGTCGTTGTCATGCGCCCTTCAGGAAAAAGCACCACAGTACGCCCAGAGCGCAATGCCTTAATCACGGCTTTCATCGAAGCAGGGTTTTGGCTTTCTACCAGAACATAGTCACAGGCACGCAGGACAAAACGCATCCACGGATTAGCAACCACCTGCTGATGAATAACAAATAACGGACTTTGCGGCAAATACGCCCACAAAATAACGCCATCCAATAAGGATTGATGGTTCGCCACCACCAACAAGCCTTGGTCTTCCTTTAAAGTCGGCAACTGACCAGCAAATGTTAACCGCGTGATGACCCGCAAACAAAAACGAACAAGGCTTTTCAACACAACAATAACCTTAGGTAACCTCTAAAAACCCAGAGGGTTGGGGGTCTGGGGGAAGAGTTGCACAATAAACACATACAATTTGTTGACTTAGCCCCTTCCACCAGAGAAAAAATAAACATGGGAACGCTAAAAATCGAGCATACCGAAGGTCTCGGAACGTAAAGCGAGATTTTTAGAGATGCCCCTTAATCTAACCAACGTTGTAAAATTGTCGATAACTCGTGTAGCTGATAGGGCTTAGCGATAAAATCATTCATACCACAAGCAATGCATTCGGCACGATCTTGTGCTGAAGCATTTGCCGTCATAGCAACAATTGGCGTCTTAAAATCCTGCTGACGTAGCACACGTGTGGCTGTATAGCCATCCATAATTGGCATTTGACAATCCATAAATACCAAATCAACCGTCATATCCATCAACATATCTAATGCTTTCTGACCATTATCAGCGACACTCACGCGAATGCCAAAACGCTCTAGTAGTTTAGTGGCAACCTTTTGGTTAACAACATTATCCTCTACCAACAAAATATGCTTATCGTTAAAGCTGACAAGAGTATTCGTACTTGGCTTTTCTTGTGGCGCGACTGTTGGGACATAAGGTAATGAAAACCAAAAGCAACTTCCCTTATCAACTTCACTCTCTACCCCAATATCGCCACCCATTAAATGCACAAGCTCTTTGCTAATGGTTAACCCCAAGCCCGTACCACCGAATTTGCGACTGGTTGAAGCATCCGCTTGAGAAAAACTTTGGAACAATTTTGCTCTGACTTCCTCTGACATGCCAATACCAGTATCTTTCACTTCAAACTGCAGTCGCCCCTCGTGCAATAAAACAGAAAGCGTTACAGAACCCATCTCGGTAAACTTCATCGCATTAGACAGCAAATTCGTGATCACTTGACGTACACGTAAAGCATCACCAACCACATATTCACTAATATCGTTCGATTTTTCGTAAATCAGCGTTAAGCCTTTTTGCTTCACGGCTTGTGCAAAGACGCTACGTGTATTTGCTAAAACCTCTTTAAGGTTATAGGGAATCTGCTCAATGGTCATTTTGCCGGCTTCAATTTTAGAGAAGTCCAAAATATCGTTAACAACACCCAACAATAAATCAGCAGAACTTTGTGCCAAACGCAGATGTTCCGCCTGTTCAACCGTCAGAGGAGAACCTTGCAATAAGGTCAACATGCCCACGATGCCATTAATTGGGGTACGTATTTCATGACTCATATTCGCTAAAAACTGTGCTTTGGTTTTTGTGGCGTCCGTTAATAAAGCATGTGTTTGCTGTAAATCTGAAATGGCTTGATTAATACCAAGTTGAAGATTGTGTAAATCACCAACGAACTCACCCTTCATCTTTCGTTCAAAATCAATATGGGCTGCCGCCGAAACCGCATCATTCGCCTCTCGAATGGCGAATGAAATATGTGACAACAAGACATTAAGCTGCGTTTTCATTTGCTCTAGCTCATTGCTACCATGCACAGGTAAAGAATAACTAAAATCTCCTGAATGCATCACCTGACTCATTGTTTTGGTAACTTCTGCCAAAGGTCGAACAATCAATCGACGTACCAACCACAACAATAAGACTACCAATAATAACAACATAAAGAGTTCAGCAGAGCTAACCAATATAATATGACGTTCTGTTTCTGCAACCTTATCCAACACTGGCTGGGCATCTTGCATTAATACATGCTGTCCTACGAGTTTGCCAGACTCATCATAAATCCACTTAACCGTTATGAATTTTTCATCGACAACAAATTGCATATTCGTTAATGATGCCTGTAAAGGAATCACATGTTTTTTGACCCGTTCGACTGCTTCGGCTAAAAATAAAGAAGGATGCGCCAAGAGCGTATCATCTGCAACATGAGGATGTTTTTGGTAGGCCTCTGGCAACCTACCCTCGGTGCGCGCAACTAAAGTAGGGCGATGAACCAACATCACCCAGTCAATATGCTGAGCTTTTAGATTACGTACAACAGAACCAATATTCTGAGTAATGGATACCATTCCCACAAATTGCTGATTACTAAAAACGGGGGCAAAACCAATAACACCGACACCAGCATTACCGACGCCAAAACTTGCGGCAGCTTGTCGCGTATCCTTGACTTGCTTAACTAAAGGATGGGGCGCTTTTTGACCTTGAAAATCAACATCCCAAGAACGAGCAACAATGATTTGGTTTTGATCAATAACCTGAGCTCGAATCATTTTGTACTGACTCGTTCGAGCATAATCATCCCCGATATCTTTAATGGCGCTGATAAGCGGTTCTCTGTTTGAATTTGCAAGCCCGTCAATCACACGCTGATCACGTGACAAACCAACTGCAACAGAAATAACAGAGTCTTCTTTAGATTGTAAACGCGACTGTAACTCTTGATACATTAATGCTGCTGTTTCAGCAAAAACTTTATCCTGAATTGGCGCAATCATGGTGTGATAAAAAAGGATAGATAATGCTAAAACACTCACCACGACAGCAGACAAAGTTGTCGCAATGATTACTTTAAAAATAGACTGGTTAGCCTTAAACATAGCTTGCGACATCAGGTTGCTCTCTAGAATAGGATGTTTTAGTCAGACAAGATAAAACATCCTACGAATCATACCATAAAGCATCCTTCGCTGAACAAACGCGACCGATTAAAACTTAATCGTTTCTCCCACCTTCATTTCTTTCATCTTGGTTTTAACGCCACGCTTTTTCAGTGCCTTATCAAAAGCTTCTGGTGTTCCAGACAGAATATTAAATGTACCGTAATGCATCGGAATCGCAAGTTTGGCATTGACTAACTTAACCGCTTCGGCTGCACGTTCTGGCCCCATGGTAAAGCGATCACCAATACAAACCATCATGGCATCAATCTTACCAAACTCTTGTACCAGCTTCATATCAGTAAACAAATCGGTATCCCCTGTATGATAAAAACGTGGGCCGTTTTTAACACTAACCACAAAGCCAACCGCAATCCCTGCCTCTTTTAGATCGCCACCATCAACCTCGACAGAACCACCATGAATAGCAGGAACAAAACCGATTTTAACCTCGCCATCAAGCAGACTGATTTCGCCACCAGGAAAACCTGCTGTCCCCATATTAAATTGACCTTCTGGGAACTTCTGATGTTTCACCATCGCCTTACCGAGTTCTAGCGTAGCAACCAGCATTGCTGTCGGGTTATTTTCGGCAATTTTAGTCGCATCAGCAATATGGTCGAAGTGACCATGCGTCGCCAAAATCAAATCAACACTGTCTAAGGCTTCAATATCTTTTTTACCGTTAGGATTAACAGGATTATCTAACCAAGGGTCGATTAGCACCGTCTTACCATTAGGCGTAACAATTTTGTAACTCGAATGTCCATACCAAGTTAACTCTGTTGCTGCCCATGTTGGCAAGGTAAGCGCAAGGGTGACAACAAACGCTGCGCGAGAAAAATAACGTTTCATCTAAAAAACTCCAAAATGTAAAAAGATTGAGAAAGTCTATAAAAACCTACCGAATTGGAGGCATGAAGGAAGGGGTTTGTGGATATTTACCTGCAACCCATTAATGTACTGTCTTCCTCCAGCTAAAAAACAAACTAGAAAAGTCTAAAGACGAGCGAAGCGAGCTTCTTAGACTTTTTCTTGATTATAACGACGAATGTTCAAAAAATACCATGAAGCATAATTGATTGTTTTTATGCCAAGATAAGCAAACCTAAATACCCATAAAGTTCAATAAAATAGATTCCCGCTTTCGCGGGAATGACGGATTTTTAGATTTTCCCTAAGCCGTTCGCTTACCCCACAAATACAACATCGGCAATAACAACAAGCTTAACACGGTTCCGACTAACAACCCGAAAATGGCCACATCGGATAAGGGCGATAAACGCTCTAGCCCAATTGAGCGTTCTAAGGCAATTGGAATCATGCCTGCAATGGTCGCTAACGCCGTCATCAGAATCGGACGAAAACGCA
>CAZSGH010000014.1:55764-64207 GCA_964606405.1 uncultured Francisella sp.
GGAATCATGCCTGCAATGGTCGCTAACGCCGTCATCAGAATCGGACGAAAACGCAATTTAATGCTTTCTTCTGCCGCTTGCACCGCACTTACTTCATGCTCTCGTTTGTGGATAAACTCCATCAATAAAATGCCATTTTTGACGATAATCGAAAACAACAAAATAATACCCAGCAAGGCAGGCAAAGCAAAAGCTTTACCAAAGAACATCAGCCCCCACAGGGCGCCAATGGCGGCCAAAGGCAAAATCGCAACCGTTAACAACGCCATACGTACACTGGCAAATGCCGCAACAAGGATAATCGTTAACAACAGAATACCAACGCCCAACCCTTTCATCATGCGTGCTTTGGCTTCTAAGCCTTGCGCATTATCTCCCGCATCGCGCCATGTCACGCCAGAGGGCAAGGTTAACTTAGTAATAGCTAAGTCAATGTCTTCTAGCAAATGACTTAATGCACGATGATCACGATAAACCAATAAATCAATCGTATACTGCAGCTCATCAGTCGATAACAACATCGGTTGTTGCGCGACTTCCATATCAGCAAGCGCGCTTAATGGCACAGTCCCCCCTGTTGGCACAGCAACTGGGAACATTAGCAAGGTCTGCGGCTGTTCGGTGTAAGGCGCACTCAGGGCAATGCGCACAGGAATACTTTCACTCGCCGACCAACGCGTTAAACTCGCAACCGATATGCCCTGCAAGGGCAGCTGAGCAGCTAACTTTTCGGGCGTGAGTCCAAACTTAAGCAGTTGCTCTGGTTTAAGCTTGAGCTGAACCTGCTGGGTAAAGCCAGACCAGTTAGAAGATACCGATGTCACACCACGAACACTTTGCACTGCAGCCATCACTTGTTCTGCTGCTTGTGGTAAGTTGTGCCAATCGTCGCTACTCAGGCGAAGCGTAATCGGTGCTTTAATGGTACTGGTCATGGTGTTACCAAAATCGTAGGTATCGACACTGACCACGCCTTCGATTTGCGCTAACTTGGCACGCCACTCATCAGCAATATCCCAACTGGTTTTGCTGCGATCTAAGCGCGAGGTGAAGTGTGCCATAATGCTCGCTTCCGACGCCAATGCCCCGCTTCCTAAAGAGGTCACGCCAGCTTCCGCACCGATGGTGACACCGTAGCGAACCATCAACGGATCTTTGTTTAAGGCTTCTAGAACAGGCAGTAATTTACGTTCAACATCACTGACCTTCTCCTGCTCACCGAAGCGCACACGCATCTGCACCACACCCATATCAGCCGCTGGCAATGCATCTTGCCCAATGGTTGGCATAACGATTCTGCCACTGACCGCCAACACCACAAAGGCACCGATAATCAGTAACCAACGACGCCAACGCGCCACCATAAGCCAACGCAGTCCTGCCACATAAGTGTTGCTAATCGGTGCCCAGCGACGCTGATAATGGCTTTCCAATGCGCGTTCAATCGCATTTTTAGCAGGCATCCCATTGCGATACCAAAACCACACCAAGCGCGGAATAAAGGTAATCGACACCACATAAGAAACAAAAACCGCAATAACAACGGGGAAAATAAGATGGCTAAAAACAGCTTCGGTGTAATCCCCAACAAACATGAGCGGGGCAAGCACCGCAACCGTTGCCAAACTACCGATCCAGACAGGCGACACCACTTCTTTCATGCCCGAAATAACTGCCGTGGTCGTGTCTTGGTGCAGTTCTTCTAAATGACGCTCGATGTTTTCTAACACCACCACAGCATCATCAACCAACATGCCTAAGGCTAGAATAACGCCTGTGGTAACGAATAGGTTTAGCTCTTTCCCGAACAACCACAAAATTGCCATCGTACCCAAAAAAACTAAGGGCAAGGACAGCAAAGCAGTGGCAACAGCACGCCAGTTTGCTAAAAACACCATCATCACGATAGAAACGAACAAAATCGCTTCTAATAATGCGTTAAACATATTGTCGTTAGAACGAACCACAATGTCCATTTGTGTATCGGTTAGGCTGATATCCAGTAATGGATACTTAGCTTGAATATCAGGCAAGGCAGACATGGCTTCTTCAAAAGCTTGAGCAATGGTACCGCCTGGTGGACGTTGCAACGACAAGGCAATCGCCGGATTACCATTGCCGATATAACCACTATACCTGTCTTGTGCTTGCCACTCGATGGTTGCAACCTGCCCTAAATTAAGCTGCGCCGTCACTGGCAATAATGCCAACTGATCGACCTGACTTTTTTCACCAGGAATCATCACCGACCAAGACTGTTTATCACCCAATAATGAGCCTAATGGCAGTTGGGCTTGCCATTGTTTAAGGGAGTCGACAACTTGCCCCAGATTTAAGCCAAGCGCAGCCAGCTTGTTAGGATTAATATCAACGCGAATGGCGGATTGCCAACCACCAAAAACTTCGACATTGGCAATGTTAGGTTGCTTCAGAAACGCAGGTCGAATGTCACTTTCGACCAAATAGCGAGCTTGCATCAAGCTTAAGCCCGATTCGGGTTTGGGTGACACCGCTAACACCAAGGCAGGAGGCGTAAAATTACCCATCGGATAAAGCGAGTAAGGCATAACACCTGCTGGCAATTTGGTACGAATGCGATCAAGCGCATTGGTGACATCGGCTAATGCACCGTCTAGCCCTTTTTCGTAGCCAAACTCAGTACGAATAACAGCAAAGCCATCACGATTGGTACTTTGTACCAAACGAATACCGCTCAGACTAAATAACTCACGCTCCATGGTGCGCGATACCTGCTGCGCCATGATTTCGGCAGATGCCCCTGGGAACTGAGTAATAATCATCACTTGCGGACGTTCGGCATCGGGGTACAAGTTGCGTGGCATCAGGTTGTAACCCAACACGCCCATAATCGACATCAGCAGGAGCATCGCACCCGTAATCCACGGACGATTAAAAAACCAGAGGAACATATGAGCTTTGCCTTTTATTCTGCTATGAAGCTAGGGAGTAGATCGCTACTAAGCACGAACCCTTCAGTATCTATTTCAATCAAAGAAAAAACTTCATTAATTTCCATCGATTCTGCCAATGCGTTAGGGTTCATATTTAGTGCTTTAACAGATTGAATTAGAGATTCAAGACCTATTTCACGTTGTTGTTCAATAGACATAATCAAAACTCCACGAGTTAACGCACAACATAACTTCTTCCCGCCATTAAACGAATCAACACATCCGATGACGCACACAATACTGTTTGCCCAACCAAACGAGGATTCTGCGTTACCGCACCTTCTTGCCCAATCGCTTCCAACATAACAGGTACGACTTCAGCTTTTCCCTGATGATCGATTAACACTTGCGCTTCTTTAACAGAATGCGGAATAAAACACTGCGAAGGTAAGGCAATGCCTTCACCCGAATACACCGCTAACGGCAAAGCGAGCTGCTGATTCGGAATCAATCGCGCATCGTTAAGACGTGCTTCGTAAGTAAGTAAACCTTGCGCATTGGCTCTTGGCCAAGCAATGAGTGGCAATAACTTATCTTGCCACATCAATCCTGCTGGTTTGACATCGTCGGCTGGTAGTTGCACTAATAAACGACGACCACCACCCTCGCCCACCAATCGGATTAATGGCGTACCGGCAGTAACAATATCGCCTTCTTGTACTAAGCGTTCGCTGATAATACCTGCTTGTAACGCTTTAAGCTGCACATACCCCAAAGCCCCTTTGGCAGCTTCTGCTTGTTTTTTTCGTGCACTAAGCAATTCATCGTAGGCTTTATATTGCGACTGCGCAGCGCTGAGACGCTGCTCGGCTTGCGCAACACGCACACTTTGCTGTTGAATCTGATCTTCACTGGCTGCTTTCACCGCTGCGAGTTTCTTTAAACGCGCCAACGTATCTTTTTGTGCTTGTAAGTCAAGTTTGGCAGCATCAACCGAATTTTTAATACTGGCTTGCTCTAATTTGTATTGCGCAAACTGAGCATCGGCAAGAGATACATCGGCACGAGATGACTTATCGTCCAACTGAGCCAACAAATCGCCCGTATTGACCACATCACCTTCACGCACAGGCAAAGAAACCACTTGTGCCGTTAAACGCGCGGTGAGCAACTGCTCCACCTCAGCCTTAACACTAACTTGTGCAGGCTGAGTTAAGACAACTGACGCAAGCTGAGCTGTCATCGACGACACGCTAATCGGCGCAACAACAGGAGGAACAAATGCAGCATTTTTTGCTTGCTTTGTTTTAATGGCAATGATCGCACCACCCGCAATAACAACACCAATAACAATCCATAATAATTTTTTAGACACGGTTTAATCCCCTTAACTCGCATCACGCAAATAAGCTTCGATAGCGGCCAAGTCATCTTTCGACAACTGTCCCTGTACCGATTTTAAGCGCAAGCGATTCATCACATCATCGTACAAGGCATTGGCTAAATCTTGCTTGGCTTTGAGCAATTGCGTACGTGCATTGAGCACATCAACCAAGTCTTTCATACCGACGCGATTACCCTCTTCGGCAGCTGCTAAAAAAGCTTCGTTAGATTTAACCGCATTGCGCAATGCCATTAAACGACTGTGCCCTAAGCTAACTGTTTTTGCTAAGGTTAAAATATCTAAGCGAGCCTGCTCTTTACTATTGCGCAGGCCTTCTTGGTTAGCAGTGCGAAGCGATTCCGCTTTACGAACCTGACTATTGACCATACCGCCCGCATACAAGGGAACATTGAGCACCAGACCAATACTATTCGTTTGATAGGGATAAGGGCTAGCGCTCGCACTACTACTCAAAACACCATCTTGATTAGCAATAGACCCCTGTAACGCCAAGGTTGGATAATGCCCTGCCCGCTGCGCATCGACCTCTTGCTCACTCACGCTTAGTTTTTGTTCGCTCAGCTTGACGGTTAAGTTTTTATCGCCATACTGATCTGCCAAGACCGCAGGCTTGTCAGCCAATGGCGGAAGCACCGTATCAAGCGTCAGCGTCTTTAAGTGTGGCACATTGGCAGCACGAATCAGACGTGACAACGCCTCGTTAGCAACTGATAGCTGATTTTGCCCATTAATTTCGTCTGACTCTGCCAAATCATAACGCGCTTGCACCTCAAGCAAATCGACAGGATTGGTTAAGCCAACACGCACACCTTCACTAATTTTATCGCGCTGCTTACCCGTCGATTCTTTTTGTGCGCTTGCCAAGGTGAGTAACTGCTGCGCGCGCAACACGTCAAAATAAGCCTGACTTAAGCGCAAGACCAAATCTTGCTCGCTCAGTTGATATTGCAATAGCGACTGTTGAACTAGGCTCTTGGCTTGCTCATATCTTGCCCAAGAACTGGCATCAAATAACGACTGATTTAACACCAACTTTTCTTGCAAACTTTCTTTTGCTGCCATAAAAACACTTTTCGAAAAATCATTCTGCTGATAGGCAACCTGCCCCGACAAGGTGGGCATTAATACTGCTTTGGCTTGATTGATAATTTCTTGATCGGCCTGGAGCTGTGCCTTGGCTTGCGCTAACTTAGCATCTTGCGCTTGTGCTTGCTCAAACAAACTTAATAAGCCAACAGCAGCATGGGTAGAACCTGCAAAAACAAGTGCAGAAGCAATGGTCAATAACTGGATATTTTTTTTAACGAGAAACATGAATGCACAACCTTAAATAGGACGTTTCGATGGCTTGATTTTAACACCTTTTGCGATTGAGTAACGAGATACTAACCAAACATAAATTCTCGAATTGAGCTAATTGTCAACATCAATAACGACGCGCCCACTCTCAGGTAAAAGGTCTCATAATTCGACCCTTTTAAACAAACCCTATAAGCATTTTATGGTGACCTATTAAACATCATACACTAAATATTGCCAACAAATTAGGAAATACCTAAAAAATATAAGTGAGACAGAGCCATCAGATCACAATGCTGTTTTTATCGGGAGATGGGCAGCACCTATTTTGTCGTCATATATCCGTCACATAACTGCCATCTATTTGTCATATTTAAACGAGACAATAACCCTGTTTATTAATTAATAAGAGTGTTTTCTTGTGAAAAAAATGATTCTGGCTGCACTGGCTGCAGCAACATTAGCAGGCTGTGCTTCAACACCAAGCCAATTTACCAATGCTAAAGATGAATACGATGCCACAAATGACTTTTACATGGGCTTTTACGAAAAACGTACTTACATTTTTGACGATGCCAAAGTTTGGTCTGAATTCGTTCAATTCGGCGAACCAACTTTCCGCAATACCAAAATTGGTGAAGCTGCAAAAGGCGGCACACTGGTTGTTGGCATGACAAAAGATCAAGCCAAAGCAATGGAAAAAGGCGCTAAGCCATACTTTGCTGCACTCGAAGTTTACAACGGCAAACTATCTTTAGCTGATGACATGTACGCGGAAGTATTCGACGGTAATAACTACATGGTATTCACTGACATGAAAAACCTACGCAACTACTTGGTTAATGTTCAAGTATCTGGCTACACCGATACGGCAGCAGGTCCAAATGGTCGTAATGTTATTTATGCTGGCGCTGCTTCAAAACCAACCGCGTTGGTTGAAAAGTTCAACAAAGCACATAGCAAAGCAGAAAAAGTTACTGTTAAGCATTAATGCACAGTCGTCATTCTGACAAACAAAAAACGCACCTCAAAAGGGTGCGTTTTTTATTTCTGATGTTTCTGCGCCACTTGTTCCCGCAACTTTTCGCGCACCAAATCCGCTCGTCTTCTGGGTGAATGCCCGACTAATGGCAAAGAAGGTACGGGAGACTCAGACTTATCCGTCGATGAATTATTCGTGTCAGAAGACTTATGATCCACACGAGGCTGACGTAAAAATGCCGAGTACAACAACCATAATGCATAAAAAACAATAAGCAACTCAAGCCCAATTTTAATCAGCAAGGCAAACAGCAAAGCAGTTGTGTCCGCTGCTAAATTTAGATACCCTTGCACGTCACTGTAAAAATGTTCGATTACAGCAAAAACAACAGCCAAAGCTAGCCACTGCAACCACACTCGCGCATGACGACGAAAACCATTGGCAATATGTAGCAACACGCCCATGCGTGCCAAAGAACCAATCCCACGCAACATTACAGCAACCACGCCCCCAAAGCAAAGCCCAAGGCAAGACTACCCAGTGTCTTATGCTTCGACTTAATTTTTTCGACGTAGTCTGCTACGATGCAGTCATGATCAGCTTGTTCGATATTCGCCAAATCACACCCCATGCTAAACAACTCTAAATTCGCTGCCTCGGTTGCTTTTTTTAGCACAAAATCATCGTAACGCGCTTTAATGCCCGCTTGTGCCTTGTCTTTAATATTCACGCATGAAACCCATGTTTGTTAATCATGCCTATTATGCAACAATTTTCACTGGTAAATGTGGCGAGAACCTATAAAAACCCAGTGGGTAGGAGGTCTGGAGGAAGGCCTTGCTAGAAATAGCATGTAACACATTGATAAAAGCCCTTCCTTCAGCTAAAAACAAAAATGGGAAGTCTAAAAACGAGCGAAGTGAGGTTTTTAGAGGTTCCCCATATCATGCCATGCGTTAGAGATTGACGTATGCGCAGCATCTGCCAGCGCATTACGACTTAATGCCAAAGCATCAATCGATGGCAACAAACACACTTGCGCAACAAGTTGCTCTTGAGCCAACAGGTGCGTTAGGCTTTGTACAAACGTCTGCTCACCGATATACGCCAAATCTGATCTGGGTTTAACAAGTGTATCGTGGTACATCACCGCCACGGGCGCAATCGACGACGACAAGCTTACAGGCAATGAAAACAAACGTGCATGGAACTTAAGTGGTGCGCTTGCACTAGATGTTCCCTCTGGAAAAAACAACACGCGATCACCCAAACCAACCAAATGTCTGAGCTGAGCTGTGGCTGCATCTACCTCACCAGCACCACGACGCATAAACACAGTACCCGCTCGTTGCGCTAACCAACCAATCAATGGCCATCCTGCCACTTCTGCCTTCGATAAAAATCGACTGGGCGCAATGCTCATTAAGACAACAATATCCAACCAAGAAACATGGTTAGCAACCCAAATAGGCGCATCTTGAATTTGCCCACTAACCGACAGCCTAACGCCTAAAATAACCAACAACCTACCCGACCACCATCGGACTAACTTAAGCTGAAAAACAGAATAGCCCTTTTGCGTATTAAGGCGCAATAGCAGTAACGCAAGCAAACCACCCCACAACAACCAAATGGCAACGGCAAGCAAACGCCATGCAACGCGCAATGCTTTATTCATCAGGCTGCCAGAGCAAAACTCGTATTAACAACTGGCATCATTGCAGGAACAGCAGCACGCTGTAAGAAATGACGCACGTAACGCGGACTTAAATCTTTCACATCCAGCAAAATAAAGAAATCAGCCACATCAAAATCAGAATCCAAACAAGGATCACCGCAAACTTT